>NZ_JBFASK010000005.1:0-122063 GCF_040677675.1 Streptomyces sp. NPDC053755 | reverse complement strand
CGGCCCGCCCACGGTGCAGGGCGCGCCGGGCTCGCGGGGCGTCCCGCACGGCACGCCCGCCGGCGGCCGTGCCGTGTCGGCAGGTGGACGGGACTCCTCCGCCGAGGTTCAGGCGGCGTCCGGCCGGGCCGCCCGGCGCAGGCCCGCCCAGTCCGCGATCTTCACCCGCCCGCGTCCGAGCGAGCGGCCCAGGGCCGCCTCGGCACTCTCGATGGAGAGCCAGCCCGGCCAGGCGACCGGGTCGTGGCCGAGGTCGCGCGGCGCCGACAGCGGGTCGGGCGCCACCGTCCGCCCGGCGAGGGCGTCCGCGTCGGCCAGCAGCGACGTCACCGTCTCCTTCGCACAGGGACGGTTGGTCCCGATGACACCCGTGGGGCCGCGCTTGATCCAGCCCGCCACGTACTCGCCCGGGGACGGCACGCCGCCACGCAGTACCCGGCCCGCGGCGTGCGGGACCGTCCCCCTGGCCTCGTCGAAGGGCAGCCCGGAGAGCGGCACTCCCTGATAGCCGACAGCCCGCAGCACCAGCTGGGCGGCGATCTCCTCGTACCGTCCCGTGCCCCGCACGCCTCCCGTGCCGTCCGGCTCGGTGCGCTCGAAGCGGACCGCGACCACCCGGCCGTCCTCACCGAGCAGCTCGACCGGGCGCAGGAAGAACCGCAGCGTCACGGTGCGCACCGCCGCCGGCGCGGGCGGCGCCGCCGCCCAGCCGCGGACGACCTCCAGGTTCCGCCGGTTCGCGGGCGACAGACCTGTCGGGTCGGCGAACGAGGGGTCGAGCGCCAGGTCCGCCGCATCCACCCGCACCCGGGCTCCCGGGAGCGTGCCCAGCTCCCGCAGCTCCTTGGTCGTGAACTTGGCCTGCCCCGGGCCTCGCCGGCCCACCACGTGCACCTCGCGCACCCGGCTGGCCTCCAGCACCGCGAGGGCGTCCCGGGGGACGTCCGTCGCCCGCAGCTCCTCCGGGCCGCGCGCCAGGATCCGGGCGACGTCCACCGCCACGTTCCCGACCCCGATCACGACCGCCGAGCGCCCGCCGAGCCCGAAGCCGTTGCCGGCGGCGTCGGGGTGCGCGCTGTACCAGGAGACGAAGTCCGTCGCCGAGAAGCTGCCGGCCAGGTCCTCTCCGGGCACCCCGAGCCTCCGGTCCCGCGCCGCGCCGACGCAGTACACGACGGCGTGGTACAGCTCCAGCAGCCGGGCCGGGGACAGGCCGCGCGCACCGACCTCGACGTTGCCGAGGAAGCCGATCCGCTCGTCCTCCAGGACCGTCCGCAGGTTCTGCTGGAGGGATTTGATCTTCTCGTGGTCCGGCGCGACGCCGTACCGCACCAGCCCGTACGGACAGGGCAGCCGGTCCAGGACGTCCACCCGGACGTCGGGTACCGCCGACTGCTGGACCAGCGCCTGGGCGGTGTAGACCCCGCTGGGCCCGGAACCGACGACAGCGACTCGAAGCACGGCCGTACTCCTTCCCGCCGCGGGCATCACGCCGAGAGGCTTCCAGCATCGCACCGCGGGGCCGGGCGCGGGAGGCCGGTGTGGCAGCCGGACGCCCGCCCGGCCCGCCCTCGACCGCGTCGTGCCCGCCCCGGACCGTGCCCGCACTGGCCCTCGAGCGTGCCCGAGCTGGACCGTTTCCACACCGGCCCGCATGCGCCCCGCCCCGGACCGTGTCCGCCCCGGACCGTGTCCGCCCCGGACCGTGTCCGCCCCGGACCGTGTCCGTGTGGCCTCGGCCTGCCCGCCCCCGAGCGCGTCCGGCCCTACATCGACCGCATCCGGTTGATCTCCGCCGTCTGCTGGGCGATCACGTCGCTCGCCATCTCCTCCACCAGGACGTTGTTCCCCTCGCCCAGCACCTCGGCCGCCATCGCCACCGCCCCCTCGTGGTGGGTGATCATCAGCCTGAGGAACAGCTCGTCGAACGCCTTGCCCCTGGTCTTCCGCAGCTCGGCGAGCTGGGCCTCGGTCGCCATCCCCGGCATCGTGTGGTGGTCGTGCCCCTTCTGCGGACGCGGCCCACCGTTGTTTTTCAGCCAACCTTCCATCGCACCGATCTCCGGCTGCTGCGCGGCCGCGATCCGTTCCGCCAGCTTCTTCACCTGAGCCGACTCCGCCTGCCGCGGGGCGAGCGCGGTCATGGTCAGCGCCTGCCGGTGGTGCACGATCATCATCTGCGCGTAGGTGAAGTCCGCGGCGTTGGGCTTGTCGTCGGGCAGCAGCCGGGCCGCCTCCTCCGGTGTTATGCGCCGCGCCTCCTCGCCCGGCTTGCCCGGAGCCACCACCGCCGGACCGGTGGAGCCCCGAGCGCCGGCGACGTCCCGGTCCGGCCCCGCATCGCAGCCGGCCAGTGCCCAGACGGTCACGGCGCTCAGTGCGACGGCGACGGCTCCGCGGATGCGGTGGTTCGACAAGGCGACCTCCAGGGGGACTTCGCGGGGTTTCCGGAAAGAGGGCGGACGAAGGAGCGAGGTGACCGTTCCCCGTGCCCGTTCCCGGCACGCCTGTTCCGGTCGCCGAGCGAAATCCTTCATGACGTCTGTGTTGCCATCTGTTGAGATGTGCACGGCAAGGACGATACTGCCGACGTCCAATGACCGTTCAACCGTGAACGGACACAAGGGAGGACGGAGTGACTTCGTTGCGTACCACGCGAACTCCGCGCGCACGGACCAGAGGTCTGGGTGTGGCCACCGCCGCCGCCGGACTGCTGGTCAGCCTGCTCGCAGCCGGCCCCGCGGCCGCCACACCCGATCCGGGTGACGCCACCGTGCGGGGCACCGTCACCGCGGAGCAGGCCGCCGAGGCCCGGTCCGCCATCCAGAGCGGCGAGATACCCGGGGTGGACGAGATCGTCCACACGGACAACATCACGCACCTCGCCAACATCCCCAAGGACGCGCTCAAGGGCACCAACTCCGACCTGGCCTTCCAGGGCAGGTACGCCTTCGCCGGCAACTACGACGGCTTCCGGATCTTCGACATCAGCAAGCCGTCCGACCCGAAGACCGTCGCCCAGGTGCTGTGCCCCGGATCGCAGAACGACATCTCCGTCTCCGGCGACCTCCTCTTCCTCTCCACCGACTCCTCCCGCAGCGACAACTCCTGTGCCAGCACCAGTCAGCCGGCCACGGAGAAGTCCTCCTGGGAGGGCATGAAGATCTTCGACATCAGCGACATCCGCAACCCGAAGTACGTCGCCGCCGTCGAGACCGCCTGCGGCTCGCACACCCACACGCTGGTGCCCGAGCGCAAGAACGTCTACGTCTACGTCTCCTCGTACTCGCCCAACGCCGCGTTCCCGGACTGCCAGCCGCCGCACGACGGCATCACGGTCATCAAGGTGCCCCGCAAGTCGCCCGAGAAGGCGGCCATCGTCGGCTTCCCCGTCCTCTTCCCGGGCGAGGGCCCGGACGGCGGCGGCAACCCCGGCGGCCCGACCAACCCGGGCGTCTCCAAGACCACCGGATGCCACGACATCACGGTGCTGCCCTCCAAGGACCTGGCGGCCGGCGCCTGCATGGGCGACGGAATCCTCTTCGACATCAAGGACCCCGAGCGCCCCAGGGTCATCGACCAGGTCCAGGACAACGTCAACTTCGCGTTCTGGCACTCGGCGACCTTCAACCAGAAGGCGAACAAGGTCGTCTTCACCGACGAGCTGGGCGGCGGCGGCGCGGCCACCTGCAACGCGGCCGTCGGTCCGAACCGCGGCGCCGACGGCATCTACGACATCGTCGGCAAGGGGGACCGGCGTGAGCTGGTCTTCCGCAGCTACTACAAGATCCCGCGCCACCAGGCCGACACCGAGAACTGCGTCGCGCACAACGGCTCGCTGATCCCGGTCAAGGGCAAGGACCTGATGGTCCAGTCCTGGTACCAGGGCGGCGTCTCCGTCTGGGACTTCACCGACTCCCGCAAGCCGAAGGAGATCGCGTACTTCGAGCGCGGCCCCCTGTCGGCCACCTCGCTGGTCGGCGGCGGCACCTGGTCGGCGTACTACTACAACGGCCACATCTACTCGAACGACATGGCCAAGGGCTTCGACGTCCTGCGGCTCGACGACCGGCGCACCGACGCCGCCAAGCGGGTCCGCATGCACGAACTCAACGTCCAGACCCAGCCGGACTACTTCGACGACTTCGACGACTGACGGGGCACCCGGTCCGGTGCGCCGGACCGGTCGTGCGGCATGCCGTCGGGCGGACCTCCGTCCGGCGGCATCCCCATGTCCCAGTCGAGCCCGTACCGCTGGAACAGCTCTGCCCGCAGCCGCGTCGCCGGCATCGGCGCGCCGGGCAGCAGCACCGCCACCACCGCACCCATCAGCAGGGCCCGCAGCAGCGGATACTCCGTGTCCACGTCCCGGACGCCGTACCGCGTGACCGTGTCCCGCAGCAGGAAGGCGAGCCGCTGCTGCTCGTCGCACTGCACGAACCCCTGGGCCTGCAGGATGCCCGCCATGTGCGTCCGCATCAGCACCGGCCGGTTCACGGCCAGCCCCAGGATCGCGTCGATCGCGCGGGCCATCCGCTCCCGCCCGTCCTCGGTGCGCGGCTCGCGCTCCAGGGCCTCCTCCAGCGTCAGATGCATCAGACGGTGCACCGCCGACTGCAGCAGGTGCCGCTTGCCGGGGAAGTAGTACGAGATCAGCCCGCGCGCCGAGCCGGCCCGCTCGGCGATGTCGCCCAGGGTCGTGGCCTCGAAGCCGCGCTCGGAGACCAGCTCGACGGTGGCTTGCAGAAGCCGTTCGCGAGAACGCCTCCGAAGCTCTTCATTGACCGATGCGCTACGCGGGGACATGCTGGACTCCTGCGTTGACTGGCTCGCAGCCAATATACTCAGCGCATCCTGCTGTCGCGCCTTCGTGCCTGGTCAGCGGGTTTGCCGTCTGTTCTGGGCGACGCGGGGGATCGTCCAGGACAGGCGGCTTCAGTGTGTTTCCCCCATTCTCCTCCCCTTGCCGCCGGGAACGCCCCGTGCGTCCCGTTCCGCCCCGTTCCGGCGGTACGTGATGATCGCCACAGCCGTACAGCTCCAGCCCAGCAGCCAGCCGGCCACCACGTCCGTAGGCCAGTGCACCCCGAGGTAGACCCGGGTCCACCCCACGCCCAGCACGGACACCACGGCGGCGACGGTGAGGACGCTCCAGCCTCGCCAGGTCTCCCGCCAGTGGAGCGCGAGCACCCACAGCAGCAGGCCGCAGCTCACCATCGCGGTCATCGCGTGGCCCGAGGGAAGGGCGGCGAAGTGGGCCGTGTCGACCGGATCGGGCCAGCTCGGCCGCTCCCGGCCGATCGCCGCCTTCACCCCCTGCTGCACCCCCGCCGCCACCAGGCTCGTCCCCACGAGCCAGAGGGCCAGCCACCGCTCGCGCCGCCGCCACAGCAGCACCACGGCGGCGGCGATCAGCGCCCGCATCGTCCACGGGTCCCACACCCAATCGCTCAGAATCCGGTGGAGACGGGCGAGGCCGGGCTCCGCGACGGCGCTCTCGTGGAGCGACTCCGACACCGATCGGTCCAGGGAGAGCAGCGGAGGCCAGCCGGCCGCCACCAGGGCGAGCAGCAACACGGCCAGGACACCGGAGACGACGGCGGAGGAGCGCATGCCACGATCTTCCCCGAGCCGCGCGAAGTACTCCGGCGGGCGCGACCGTGCCCCGCCCTCCGACTCGCGCCGGACCCGCCCGATGCAAACGAAGGCCCTAACCCAGTGCCTTCAACGCCGGGACGAACGCGACCAGGACCGGCACCACGGGGACCAGCGCCGCGGCGGCGGTCAGGCGCAGGCGGCGTCCGGCCGTGAAGCGCGGCGCGGCCGTCAGGAGCCGGTTCACCCGGTGCGGCAGATCGGCGTCCGGCGCCTGACCGGGCCCGAACACCCCGCGGTCCTCGTTCAGTTCGACCAGGGCGAGCGCGATCGTCAGCCGTCCGAAGCGACGCGAGGCCACGTCGTCGGCGGCCAGCTCCACCAGCCGGTGCATCTGGTCCCGGAAGGCCGCGAAGACCGGGATCCCGGGAAAGCCGCCCGCCAGCGCCGCCGAGCAGTGCAGCAGCCAGTCGTGCCGCGCCCGGGCGTGTCCCTGTTCGTGCGCGAGCACGGCGTCCAGCTGGCGTCCCTTCAGCCTCCGCAGCGCGGCCGTCGTGATGACCAGCTGGGGCGCGGCGCCGGGCAGCATCCAGGCGTCCGCGCGCTCGCCCTCGAGGACCACCAGCCGCTCGCCCTCGGGCTCCTCGCCGGGCAGCAGCGGCGAGCGGACGAGGAGTTCGCGACGGCGCTGCCGGCGGCGGGCCCGCGCCCGGCTGATCTCCCGGCCGAGCATCGCCCCGGTCCACAGGCCGCCGCAGGCCAGCACGACGGCGAGCACCGCCGACCACGGCTGGTGCGTGCCCAGTTCGTACGCTTCGAGCACTCCGCGCGGCGCGGGCGCGAAGACCTGCCCCCGGACCACCTGCCAGGCGGCCGCCGCGCTGAACGTCATCGAGAGCCCGAAGCTCAGCAGGACCGCCGCGACCACGCACTGCCAGACCCAGAGCGCCACGACGGGCTCGCGCTCCGCCCAGTCGGACCGCGACAGCAGTCGCGGGGCCACGACAGCGGTCAGGACGCCGAGCCCGAGCAGCGCGAGGGAGACCAACATGCCGTCAGCCTATGAGTGCGGTGCTACCCGGGGGTATGACCTCGCACGGCAAGTGACGTACGCCACGGTTTCACAGCGTCGGCAGCATCACCAGCATCGCCAGTGCCATCGCGAGGCGGCACACCCGGGTGAACTCCGCCCCGGAGTCCGCGGCCGACGGCGGGAACGGCGCCGGGCCTCCCGCAGGCAGGGGCACCGGCACCAGCCGCGCCCCGGAGCGCAGGACGTAGACCGTGTAGTACGCGAGAAGCAGACCCGTCAGGAGCGGTACGCCCCCCGTGCCGTGCCCCCCGTGCCCCCCGTGTGCTCCGGACGCGGGGAAGGCCATCGCCACCGCCATGTAGACCATGGCGGAGGAGCCCACCAGGTGGTGTCCGTGATGTCCGCCGCGCCGGAAGGCGAACAGCGTGCGCACCGCCGCCGTGCCGAACACCGCCGCGTACAGCGCCCAGCTCCACGCCGGTGGCGTGAGCACCGCCGCGGGGAGCGCCATCGCCGCCATCCCGAAGCCCATCACGGCCTCGCTCCCGGCCGTCCTGCGCTCCTCACCGGCGCGGCCGCGTGTCCGCAGCAGGCAGTACACCCCGCTCGCCCCGCACAGCGCCACCGACAACCACGCCGGCCAGGCCGACAACGCCGGTCCGTGCACGCCACACCTCCCCCTTCGACGGTGCCGTTCGGTCCCAGGCTGCATGCCCGGCCTCACGGGGTCGCACGCGAGCGCAGAGGTGCGCGGGGGTGTACACGGGGGAGCGCGTCGGCTCGCGTTAGGCTCGGGGCCCGATCGCGTCCACCGATCGATCAGCGCGCCGAGGGGAGACCGAACACCATGGACACCGCCGTGCCCCAGGAGACCGGACGGATCAGCTACCGCGACGCGGTCGAGGACGACGTCCCGGTGCTCGTGCCGCTGGTCGAGTCGGCCTACCGGGGCGACTCCAGCCGGGGCGGCTGGACCACGGAGGCGGACATCCTGGAAGGTCAGCGCACCGACGAGGAGGGCGTGCGCGCGGTCATCACCACTCCGGGCAGCCGGCTCATGGTCGTCGAGCGCGACGGCGCGATCGTCGCCTGCTGCCAGCTCGAACACCGCGGCGAAGCCGCCTACTTCGGCATGTTCGCCGTCCGCCCCGAGCTCCAGGGCGCCGGTCTCGGCCGTCTGATCATCGCCGAGGCGGAGCGCCGGGTCCGCGAGATCTGGGACGTGCGGGAGATGCACATGACGGTGATCTCCGTCCGCGAGGAGCTCATCGCCTGGTACGAGCGGCGCGGCTACCGCCGTACGGGACGGATGACCCCGTTCCCGTACGGCGACGAGCGCTTCGGCGTGCCGCAGCGCGACGACCTCGAGTTCGAACTCCTGGTCAAGCCGTTGGTCTGAATCCGGCCGCTGGTCTGAATCCGGCCGCTGGTCTGAATCCGGCCGTCGGTCCGCGTCCGCCCTCGGTCCGCGTCCGCCCTCGGTCGTGGGCCCCGGTCCGCGTCCACCCTCGGTCCGAGCCGTCTCCGCCCCGGGCCTGTCTCAGGTCCGAGCCCGCCCCGGTCGGAGCCGGCCGCCGGAACTGTCCCGGCCCCGACACTTCCTAGGCGGTGAACCGGCCGGTGCGGCGGATCTCCGGATAGTCGGTCGTCGCCCCGTCGAGCTCCAGCGCCCGGACCAGGCGCAGGTGCTCCTGGGTGTTCACCACCCAGCCGATGACCCGCAGCCCTTCCGCGTGGGCCCGCTCCACGGTCTCCAGGGTCAGGTGCCGGATGTTGAGCACGAGGGCGGCGGCTCCGACCGTCTTCGCGCGGTCCACGACGTCCGCCTCCCAGCGGTCCGCCACGAGCGCCGTCCGGACGCCGGGGACCAGCCGGGAGATCGCGGCGAGGGCCTCGTCGTGGAAGGAGAGGACCTCCACCCGGTCGGCGAGTCCGCGGCGCAGCATCACGTCGGCGAGTGCCCTGGCCGCCGCCGTGTCCTTGATCTCGGCCTGGATCGGCGCGCGCACGGCGTCCAGGACCTCCTCGAAGACGGGGACGCGCTCCCCCTCGCCGGCGTCCAGCTCGCGCAGCTCCGCCAGCGTCAGTTCGGCGATCGGGCCGCTGCCGTCGGTGGTCCGTCCGACGTCCGCGTCGTGCATGACGACGAGGGCGCCGTCCTTGCTCAGGTGCAGGTCCAGTTCGATGGCGTCCATCCCGGCCTGTTCGGCGCGGACGAAGGAACGCAGGGTGTTCTCGGGTTCGACGCCCATGACTCCGCGATGACCGATGGTGAGGAAACTCAAGATCTTCTCGCTTCCGTCGATGTCCGGGACCGGGTCCCTCCGGTCTCCCGGTGGGGGCGCAGCCTAATGGCTGGGGCCGAAGAGGGAAGCGCACGCGCGCCGGGCAGCGGGGCGAGCCGTCCCGGGACTCAAGGGACCCCTGCCCCGCTGCCCCGTATGGCCACCGATGCGCTCGCTCAAACCCCGTACGGCAGGAAAATTCACGGTGACCATGGGGGTGCGCAGGATAATCTCTCTTGCTCCTCTTGTATGGAGAAGCCAGTCATGGATACGGTGTCCTGACGCGAGGTTCTCCTGTGGAGGAAGAGGAATGACGGAAATTCTTGTGCAGGACGTGACCGCTGGGGGGATATCACTCTCCGCCCCGGTGATCGACCACCCTGCCTGGCCCGAGCTCAAGAAGGCCGTGGAGGAGATCCGTCCCTGGCAGCGCAAGGACGGCTCCATCGACTTCGACGCCGACGACGCGCCGTCCCGCGCCCTCGTGGAACTCACCGTCGACCGGATCGTCGCCGCCGTCGAGCAGCTCTCCCCGCTGCTCCCGCACGACGCCGCTTACCACCACGCGCTCGTCGCCGACCTGCGCAAGTGGGTCGAGGGCGGCTTCGAGGTCCCCGACTTCCTCGACTCCCTGCTGGCCTTCCAGCCGGCCGCCGACCGCGTGGACGGGCTCCAGCACCTGGCGCTCTTCCCGATGTACACGCAGAACGGCAACCCGGACCGCAATCTCGAAGCCGTCGTGCTGCGCATGGTCTGGCCGGAGTGGCTCTCCGAGCTGGAGCGCACCCGCTACGACAACCCGCTCTTCTGCGGCATCACCTTCGAGGACTTCACCGCCGGGTACGACACCAACTCGGCCGTGCTCTTCCCGGAGACCATCGCCGTGCGCGAGGCCCCCGAGCGCTTCAGCTGGGGCGGCATCTTCTGCGACCGCGAGGCCGCCCGCTTCCGCAAGGTCACCCAGGCCTCCGTCGACATCCTGGGCATCGAGCTGCCCGAGGACATCGCCGCCATGGTCGAGGACCAGAAGCGCTGCGAGGCCGCCTTCGTGCTGTGGGACATGGTCCACGACCGCACCCACAGCCACGGCGACCTGCCCTTCGACCCCTTCATGATCAAGCAGCGCCAGCCGTTCTGGATGTACGGCCTGGAGGAGCTGCGCTGCGACCTCACCGCCTTCAAGGAGGCCGTGAAGCTGGAGGCCGAGGGCAACGCCCACGGCCGTGACGTGCAGTACGCCGTGCTCTTCGACCGGATGTTCCGCTTCCCGGTCACCGGCGACCGCAACCGCAACTACGACGGCCTCGGCGGTCAGCTGCTCTTCGCGTACCTCCACAAGCACGACGTGGTGCGCTGGACGGACAACACGCTCAAGATCGACTGGCAGCGGGCCCCCGAGGTCACCAACCAGCTCTGCGCGGAGATCGAGAAGCTGTACCGCGACGGCATCGACCGCCCCAAGCTGGTCCACTGGTTCAAGGCGTACGAGCTCGTCTCCACCTACCTCGCCCCGCACCCCGGCTCGCGCTGGGCCAAGGGGCCCGACGCCCTGGATCTGACGCAGCCGCCGCGCAAGCTCGTCGACGACGTGCTTCCGGACGAGTTTCCGCTCAGCATGTTCTATGAGGCCCTGGCCAAGAAGCTCAAGGGTGTGATCGCCTCCACCAAGGGCATCACCGCCGTGAACGCTTCGCGGGCCGAGCAGGCTGCCGCGTGAACCCTGTCACGGAGGAGGCGACGACCATGAACGGCAACGGGAACGGCGGACCGCTGGAAGGTGCCGTCATCGCGGTCGCGGGAGCGGCCGGCCCCGCCGGCCGGGCCGCGCTGATGCGGCTCGCGGAAGCCGGTGCGATCGTCGTCGCCTCGGACGCGGATCCGGCGCGGCTGGCCGAGGCTGTCGACGCCGCCCGGTACGCCCACGGCGGCGCCACCGTCGTCGGGGACACGGTCGACCTCACGGACCTCGGCGCGGCACGCGACTGGGCCGACAAGACCGAGAAGGAGTTCGGCCGGATCGACGGCCTGGTCCACCTCGTCGGCGGCTGGCGCGGCAGCTCCACCTTCGCCGAGACCGAGCTCGCCGACTGGAGTTTCCTGGAGCGGCTGCTGATCAAGACCGTCCAGGCCACTTCGCTCGCCTTCCACGAGCCGCTGACGCGCAGCGACCGTGGGCGGTACGTCCTCGTCAGCGCAGCGGGCGCCTCCAAGCCCACCGCGGGGAACGCGGCCTACGCCGCCGCCAAGGCCGCGGCCGAGGCCTGGACCCTCGCCATGGGCGACGACTTCCGCAAGCTGGGGGGCGACGCCGGGCCCAAGGCCGCGGCTGCCATCCTGGTGATCAAGGCACTGGTGCACGACGCCATGCGCGCCGAGCGACCGAACGCGAAGTTCGCGGGCTTCACGGACGTCAAGGATCTGGCCGACGAGATCGCCGGAGTCTGGGACCGGCCCGCCCAGGAAGTGAATGGACAGCGTCTGTGGCTGACCCCCAAGCCGTGACCCCGGCAACGCCCTCCAGGACCGACGCGCGTCGTCACCACGACCCGTCGGTCCGGGGCTTCGCCAGCGACAACTACGCCGGCGCCCACCCGGAGGTGCTCGCCGCCATCGCCCTCGCCAACGGCGGTCATCAGATCGCCTACGGCGAGGACGACTACACCGATCACCTCCAGCGGATCATGCACAGCCACTTCGGGCCGACCGCCGAGGCCTTCCCGGTCTTCAACGGCACGGGTGCGAACGTCACCGCCCTCCAGGCGCTGACCGACCGCTGGGGTGCCGTGATCTGCGCCGAGTCCGCGCACATCAACGTGGACGAGGGGGGCGCTCCCGAGCGGATGGGCGGCCTCAAGCTGCTCACCGTGCCGACGCCGGACGGCAAGCTCACCCCCGAGCTCATCGACCGGCAGGCGTGGGGCTGGGAGGACGAGCACCGGGCCATGCCCCAGGTCGTCTCGATCACCCAGAACACCGAGCTGGGCACGGTCTACACCGTGGAGGAGATCCGCGCCGTCGTGGAGCACGCCCACTCCAAGGGCATGAAGGTCCACCTCGACGGCGCCCGGATAGCCAACGCCGCCGCCTCCCTGGACGTCCCCATGCGGGCGTTCACCAACGCGGTCGGCGTGGACGTCATCTCGTACGGCGGCACGAAGAACGGCATGCTGTTCGGCGAGGCCGTCGTCGTCCTGAACCCGGACGCGGTCAGCCACATGAAGCACCTGCGCAAGCTGTCCATGCAGCTCGCGTCCAAGATGCGCTTCGTGTCCGTCCAGCTGGAGGCGCTGCTCGCGAAGGACCTGTGGCTGCGCAACGCCCGGCACTCCAACGCCATGGCCCAGCGCCTGGCGGCCGGTGTGCGGGAGGTCGACGGGGTGGAGATCCTCCACCCGGTACAGGCCAACGCGGTCTTCGCCCGGCTCCCGCACGAGGTCAGCGTCCGGCTGCAGAAGCGCTTCCGCTTCTACTTCTGGGACGAGGCCGCCGGCGACGTGCGGTGGATGTGCTCCTTCGACACGACGGAGGACGACGTCGACGCCTTCCTCCAGGCGCTCAAGGAGGAGATGGCGGCCGGCTAGGCTCCTGGCTCGCTCTGCATAGGAATGCGACTGACTGGAAACTCATTGATTCCAGTCGGTCGCTTTCCTATGCTTCTGGCGCATGGAACTGAGCCAGCAAGAGCCGGAAATCTCCGCCTATCTCGCCGCAGGCGATGTCATCGACCATGAGCACCCTGTCGTCCGGGAAGTCGCCTCCCGGCTCCGCGCGGGGTGCTCCGGTGCATACACATACGCAGAATCGGCCTTCGCGTTCGTCCGCGACGCCATCCCGCACTCCTTCGACACGGGGGGCACGAGAGTCACCTGGCGGGCCTCCGATGTCCTCGCCCTGCGTACCGGCATCTGCTACGCCAAGGCGCACGCCCTGGCCGCGCTGCTCAGGGCCGAGGGCATCCCGACGGCCCTCTGCTACCAGAAGTTCGAGGTCCTTCACGGTCTCGTCGCCGTCCGGCTGCCCGGTACGTCCACCTGGCACCGGCAGGACCCCCGCGGCGGCGAGCCGGGGCGCTCCGCCGCGTTCTCCGTGAGGGGCGAGCGGCTGCCGTTCCATCCGAATCCAAAGTCCAATGAACTGGACTCGCCGGTGTTGTACGCTGAACCGCATCCGGCCGTTCTGAGCGCGCTGACCTCCGCTCACGACCTGCCGTACCTCTCGCGGACCCTTCCGACGGAACTCTGACGCAAGGACGACGATGCCCCTCACCCTCACCGTGTCCGACGAGGTGCGTGCCCTCGTGCCCGGCTTCACCCACCTCGCCGTCGAGGCCCACGGTCTCGTCAACGGGCCGAGTGACGAGACCGGTTCGGCGCTGCTCGACGACGCCGCCCGGCGCCTCGCGGAACGCCTCGACGGCGCCGCACCGGACAAGGACCCGCACATCGCGGCCTGGCGCGCGGCCTACACGGCGTTCGGCGCCAAGCCGTCGCGTACCCGCAACTCCGCCGAGGCGCTCGCCAAGCGGGCGCTCGCGGACGGCGGCCTGCCCAGGATCAGCCGTCTCGTCGACGCCTACAACGCGATCAGCGTCGCCCACCTCATCCCGGTCGGCGGCGAGGACCTGGACCGCATCCAGGGTGAGATGAGGCTCGTGCGGGCCGTGGGCGACGAGCCGTTCGTGACCATGGCCGGCGGGGAGGAGACCGTGGAACACCCCGAGCCGGGCGAGATCGTCTGGCGCGACGACGCCGGCGTCACCTGCCGCCGATGGAACTGGCGCCAGGGGCCGCGCACCCGCATCGAGGACACCACGGTCAACGCGATCTTCCTGCTGGAGTCGCTGGTCCCCATGACGCACGCCGAGCTCGTGGCGGCCGGCACCGAGCTGGCCGAATCGCTGGAGAAGCTGAGCCCCGGGGCGCGCATCACGGTCGGCACCCCGGAGTGACCCTCCCGGACCGGGAGGGTCCGGTCAGCCGGCTTCCTTGACCTGGGCCGGGGTCGGAGCCGTGCCCCCGAGGTGCGCCGGCACCCACCAGGTGTCGCTCGCGTCCTTGGGGCGCACGGGATAGGCGCGCTGCGCGGCCTCCAGCAACTCCTGGACGCGCTCGCGCAGCCGCCGCGTGATGGCGCCCGCGTACTGGTCCGCGGGCGCCTCCATCGGCTCGCCCACCCGGATCGTCACCGGGATGTGGCTGCGCTTGAAGTTCCGCGGACGGCCCTTGGTCCAGACGCGCTGTGTCCCCCAGAGCGCCATCGGGATCAGCGGGACCCCGGCCTCCTGGGCGAGCCGGGCGGCGCCCGACTTGAAGCTCTTGAGCGTGAACGACTGCGAGATGGTCGCCTCGGGGAAGACGCCGATGATCTCGCCGGCCTTCAGCGACTCCAGCGCGTGCCGGTAGGCGTGCTCGCCCTGCGCGCGGTCCACCGGGATGTGCTTCATGCCGCGCATCAGCGGCCCCGAGACCTTGTGCCGGAAGACCGAGTCCTTGGCCATGAAGCGCACCAGGCGCTTCTGCGGAAGCGCGGCCAGGCCCGTGAAGATGAAGTCCAGATAGCTGATGTGGTTGCTGACCAGCACCGCGCCGCCGGTGCGCGGGATGTGCTCCGAACCCTGCGTGTCGATCTTGAGGTCGAGCGCCTTGAACATCGTGAGTGCGGCGCCGATGACCGGCCGATAGACGAGTTCTGCCATCTGAGAGGAACCCCTTCTTCTGTGCCTGGGGAGGGTTCTCCCGGCGGAAGTTACGCGGCCGTAGGTTTTCGGCTTTGGGCAGATCGTGCCCCATGTGGGCGTCGGGTACCAGTCCTGACGGCTTCGCACAGGGAGATTCTCGTCACGCCCGGTGGCCGTGGCGGGAATCGAACGGTGCCGTGGGACGCTGCAGGGAGCGACACGGGAGAGCGGACGGCGCGAGGGGAGTACGGGTATGGACGGGCGGCCGGAGGAGCCGGATGTCCGGGTGCGGGACGTCGAGACGCCGGGAGTCCGGGCGCCGGGCGTCGGGACCCTCGACGACGGGGCCCTGGGCGCGCCGCTGGGGGAGCGGGCCACGCTCGTGCAGTTCTCCACGGCGTTCTGCCAGCCCTGCCGCGCCACCCGGCGGACCCTCTCCGAGGTCGCGGAGATGGTGGAGGGGGTGGGCCACGTGGAGATCGACGCCGAGGAGCGGCTCGACCTCGTGCGCGCGCTGGGGATCGTCCGCACCCCCACGGTGCTGGTCCTCGACCGCGCCGGACGGGTCGTCGTCCGGGCCGCCGGGCAGCCCCGCCGCGCGGACGTCATCGCGGCTCTCGGCCGGGCGGTCTGACGCGGTGACACATCTCCCACATGCCGGTACGCACTTGACTGCGCCCGCGGACGATCGTCAGGCTGACACGGTGCTGCCACCGGAAACCCTTCTCCACGGGCGGGTCCACGTGGACCTCGTCCGCCACGCGAGCGCGCGCTGTCCGGGTGTCTGAGAACCCCCGGACCCCTCGCACCACGCCCTCGCCGAAGGACAGTTCCATGACGGTTTCGCCCGAGCTCCGCCCCGTGCCCGCCCCCCGCCCGGCCTCACCCGATCTCCTCCGCTCCGTCTTCCGGCGGCACGCCGCGGGGGTCGCGGTCATCACCGCCAGGGGAGAGCGCCCCGTCGGCTTCACCGCCACCTCGCTGAACTCGGTCGCCGCCGAACCTCCCCTGATCTCCTTCGGCGTGGGCACCGCGTCGTCGAGCTGGCCCGTGCTGGCCGAGGCCGAACACATCGGCGTGCACATACTCGGCGAGCATCAACGGGAGCTCGCCGAGACGTTCGCGCGCAGCGGGGCCGACCGGTTCGGCGGGGACACGCGCTGGAGCCCGGGGCCCGAGGGCGTTCCCGTCCTCGACGGCGTCCTCGCCTGGCTGGTGTGCCGGGTGGTGGCGAAGGTCCCCGCCGGGGACCACCGCATCGTGATCGCCGAGGCGGTCGCGGGCGACCCCGCCGGAGCGGGCCGGCCGCTGCTGTACCACCAGGGCCGTTTCCACGCCCTGCGCGACTGAGGCGGGCCGTCGGCGGCGTCGCCCGCCTCGCCACCGGCCGCCGGGCGTTGCGAAACTCACATGCCTGAGCGCTTGCTTACTGGTAACGAACTGGCTGTACTGGCGAGTAATATTTTCGCCGGGGCGCAAGCCGCCCCGACCGGAAACCCGCCCTTCAGGCGCCTATGCTGCGAGCAACAAGGCAGCCCAGTTATGACGATGCAGTAGGAGAGCCGGCGTGAGCTTGAGGATCGTTGTCTGTGTGAAGTACGTGCCCGACGCCACCGGCGACCGGCACTTCGCCGATGACCTGACCGTCGACCGCGACGACGTCGACGGCCTGCTGTCGGAGCTCGACGAGTACGCGGTCGAGCAGGCGCTGCAGATCGCCGAGGAGGCGGACGACGCCGAGGTCACCGTGCTCACGGTCGGCCCCGAGGACGCCAAGGACGCGCTGCGCAAGGCGCTGTCGATGGGCGCCGACAAGGCCGTCCACGTCGAGGACGACGACCTGCACGGCACCGACGTCATGGGCACCTCGCTGGTGCTCGCCAAGGCGATCGAGAAGACCGGCTACGACGTCGTCATCGCCGGTATGGCCTCCACCGACGGCACCATGGGTGTCCTGCCGGCGATCCTCGCCGAGCGTCTGGGCGTCCCGCAGGTCACGCTGCTCTCCGAGGTCACGATCGAGGACGGCGTCGTGAAGGGCCGCCGCGACGGCGACACCGCCTCCGAGCAGCTGGAGGCCTCCCTCCCGGCCGTCGTGTCCGTGACCGACCAGTCGGGCGAGGCGCGCTACCCGTCCTTCAAGGGCATCATGGCCGCCAAGAAGAAGCCGGTGGAGTCCCTGGACCTCTCCGACCTCGAGATCGAGGCCGAGGAAGTGGGCCTGGAGGGCTCCTGGACCGCGGTCGACTCCGCCGCCGAACGCCCCGCGCGCACCGCCGGCACGATCGTCAAGGACGAGGGCGAGGGCGGCAAGCAGCTGGCCGAGTTCCTCGCGAGCCAGAAGTTCATCTAAGGGCTCGCGCGAGCCGTTCCGTCCGCCCCTTTTCGTTCGCAGGAGACTGAAGTCCCATGGCTGAGATTCTCGTCTACGTCGACCACGTCGACGGAGCCGTCCGCAAGCCCACCCTGGAGCTGCTGACGCTGGCCCGCCGCATCGGCGAGCCCGTCGCCGTCGCGCTGGGCAACGGCGCCGAGGCCACCGCCCCGGCCCTCGCCGAGCACGGCGCCGTGAAGGTCCTCACCGCCGACGCCCCCGAGTTCGCCGACTACCTGGTCGTGCCGAAGGTCGACGCGCTGCAGGCCGCGTACGAGGCGGTCTCCCCGGCCGCCGTGCTCGTCCCGTCCTCCGCCGAGGGCAAGGAGATCGCGGCCCGCCTCGCGGTCCGCATCGGCTCCGGCATCATCACCGACGCCGTCGACCTCGAGGCCGGCGACGAGGGCCCGGTCGCGACGCAGTCCGCGTTCGCCGCCTCCTTCACCACCAAGTCCCGCGTCTCCAAGGGCACCCCGGTCATCACGGTCAAGCCGAACTCGGCCGCCGTCGAGGCCGCGCCGGCCGCCGGCACCGTCGAGGCCCTGACGGTCTCCTTCGGCGCCCTGGCCACCGGCACCAAGGTGACCGCGCGCACCCCGCGCGAGTCGACCGGCCGCCCGGAGCTGACCGAGGCCGCGATCGTGGTCTCCGGCGGCCGTGGCGTCAACGGTGCCGAGAACTTCCACATCATCGAGGACCTCGCGGACTCCCTCGGTGCGGCGGTCGGCGCCTCGCGCGCCGCGGTCGACGCCGGCTGGTACCCGCACTCCAACCAGGTCGGCCAGACCGGCAAGTCGGTCTCGCCGCAGCTGTACATCGCCTCCGGCATCTCCGGTGCGATCCAGCACCGCGCGGGTATGCAGACCTCGAAGACCATCGTGGCCGTCAACAAGGACGCGGAGGCCCCGATCTTCGACCTGGTCGACTACGGCGTGGTGGGCGACCTCTTCGAGGTCGTCCCGCAGCTGACCGCGGAGGTCAAGTCCCGCAAGGGCTGACCTGACGCGCATGACCTGCGCTTCTTCGGGCCCGGGGGCCGCACGGTGATCTCTCGCCGTGCGGCCCCCGGCCGTTTCGGACACCCATTGACGCAGGTCCCGAGCGGCTACTAACTTCGCTATACGGATTGTTGATTCCGTGAAGCGGAAAAGAGAAGGGTGTGGGAATGGGCCAGCAGGAGAAGGTGGCAACGAGCCTCGCGGGCGCGGTCAGCGAGGACATCAGCGCCTCCCTCGCAGCCGTGGACGCCGAGCTGGACCGCCGCTACCCGGGAGACCCCGGCACCCGCCAGCCCGTCCACACCGTCTACGTCCCCGGCAACCTCTTCGACGCGGGAACCATCCGCTCCTGGGGCGCCCAGGCCCTCGCGGCCCTCGACGAGCACGCCGTCGACGCGGAGTCCTTCGCCGCCGTCCTCGGCCTGCCCGACGCCCTCGCCGCCGACGTGTACGGACGCGTACGGGCCAAGCTGGAGCGCGAGCCCGTCGAGGACCTCCGCGTCGACTTCGAGGACGGCTACGCGGGCACCGACGAGGACCACGACGCCGCCCGCGCCGCCCGGCTGATCGCGGAGGCGTACCGCGACGGCACCGCCGCCCCGTACATGGGCATCCGCATGAAGTGCATGGAGGCCGCCGTACGCGACCGCGGCATCCGCACCACCGACATCTTCCTCACCGGCCTCATGGAGAACGGCGGACTCCCCGACGGCCTGGTCCTCACCCTCCCCAAGGTGACCTACCCCGAGCAGGTCTCCGCCTTCGTGCGCCTCCTGGAGGCCTTCGAGAAGGCCCACGGCCTCGACGCCGGCCGCCTCGGCTTCGAGATCCAGATCGAGACCAGCCAGTCGATCCTCGCCTCCGACGGCACCGCCGCCGTCGCCCGCATGATCGACGCCGCCGAGGGCCGCGCCACCGGACTGCACTACGGCACCTTCGACTACAGCGCCTGCCTCGGCGTGTCCGCCGCCTACCAGGCGAGCGACCACCCGGCCGCCGACCACGCCAAGGCGATCATGCAGGTCGCCGCCGCCGGCACCGGCGTACGGGTCTCCGACGGCTCCACCAACGTCCTCCCGGTCGGCTCCACCGAGCACGTCCACGAAGCCTGGCGCCTGCACTACGGCCTTACCCGCCGGGCCCTCGCCCGCGCCTACTACCAGGGCTGGGACATGCACCCGGGCCACATCCCCACCCGCTACGCCGCCGTCTTCGCCTTCTACCGCGAGGGCTTCGAGGCCGCCGCCCAGCGCATCTCCGCCTACGCCAACCACGCGGGCGGCGACGTGATGGACGAGCCCGCCACCGCCAAGGCCCTCAGCTCCTACCTCCTGCGCGGCATCGACTGCGGTGCCCTCGACACCGCCGAGGTCGAGTCCCTCACCGGCCTGACCCGGGCCGACCTGGACCGCTTCGCCGCACCGCGACGAGGCGATCTGACCACCACCGCCCCCTGACGGGCGGGGCCACCGGCCCCGAGGCCACCACCGGGCCCCGTACCCTGTACGCGTTCCACGCAGCCGACAGAGAACGGGGCATCGGTGTCTTCGGGGGAGAACGAGCGGCTGGCCGGCCGCTATCGCGTCGTGCGCCGACTGGGCCGGGGCGGCATGGGCGTCGTCTGGCGGGCCGTCGACGAGGTCCTCGGCCGCGAGGTGGCCGTCAAGGAACTGCGGGCGTACAACGACGCGTCAGGACCGGAACTGGCCGATCTGCGCCTGCGGATGCGGCGCGAGGCGCGGGCGGCGGCGCGCGTACGGCACCCCGGAGTCATCGCCGTCCACGACGTGACCGACCACGAGGGCCGCCCCGTCATCGTCATGGAGCTCGTCGACGGGCCCTCGCTCGACGACGTGCTGAACGAGCGCGGAGTCGTGGAACCGGCCGAGGCCGCCCGGATCGGCGCCGCCGTCCTGGAGGCGCTGGCCGCCGCGCACGAGGCCGGTGTGCTCCACCGGGACGTGAAGCCCGGCAACGTCCTCCTCGACAGGAGCGGGCGGGTCGTCCTCACGGACTTCGGCATCGCCGCCATGGACGACCCGGGCGACGGCTCGGCCACCCACCTCACCCGCAGCGGCGAGATCGTCGGCTCGCTGGACTACCTGGCCCCCGAGCGCGCCCAGGGGCAGCAGCCCGGGCCCCCCTCCGACGTCTGGGCGCTGGGCGCCACGCTCTACGCGGCCGTGGAGGGGGCCTCGCCTTTCCGCCGCACCTCCACCTGGTCGACGCTCAACGCCATCGTCGTGGAGCCCCTGCCGGAGCCACGCCGTGCCGGTCCCCTCGAACCCGTACTCCGGCAGTTGCTGGACAAGGACCCCGCTCGGCGCCCCGACGCCCGATCGGCGGCCCGGCTCCTCGACGCCCTGGCCCGAGCCCAGGGCGGGGGCCCCGTCCCGGCCGGCCCGGCCACCTCATCGGCCCCGCCTTCCGGACCCGTTCCGACCGAACCGAACGCCGTCCCCCACCGCCCTCCGGGCTTCGGCCCGGCGCCGGCGCACTCCGGGACCTCCGGGACGCAGCTGCCCGCGACGGCGGGAGTGTCCGCGGCGGAGGGGGGTCACGCGGAAGGGCTCGGCCCGGCGGCGGCGCGGGCGGGCGGGCTCGCCACGGAGGCCGGACGCGGGGCCGGTTCCGGCGCCGCGCCGGGCCGCGCGGGCGGGTTCGGCGAGGAGGAGCGGAACGCGGCGGGGTTCGCCACCGTGCCGGGGCGCCCCGGCGGCTTCGGTCCCGTCGCCTCGCCGGCCGCGGCCACCGCCAATGGGCCGGGCGGCGCGTTCCCGTCCGCCGGACACGCCCCGGCCGGTCGTCCGGCCGGTTCCGCGGCGGCCCGGCGCGAGCCCGGCCGCAACCGCTCCGGGGCGCTGATCGCCGCCGCGGTCGCCGCCGTGCTCCTGGCGGGCGGCGGGGTGACCTACGCCCTCGTCGGCCAGGGCGCCGGCACGAAGCAGGAGCGATCGGCCGGAGAGCAGCCGTCCCCCCGCGGCCCCGGCGCGAGCCCCGGCCGGGTCCTTGACCCGGGCGGCGCGCCGTCGGCGGACCCCTCAGCGCAACCCTCGCGGGCGGGCACGACGAAGTCCGCCCGGCCCTCCTCGCCCGGGACGTCGAAGGCCCCACTGCCGGGCTCCGGCGGCGGCACGGACGGCGGCACCACCAACGGCGGCGGTGCGTCGGGCGGAGGTGGTACGAGCGGGGGCGCGGGCACGACGGGCGGCGGCGGGCAGGCCGCGCAGCCCGCGCCGGCATGCCATTCCCGTGGCGGCGGGACCTACGACTGCCAGGTGTGGCGCACCTCGACGTCCTACAGCCACGCGGGCGCGGAGACGGGTGTCCTGAACGCGGGCACCAACTACTTCTACTGCCAGGCGGACCTGGGACGGCGGGAGACCCACGGTCAGTGGACGAACGTCTGGTGGGCCCGGACGGACGACGACAGCGGCAACACAGGCGTGTACGTCAACGTCGTGAACATCAAGGGCGGCGACAACGACGGGCCGGTGCCCGGACTCCCCGTCTGCTGACCCGAACGGCAGGCCGCGCGGGCACTCCGGACACAACCTTCTGCGGCACGCTGCCACGTGTGTCGCGAAGGACCGCCTGCCCCGCGACGCTCGGCACGCCCGCTCACCGCACGGTCGGGATCCGCCGGGTACGCCCCGTACGAGGATGGCCCTCCGCCTTGCGAGCGCACGTACCGGCCGCCGCGGGGGTCCGCCCTTCGGGCGGACGGCGCTCCCTTCGCGGCACGCTTCAGGCCGGCGGCGCGATCTCGCCCGAACCCCGTGGGATCAGCGTCGTCCCCAGGACCACCCGAGCCGGGGCCTCGTCGACGCCCTCCAGGCGGCGGAAGAGGCGCTCCGCCGCCGTGCGGCCCAGCGCCGCCGCGTCCTGCGCGATGACCGTGATGCCCAGCAGATCGGCCAGTTCGATGTCGTCGAAGCCCACCAGGGCCACCGGGTGCTCGCGCCCGGCCAGCGCGCGGACGGCCGTGACCGTGACCCGGTTGTTGCCGGCGAAGAGTGCCGTGACCGGCTCCGGTCCCGACAGCATCGCCGCGACCGCCTCCTGGACCCGCTCCGGGTCCGTGGGCCCCAGCGCGACCCAGGAGGCGTCGATCTCCAGGCCCGCCTCCTCCATCGCCGCGCGGTAGCCGCGCAGCCGCTCCGTCGCGGTGTGGATGCGCGGCCGGTCACCGATGAAGCCGATCCGGCGGTGGCCGTGGGCGATCAGGTGCGCCACTCCGGCCCGCGACCCGCCGAAGCTGTCCGAGAGCACCGCGTCGGCGTCGATCCCTCCCGCCGGGCGGTCGACGAAGACGGTGGCGACACCCGCCCTCATCTCCGGCTCGAGATAGCGGTGGTCCGAGCCGGCCGGGATGACGATCAGCCCGTCGACCCGGCGGGCGCACAGCGCGAGGGCCAACTCCTGCTCCCGGTCGGGGTCCTCCGCGCTGGAACCGTTGATGAGCAGCGCCCCGTGGGCGCGGGCGACCTCCTCCACCGCGCGGCTGAGCGGACCGTAGAAGGGGTCGGCCAGGTCCTCAAGGACCAGGCCGACGGAGGCGGTGCGCCCTTTGCGCAGCACGCGCGCGCTGTCGTTGCGGCGGAAGCCGAGGGAGTCGATGGCCTCCTGGACCCGCCGCTCGGTGTCCGGTGTCACCCCCGGTTCGCCGTTGACCACCCGGGAGACCGTCTTGAGCCCCACTCCGGCCCGGGCCGCGACGTCCTTCATCGTGGGCCGGTTGCCGTAACGGTGCTCGGGATGGCGGGCGTTGTCGGCCACGGTGCGCAGATCCTCTGTCTCGTCGGACGGCTCGGCGGGTGCCGTCGTGATGTTGTCGAGCATAGGCCCTGGACAACGTTGTCATAGGGAGGGAGACTGGAGGTTACACCGATCATCGTCCCGGCTGCCCTCCTGGAGACATCGCGCCATGCACACCGACCTCGTCGCCGGCCTCGTCGTCGCGCTGGACATCGGCGGCACCAAGATCGCCGGTGCGCTGGTGGACGGCGAAGGCAGGATCCTCGTCCGCGCGCAGCGGCCCACGCCCGCGCGGGAGGACGGCGAGACGGTGATGCGCGCGGTGGAGGACGTGCTGGAGGAGCTGGCCGGGTCTCCTCTGTGGGTCTCGGCGCACGCGGTGGGCGTCGGCAGCGCGGGCCCGGTGGACGCCTCCACCGGCACGGTCAGCCCCGTCAACATCCCCGGCTGGCGTGGTTTCCCGCTCGTCGAGCGGGTGGGGCGGGCGGCCGGGGGGCGGCCCGTCACGCTGGTCGGCGACGGCGTCGCCATGACGGCGGCCGAGCACTGGCGCGGCGCGGCTCGCGGCCACGACAACGCCCTGTGCCTGGTCGTCTCCACGGGCGTGGGCGGCGGTCTGGTGCTCGGCGGGCGGGTGCACCCCGGGCCCACCGGAAACGCCGGCCATATCGGTCACATCAGCGTCGATCTGGACGGCGACCCCTGCGCCTGTGGCGGGCGCGGGTGTGTCGAGCGGATCGCCAGCGGCCCGCACATCGCACGCCGCGCCCTGCGGAACGGCTGGCGCCCGGGGTCGGACGGCGACACCTCGGCCGCGGCGGTGGCCGCCGCGGCGAGGGCCGGGGAGCCGGTCGCCGTGGCCTCCTTCGAGCGTGCGGCACAGGCACTCGCCGCGGGAATCGCCGCCACCGCCACTCTCGTCGAGATCGACATCGCCGTCATCGGCGGGGGAGTGGCGGGTGCGGGCGAGGTCCTCTTCGCCCCGCTGCGCCGCAGCCTCCGGTCGTACGCCACCCTGTCGTTCGTCCGCGATCTGGAGGTCGCCCCGGCGCTCACGGGCACCGACGCGGGTCTCCTCGGCGCGGCGGCGGCAGCCTCTCCGCACACCCGGGACGGCGCCCCGGCGGCGGGATGACGGGGCAGCCCCGGGGGGCTGCCCGTACCGTCAGCGGCCCGCCGTGCGCGCCGCCGGCGGACGGGCAGGACCCGAACGCGCCGTCCGCTGCTCGACGATGACCAGGAAGGCGTCCGATTCCAGGTCCATGATCACTTCGGCGGGGAGGCCCTCGTCCCGCCGCGCGCTGGCGAACTCCTCGGCCGGCCAGCTGCCCCGCGGACCTCCCGCGGGAAACTTCTCCAACACCGTACGGTTCATCTCCGCACCCCCTTGCCTTACCGGTCCAACGACGGCCCGCCCCGAAGTGTTACGCGCCGGCCCGTACGCGCGTTCGTTCCCGTGCGCGTCTCCTCTCCGCCTACCCCCGTCCGGCCCGTCCAGGCCCGCGCCGCGGCCGAATCCCCCGGTTGCCCGACGGGGTTTCCGTGGCAGGGTGTTGCGGGCAAGCCACTGGGGGCTACCGAAGAGGGGGAATCGTGATCGTCTGGATCAACGGTGCGTTCGGCGCGGGGAAGTCGAGTACCGCGCGCGAGCTGGTCGATCTGATCCCGAACAGCACACTGTACGACCCCGAGCTCATCGGCGGCGCGATGAGCTGGCTGCTTCCGCAGAAACGACTCGCCGAGGTCAACGACTTCCAGGACCTGCCCATCTGGCGCCGGATGGTGGTGGACACTGCCGCCGCTCTGCTCGCCGAGGTCGGCGGTGTGCTCGTCGTCCCGATGACCCTGCTGCGACAGGAGTACCGCGACGAGATATTCGGCGGCCTCGCCGCTCGCCGCATCGAGGTCAGACATGTGCTGCTCGCTCCCGATGAAACGATCCTGCGGGAGCGCATCCTCGCCCGGACGCCCGACGGATCCGACCCCGAGGCCCTCGAACGCGTCCGGCGGTGGTCCCTGGACCACATCGAGCCCTTCCGGGCCGCCCGGGCCGACTGGCTCGACGCCGACGCCTATGCCGTCGACACCTCGGCGCTCTCCGTCGCCGAGGCGGCGGCCACCGTCGCCGAGGCCCTCGGCAGCGGCGACGCCATCTCGTGCGGGATCGTCCAGACGCCCGAGCCGACCGGCGAGACCCTGGCCGCCGGCGTGCTGCTCTTCGACGAGCAGGATCGTTTCCTGCTGGTCGACCCGACCTACAAGCCGGGATGGGAGTTCCCCGGCGGCGTCGTCGAACAGGGAGAGGCGCCCGCCCGCGCCGGCATGCGGGAGGTGGCCGAGGAGATCGGCCTCGAACTGGAATCCGTCCCGCGGCTGTTGCTCGTCGACTGGGAACGCCCGCAGCCTCCCGGCTACGGCGGCCTGCGGCTCCTCTTCGACGGCGGCACGCTCCCCGCCGCCCGGGCCGACCGACTCCTGCTGCCCGGGGCCGAACTGCGCGGCTGGCGCTTCGTCACCGAGGAGGAAGCGGCCGAGATGCTCCCGCCCGTCCGCTACCAGCGCCTGCGCTGGGCCCTGCGCGCCCGGGAACGCGGGACGGTCCTGAACCTCGAGGCGGGCGTGCCCGTCGGCTGAGCCGCGGACCGGGCGCCCCGGCCCGGCGCGCAGGCGCGGCCCTGGGGAGAGTCCGTCGGTACCGCCGTCCGCCCGCAGGCGCGGACGGGCGTCGTCGCAAGGGCCGGGCGGGCGTCGTCCGCAGGCCCCGGCCCTGGGGGTCGTCTCGGTCGGCCGACCCCACCCGCCCGGCGTCGGCCGGCGCCGGCTCCTCGCCACCCCGCAACGGATACGCCTGGCCGATGGAGGAGCGCAGCGCGTGCGGCCGCGAAGTGATCTCGATGAGGTCCGTACGGCGGACGAACGCCTCCGCGCCCGTCCGCCGTACGCCCCTGCGCTCTCGGCGGGCTTCGCCGAACGCGCAACCCCCGACCGCCGCGCCGGCTGGGGTTCCGTACCGGTCAGACCTGCTTCGAGCGCGCGTAGTTGACGAGGAAGTGCGCCTCCGCCACCGAGAGCCGCTCCAGCTCCTGAGGGGACACCGACTCGTTCACGGCGTGGATCTGCGCCTCCGGCTCGCTCAGACCGATCAGCAGGATCTCCGCCTTCGGGTAGAGCGCGGCGAGGGTGCTGCACAGCGGGATCGAACCGCCCATGCCCGAGGACTGCATCTCCTCACCGGGGTAGGCGATCCGCATCGCCTCGGCCATCGAGGTGTACGCCGGGCTGGTCACGTCCGCGCTGAACGCCTGTCCCTGGCCGATCTGCTCGAAGCTCACCCGGGCGTTCCACGGCACCCGCTTCTTGATGTGGGCGAAGAGCAGCTGGGTCGCCTCCGCGGCGTCCTGGCCCGGCGGCACCCGCAGGCTGATCTGCGCGCGAGCGGTCGACGGGATCGACGGCGTCGCGCCCGCCACCGGGTGGCAGTCGATGCCGATGACGGTGACGGCCGGACGCGCCCAGATCCGGTCGGCGACCGTGCCGTGGCCCGGCAGGTCCACGCCGTCCAGGACCCTGGCGTCCTTGCGGAACTCCTCCTCCGGGTACTGCAGGCCCTCCCACTCCGCGTCGGCCGGCAGACCGTCGATGACGGTGGAGCCGTCCTCCGCGCGCAGCGTGTCCAGGACGCGGATCAGCGCGGCCAGCGCGTCGGGCGCCGCCCCGCC
This sequence comes from Streptomyces sp. NPDC053755, assembly GCF_040677675.1. Taxonomy (NCBI): domain Bacteria; kingdom Bacillati; phylum Actinomycetota; class Actinomycetes; order Kitasatosporales; family Streptomycetaceae; genus Streptomyces; species Streptomyces sp. NPDC053755. Next base: position 95,624 of record NZ_JBFASK010000005.1, on the reverse strand, counting down.
GAACTGGCCGGAGTGCAGGTTGCCTTCGAGGGTGTCGATCCGGACCCTGATCATCGTCATACCGCGCAGGGTCGCGGTCACCGTCGGCAGTCCGACCCGGAAGTTGCCGGTGTCGCCGATCACGATCGCGTCGGCGGACAGCAGGTCGGGGTGCGCCTCGGCGTAACGCTCCAGACCGCCCGTGCCCTGCTCCTCCGACCCCTCCACGATCACCTTGACGGTGACGGGGACCCCGCCGTTCGCCTTCAGCGCACGCAGCGCCAGCAGATGCATGATGAAGCCGCCCTTGCAGTCGGCCGCGCCACGCCCGTACCAGCGGCCGTTCCGCTCCGTCAGCTCGAACGGCGGGGTCAGCCACGCCGACTCGTCCAGCTTCGGCTGCACGTCGTAGTGCGCGTAGAGGAGGACGGTCGGGGCGCCGGCCGGGCCGGGCAGCACGCCGTACACCGACTGCGAACCGTCGGGCGTGTCGAGCAGCGCCACCTCGCGGAAGTCCTCGGCACGCAGCGCGTCGGCCACCCATGCGGCGGCGGCCTCGCACTCGCTGCGGGGCGCCACCGCCTCGTCCGCCACCGACTCGAAGGCCACCAGCTCCGCGAGCTCCGTCTTGGCACGGGGCATGAGTCCGGCGACGGTCTCGGCGATCGGATTCGCGGTCATGGGCACGCTCCTGGTGGGTGCGACGTTATGAGTGGCGTCGCCGTATGTCGGTGGTACGGCGAACGTGCGGTCGATCCTACGGCGCGGGCCGTCGAGGGCCGCGCCGTAGGATGCCGTACAGAGCAGGGACCACCGGTCGGATCAGGAGCAGAAGCACATCGTGAGCAGCGAGAACGCAGACGCCGGAGCGGCGGAGTCGGAAGCGGCCTTCGCCGCCCGGGAGACGGGGACCGGGTCCGAGGCCCCCGAGGCGCCGGCCGGGTCGAAGACCCCGGGGGCGCCGGCCGGATCCGACACGCCGGAGACGCGGGCCGAGGCCCGTCCCGAGGCTCGATCCCAGGACCGTCCCCACGCCGACGGGGCGACCGGCTCCGAGGCCGCGGACCGCGGTGAGTCCGTCTCCGGTACCGGCGGCGAGCCGGCACGCGAGAGCGCCGGGGAGTCGCTGCCCGAGAGTGGTGGTGAGTTCGGGACCGGCGTGGAGCCGGAGTCCGGGGACGGCTTGGAGTCCGCGGCCGGGGTGGAGACGGTGTTCCCCGAGGGCGCGCCGAGGGTCTGGGACGTGGTCGTCGTCGGGGCGGGTCCCGCCGGCGCTTCCGCGGCCTACGCCGCGGCGGTCGCCGGACGCCGGGTGCTGCTCCTGGAGAAGGCGGAACTGCCCCGCTACAAGACCTGCGGCGGCGGGATCATCGGCCCGTCCCGCGACGCGCTCCCGCCGGGCTTCGAACTGCCGCTCCAGGACCGGGTGCACGCCGTCACCTTCTCCCACAACGGCCGCTTCGCCCGCACCCGACGCTCACGCCGGATGCTCTTCGGGCTCATCAACCGCCCCGAGTTCGACGCCGGTCTGGTCGAGCAGGCGCAGAAGGCGGGCGCCGAGCTGCGGACCGGGGTCACCGTCTCGCGCGTCGAGCAGCACGGGCCCGCCGTCCCGGACCGGCGGACCGTCGCCGTGGTCCTCGCCGACGGGGAGACGGTCCTCGCGCGGGCGGTCGTCGGCGCGGACGGCAGCGCCGGCCGGATAGGAGCACACGTCGGGGTCAAGCTGGACCAGGTGGACCTCGGCCTGGAGGCGGAGATCCCCGTGCCGCCGCCGGTGGCCGAGGACTGGAAGGGGCGGGTCCTCATCGACTGGGGGCCGATGCCCGGCAGTTACGGCTGGGTGTTCCCCAAGGGCGACACGCTCACCGTCGGTGTCATCTCGGCCCGCGGCGAGGGCGCCGCGACCAAGCGGTATCTGGAGGACTTCGTCGCCCGCCTCGGACTGGCGGGCTTCGAGCCGGCGGTCTCGTCCGGTCACCTCACGCGCTGCCGCAGCGACGACTCTCCGCTCTCCCGCGGCCGCGTCCTGGTCTGCGGAGACGCGGCGGGCCTGCTGGAGCCCTGGACCCGCGAGGGCATCTCGTTCGCGTTGCGCTCGGGCCGGCTCGCGGGGGAGTGGGCGGTCCGCATCGCCGAGGCGAACGACGCCGTCGACGCGCGCCGCCAGGCCCTGAACTACGCCTTCGCCATCAAGGCCGGTCTCGGGGTGGAGATGGCGGTCGGGCGGCGGATGCTCGCGCTGTTCGAGCGCAGGCCCGGTCTGCTGCACGCGGCGATCACCGGTCTGCGGCCGGCCTGGAACGCCTTCACGGACATCACCCGCGGCTCGACCACGCTCGCCGGGCTCGTCCGCTCGAACGGGCTGGCCCGCCGGGGGCTGGACCTCCTGGACCGCCGGATGGCGGCGACGGGCGGTACGGCCGCGGCCAGGGGCGCCGCACCGCGCTCCGCGGAAGGCCCGGACACGGAGTCCGTCGACGACCCGGTAGGCGAGAAGGGCGCGGCGGCTCCGGCCACCCCCGAGACGCCCTGAGCGAACGATTCCGCAGGATCAGGAGCAGGAGCGGCGAGGAGACGACCTCGCCCGTCGTACGGCCCCAGCCCCGATGCGCCGCCCTTGGCGGCGGTCGGGGCTGGGGGCTCTCCGGGCCGTCGGTTCTCCGGGCCGTCGGCTCACTCGGCCGTCGTGATGCGGAAGACGGGGTGGTCGGGGGCGGCCGCGAGGATCTCCGCGTCGGAGGACGCGGCCGTCACCCCTTGGAAGTACTGGTTGACCTCCCAGCCCCAGCGCTCCAGGTAGGTGCGCAGGATCGGCAGCTTCTCGCGGTCGGCGATCTCGGTCGCCGTGAAGGCGCGGACCCTGCGCCCGACGCGCAGCTCTCCGCCGCCCGCCGCCCGCATGTTGCGGACCCACTGGGAGTGGCCGCGCGCCGAGACCAGGTACCGCGCGCCCTCGAAGGTGTGCGGGTTGACGGGGATGCGCTGCATGCGGCCGCTCTTGCGGCCCCGCACGGAGAGCTCGGCGGAGCCGAGGAGGCTGATGCCGTGGCGGGCCAGCCAGCCGACGATGCCGTTGAGACGGATGGCGAGCGGGCTGCCCTGGCGGTAGTACGGCGTCGACGTCATCGTGGGACTCCTTCGGCACGGCGGGGAGCTTTCGGGGGGAGCGGCGCTCATATTCGTGAGCACCGCTCTCGCTTGAGATCAGTGTGCACGGAGCGGTGTGTCGAATCAAGAGCGCTGCTCTCTTTTTGGTGCGCCGCTCTCTGGAAAGTGGCAGACTGCTGCCATGACCAGTGTCCAGGGGGCCCGTGCCCGCGCCCGCATCGAGATCACCGCCGCCATCAAGGACGAGGCGCGCACCCAGCTCGCCGCCGAAGGCGCCGCCAGACTCTCCCTCCGTGCCGTGGCCCGCGAGCTCGGCATGGTCTCCTCGGCGCTCTACCGCTACTTCCCCAGTCGTGACGACCTGCTCACGGCGCTGATCGTCGACGCGTACGACGCGGTCGGCGCCGCGGCCGAGCGAGCCGACGGGGCGGCGGGACCGGACGACCCGATCGGCCGCTGGACCGCCGTCTGCCGGGCCGTCCGCGACTGGGCCGTCGCCCACCCGCACGAGTACGCCCTCATCTACGGCTCCCCGGTCCCGGGCTACACGGCCCCCCAGGACACGGTCGGCCCCGCCTCCCGGGTCGGGCTCGTCCTGATCGCCATCGCCCGTGACGCCCTCGCCGCGGACGGCATCGCCCTCCCGCCGCTCAGCCCCGAGCTGCGCCCCGAGGCCGAGCGCCTCGCCGCCGACGTCGCCCCGGACCTGCCGCCCGCGCTCGCCGTCACGCTGGTCGCGGCCTGGTCCCAGCTGTTCGGTCTGGTGTCCTTCGAGGTGTTCGGCCAGTTCAACAGGATCGTCGAGGACCGCGACACCTTCTTCACGTCGGCCGCGACCCGCCTCGCCCACGAGGTCGGCCTGCTGCCCCGGACGAAGCGCCCGGCGCGAACCCGAACCCAGCCCCGGACCGGACGGGCCTAGCCCCGGACCCAGCACCGGACCGGGCGGATCCAGCCCCGGACCGGACGGACCCAGCCCCGGACATAGCCGCAGACCTAGCCCCGGGTCCGGCCCCCCCAACCCAGCCCCGGACCGGACGGGCCTAGCCCCGGACCCAGCCCCGGACGCAGCCCCACATTCGCACCCAGCGCCGAACCCGCACCCCTGCCGGACGGGCCCCACGCCGCCCCACGCCCTCCGCAGCCGCCCCGGCAGCGCAAGGCGGCCGCGCAAGGCGGCCGCGCACGCCGGGTTCGGACGGCGTACTCCCCCGGGAGTACGCGTGATCACCACGCCCGGCTGACGCCCCGGCGGCCCGGGCGCGTCTAGCGTGGCGGCATGGACGCACACGGGACACCCGGTCACGGCGGTCCGCCCCGGAGACGAGACCCCCGGGGCGTTCCTGCCAGGGCGCGCGAGGCATGGGCTGGCCCGGACGTCCCGCGCTGGGCGGGCGGCGAGCCCGGGAGCGGGTTGCCCTGGCGGTCCACGCTGCTCCTCGCCGTCTTCGTGGTGGTCGGTTCCGGTTTCGCGTCGCGAGGCCAGCCGGACCGGGAATCGCTGGACGCCCTCGGCCGTACGCTGCTGCTGGCGGGATCCGCCCTGCTCCTGCTGCGCCACCGCCACCCCGTCCCGGTCGTCTTCGGCGTGGCGGCGGCGACCCTCGCCTACGTCGCCGCCGGATACGCCCACGGTCCCGTCTTCCTCACCGTCGCCGTCGGCTGCTACGCCGCCATCGTGCACGGGCACCGGTACGCGGCCTGGGGGGCGCTGGCGTCGCTGTGGCTCGGGAACCTGCTGATCGGCCACTGGCTGTACCCCCACCTCCCGCCGGACGGCGACACGGCGGCTGCCTGGGGGCGGGAGATCCCCGTCGCCGCCTTCGTCGTCGCGATCCTCGCCGCCTCGGAACTGGTCGGGGTCAGGCGCGAGCAGTGGGCACAGCAGCGCGCCGAACGCGCCGCCGCCGAGAAGCGCCGGGCCGACGAGGAACGTCTGCGGATCGCCCGCGAACTGCACGACGTCCTCGCCCATTCGATCTCCGTGATCAACGTGCAGGCGGGGGTCGGCCTCGCCCTCCTCGACAGCGATCCCGAGCAGGCCCGCACGGCGCTCACCGCCATCAGGACGGCGAGCAAAGAGGCGCTGGGCGAGGTGCGCCAGGTGCTCGCCGCCCTGAGGGCGCCGGGAGAGGCGCCGCGCGCTCCGGCGCCCGGGCTCGACCGCCTCCCCGAACTCGTCGAGCAGGCCCGGTCCGCCGGCCTCACGGTGGAGACCCGGTCCGAGGGAGAGCCCGTGCCGCTGCCGCCGGGCACCGGCCTGGCGGCCTTCCGGATCGTGCAGGAGGCGCTGACCAATGTGGTCAGGCACTCCGGTTCGCGTACCGCCCGCGTCGTGCTCGCCTACGCCCCCGGCCGCCTGGAGCTCCGGATCGACGACGAGGGGCCGGCCACCGTCATTGCCGCCGGCGCGGACGGCAGCGGCCACGGACTCGCCGGCATGCGGGAGCGGGCCGCGGCGCTCGGTGGGACCATCGAGGCGGGTGCCCGGCCGGACGGCGGCTTCCGGGTGCGCGCGGTCCTTCCGTTCCGCCCGAAGGAGACCCCGTGATCCGCGTCCTGCTCGCCGACGACCAGTCCCTGGTGCGGGCCGGCTTCCGCGCGCTCCTGGACGCCCAGCCGGACATCGAGGTCGTCGGCGAGGCGGCGGACGGTGAGGAGGCCGTGGCGCGGGCCGGCGAACTGCGCCCGGACGTCGTCCTCATGGACATCCGGATGCCGCACAGGGACGGCCTCGACGCCACCCGCGCGATCACCGAGGACCCGGTGCTCGACGCCGTCCGGGTCGTCATGCTGACCACCTTCGAGCTGGACGAGTACGTGTTCGAGGCCATCCGCTCCGGCGCCTCGGGCTTCCTCGTCAAGGACACCGAACCGGAGGAGCTGCTGCGGGCCGTGCGCGCGGTCGTGGACGGGGACGCGCTGCTCTCCCCGGGCGTGACGCGCCGGCTGATCGAGGAGTTCGCCGCGCGCTCCAAGGCCCCCGCGGACGCGCGCGGCCTGGGTGAACTCACCGAACGCGAACGGGAGGTGATGGCCCTGGTCGGCATCGGCCTCTCGAACGACGAGATCGCCGCCCGCCTGGTCGTCAGCCCGCTGACCGCCAAGACCCATGTGAGCCGTGCGATGGTGAAGCTGGGAGCGCGGGACCGTGCCCAACTGGTCGTGCTCGCCTACGAGTCGGGGCTGGTGCGTCCGGGCTGGCTGGGCTGACTCCTCGTACGGGAACGGGAACGGGCACGCGCAAGCGCACGCGTACAGGTACGGCTACAACCCGCGCACGAGCACGCGACCAGGTACGGCCACGGACACGCGCACGAGACGCGTACCGGTACGGCCACGCGCCCGGACCGGGGTCCGGGCGCCAGGCCGCGTCGGTAGGGGAGGGCCTGTCGCCGGACCCGTGCCCGTAGCCGCGCCCCACTCGTGCGCGCTTCCGCACCCGTGCGCGTGTCCCGCCGGTCAGTCCCGGGCCGCGACCGGCTCCGAGAGCGGCTCCTCGACCGGCTTTCCGGTCGGGACGGACTTCTCCGGGTCGGACGTCGCCACGACGAGGGTCGCCCGCTCCCGGCGGGTCCGCAGACCCGGCAGGGTGATCAGCAGACCGGCCAGGGCGATCACGGTGACCACGGCCAGGCCAGGACGGAAGCCGTCCAGGACGGCTTGGGGGGACGCGCCCTCCCCGTCCGCGCCGCCGTTCGCCGTGATCACAGCGGTGACGACCGCCAGGAAGAGGGCGCCTCCGACCTGGATCGAGGTGTTGAGGAGCCCGGAGACCATCCCCTGTTCGCGGTCGTCCACGCCGTTGGTCGCCTGGATGTTGAGCGAGGGGAACACCAGGGCGCAGGCGGCGCCGAGGAGCAGCATCGACGGGAGGATCACGGCCGCGTACTGCGGAGTGAGCGAGATCCGCAGGAAGAGGGCGTAGGCGACCACGAGGAGCGTGAAACCGGTCGCGATGACCCGCGGGGTGCCGAACCGGTCCACCACCGCGCCGATCTTCGTGGACGACAAGGCCACGAGCACACCGGCCGGCAGGAAGGCCAGCGCGGTCTGCAGCGCCGACCAGCCGAGGAGCGACTGCATGTACTGGGTGACGATGAACTGGAAGGCCACGTACGAACCGAAGAACGCGGCCGCGCCGAGCTGGGCCCGGACCTGTGACCCCGAGCGCAGCACCCCGAGCCGTACGAGAGGGGCGGCGCTGCGCTTCTCGATGGCGACGAAGGTGGCCAGGAGGGCGGCGGCGAGGAGGAAGGACAGCAGCGTGCGGGCGGAGGTCCAGCCGGTTTCCGGCGCCTGGACGACGGTGAAGACGAGGAGCAGCATCGCCGCGGTGCCGGTGACGGCGCCCGGCAGGTCGTAGCCGCCCTGGCCGGTGTCGCGGGGGCTGTGCGGGATCAGGCGGAGCGCGAAGACGAGCGCGATCAGGGCGACCGGAGCGGGCAGCAGCATGGTCCAGCGCCAGCTCAGCTCGGTCAGCAGACCCGAGAGGACCAGGCCCATGGAGAAGCCCGTCGCGGCGCAGGTGGTGTAGATGGACAGGGCCCTGTTGCGCTGGGGGCCCTCCTTGAACGTGGTGGTGATGATCGAGAGCCCGGCCGGTGCGGTGAAGGCGGCGCTGAGACCCTTGATGAAGCGGCTTGCGATCAGCAGCGGCCCGGAGTCGACGAGCCCGCCGAGCAGGGAGGCGAGCGCGAAGACGGCGAGGGCGATCAGGAAGACGCGGCGGCGGCCGAGGAGATCGGCCGCGCGGCCGCCGAGGAGCAGCAGGCCGCCGTAGCCCAGGATGTAGCCGCTCACGATCCACTGGAGCGTGGCGGTGGAGAGCCCGAGGTCGGTGGCGATCGAGGGCAGGGCGACGCCGACCATGGAGACGTCGAGCGCGTCGAGGAACATGGCGGCGCAGAGCACCAGGAGGGTCCCCCAGAGCCGGGGGCTCCAGCGTTCCTGGGACAGGGGAGCGGAAGTGGGCGGAAGGGTCATGCGCAGCACAGTACATGCACATGCATTGAGTGCAAGTGCATTTAATTCCCGTGCAACAAAGAAGGATCCCTCTGCTAACGTGCGGTCATGGCGGCGTCTGCGAACAACTCCGAACGCGCGCTCGTACAGGAGTGGCGGGACGTCCTCGCGCTGCACGCCCGTACGACGTGCGAGCTCGACCGGGCCCTGCATCCGCACGGGCTCGGCGCGAGCGACTTCGAGGTCCTCGACGTCCTGGCCGAGGGAGCTCCCGCCGACGGCGGGACGGCCTATCGCGTCCAGGAACTGGCCGGCCGGGTCCATCTCAGCCAGAGCGCGCTGTCCCGGCTGATCGCCCGCCTGGAGCGGGACGGACTGGTCGCGCGGGGGATGTGTGCGGAGGACCGGCGGGGCGTACGGGTGGAGCTGACCCCGGCGGGCCGCGAGCGGCACGCGGAGGTGCTGCCGCTCCAGCGGGCGGTGCTGACGCGGATGCTGGCCGAGGGAGACCCGGGCGCGCCTACGGCCAGGTGACGGCAAAGTGCCGCCCTCGCAGCCGGGCGAGCGGCGCTACGACCAGGTGACGGCGGAGTTCTCCCGCCACAGCCGGGCGAGCGAGGCGTCGCCGGCCACGGACACGGCCGTGTGCGGGAGACGGTTCCAGAGCGTCAGATAGAGCCGGCCGGCGGGCCCGCTCAGCTCGCAGTCCGCCGCCCCTGTGTCTTCCTCCCGGGCGCCCGCCGTGGACGCGCCGGCGTGCTCGGTCCGCGGGGGCTCCGGCGACAGGTGTACCGTCCACACGTCTTCGGTGTCCGTCGCCCGTACGCGGAGGGTGCGCGGCTCCTCGGTACGGACCCGGCTGCGGTCACGCGCGTGGAAGCCGCGCAGCAGCTCGTCGATCCCGTCCACGGCGACCGCCTTCTCCACCGGTCCTGGCCGGCCCCCGGGCAGGGCGGACTCCGCGTCCGCGCGGTGGACCGTCGTCTCGTGGGTCTGCCGCCGGGCCCAGAACGCGCGAGGCGAGGGGGCGGGCAGGAAACTCCAGCACTCCAGGGAGTCCGGCGCCTCGTGCAGGGCGGCGACGAGCCGGGCGTGGCCCTGGCGGTAGTGGGCGAGCAGCGCGTCGCCGTCGAGATCGGGCTCGCCGCCGTCGGGGTGGTAGGAGGTGTGTCCCTCGGTCAGGAAGGCGGTCGCCCAGCGGTGGACCATCGTCGTGTGCCGCAGGAGGTCGCGCACCCTCCAGCCCGGACAGGTCGCGACCTCGGCGTCCATGCCCGCGGCGGTGGCGGTCTCGGCCAGGGAGCGGCCGGCCGCGTCGAGGGCGTCGATGTGGTCGGCGGCCTTCATGATCTCCATGTGTCGGGATTCTGCCAGCCGCCGTGGCGGGCGGGCGAGTTGTCTCCCGTCATGGATCGGGGTGTCCGATCGAAGGGCCTGATCGGGCCGCCCCGTCGACGTGCCTGATCGGTGGCCCCGGCCGATGCCCCAGCCGGACGCCGAGGCCGCTCGTCGTGCGTCCGGCGAGGGCCTCAAACCGTCTCGGGCCCGCGTGCGTCGCGTGCCGCGTAACCGATCAGCGCGGCGCCGGCCGCGAGGGCGGCGACGGTGGTCAGGGCGACCGGGAGGGAGAACCAGTCGGCGAGGAAGCCGATGGACGGCGGGCCGAGCAGCATGCCGCCGTAGCCGAGGGTGGAGGCGGTGGCGACACCGCTCGGTCCGGCGAGCGTTCCCGCGCGGGCCACGGCGACGGGGAAGATGTTGGCCAGGCCGAGACCGGTCACCGCGAAGCCCAGCAGGGCGGCCCAGGCAGTGGGTGCCAGAGCGCCCAGCAGCATGCCGGCGGCGGCTGTCGTGCCGCCCGCGACGAGGGTCCGGGTCTGTCCGAGGCGTTCGAGGAGCGCGGTGCCAGAGAGCCGGCCGACCGTCATGGTGAGGGCGAAGAGGGAGTAGCCCGCGGCGGCGACGCCCGGGTGGGCGTGCAGGTCCTGCTCCAGGTGCAGCGCGCCCCAGTCGGCCAGGGCCCCTTCGCCGTAAGCGGTGCAGAGGGCGATCACGCCGAAGACGATGACCATCCCGCGCGAGCCGGCCTTTCCGCGCCCGTCGGTCCCGGCGCCCCCGCGCACTGCGGCGGACGTCGCTTCCGGCAGCGCCGGGGAGGGCAGGCGGAGCAGGACGGGACCGGCGAGGGCCGTCAGGCACAGACCGACGACCGTCAGGCCGAACAGGTGCGTCGCGGGGGAGAGGCTGCCGGCGACGAGTCCGCCCAGGCCCGCGCCGAGCATGCCGCCGAGGCTGAACGCGGCGTGGAAGCTGGGCATCACGGGACGGCGCAGCGCGGCGACGAGATCGACGGCCGCGCTGTTCATCGCGACGTTGATCCCGCCGTACGCCGCACCGAAGAGGAGCAGGACGAGCCCCAGGGCGAGCGGCGAACCGGTCAGCGCGGGCAGCGCGATGGAGAGGGAGAGCAGCACGGCCGTCACGACCGTGACGGCGTGGCTGCCGTAGCGGCGGCACAGGCGCCCCGTCAGCGTCATGGTCACCACGGCGCCGGCGGAGACGCCGAGCAGCGCGAGTCCGAGGTCGCTGGCGGTCGAGCCGGTCTGCTGCTTGATGGCCGGGATCCGGACCACCCAGCCGGCGAAGAGGAATCCGTCGAGGGCGAAGAAGAGGGTCAGAGCGGAGCGGAGGCGGGACAGGGAGTGCGTGGCGGTGTCTCCGCCGAGGCCCCCTGGAACGGCCGTCCGTACTTTGTTTAGTAGCGGCACAAACTCAGGATAGGGGTCCGCCCGAGTACTTTTCAACCAAGCGGGAGGGCGGGATCGGAAAGACGCTCACAGGGACCCCCGGGCTTCCCGGGCCTGCCGGATGTCCGGTGCCTCCGGGGGCTGCGCCCCGTGGCCTCGTGGGCGTGAGGGGCCCGAGGCGCGTCGCGAGCCGGCCAGACCTCAGGGGCCGCGTGCACTTCATGGGCCGCGCAACCCTCATGGGCCGCGTGCATCTCTGGGGCCCCATCGCACCTCGCGGGGCGCGCGCACTTCATGGGCCCCGCGCACTAAACGGGCCACGCCGACCTCATGGGCCACGCCGACCTCATGGGCCGCGCAGGCCCGAGGGACCGCACAACGCCCCCGGGCTCGCTTGAGCCTCAAGCACAGCAAGCCTCCTGCGCGCTGCCCTAGGGCGTGTTGCGAAAGTCCCGCCTGCCCCGCGACGCCTGGCACGCCTTAGGCCGCGTTCTCCGCACGCGTGGACGGGCGGTCCAGGGAGGTCCGGACCAGAGCCGCCGCCAGCGCCGGGAGATCCTCGCGCGGGACCAGGTCCGCCAGTGCGGCGCGGTCGGCGGGCAGGCCGGCGCGCCGCGCGCCCTCCAGGGCGCGTTGGTCGAAATAGGGGCTCACCTCCGGCCAGACCGCCTGCGCCTCGCGCAGGAAGATGTCCGCGCCGGCCGGGCCGATCCCCGGCATCTCGCGCAGTGCCGCGCGCAGCGCGTCCACGTCCCCGTCGGCCTCGGCCCGCATCCGGCGCAGATCACCGCCGTACTTCTCGAGCAGCAGCTCGGCCTCGTCGCCCAGCTGTGTCGCCGTCCGCTCGTCGTAGCGCCGGTAGCCGCCCTCGCCGAGCGCGTCCACCCGCTCCTGCCAGGTCGCGTCCCGCATCCGGCGGGGACTGCGCAGGCCCGCCGAGAACAAGGCTCTGGCGGCGGCCACCGCCGTCGCCGCCCGGATGCGGGCGCTCAGCAGATGGGCCAGCACGAGCAGCTGGTACATCGGCTGAGGCGTGTCCCTCACCCGGATCCCGGCCTCCTCGGCATACGTCCTGCCGGTCTCGCCCTCCAGCAGGGCCTGCGCCCGCTTCGCCGCTTCGGAACGTGCCATGACACCTCCCGCACCGCACGATGTCGCCGCGCCGCTACCCCCTCAGCCACCACCGAAACCGGACCCCTGCCCGATCATGGGAGACTCGCCCCCATGAACGGCAAGGCGACGACGACCAAGACACGACTGGACAGGGGGCGCGGCGCGCTCGGACCCGCGCTGGAACTGGTGCACACCGGCCGCGCGCCCACGCGCGCCGTCCTCACCGCCGAGCTGGGTGTCACCCGAGCCACCGCCGGAGCCGTCGCCGCCGAGCTGGAGGCCCTCGGGCTCATCCGGGTCGACTCCAACCCCGGCGCGGCCGCCGGCTCCCAGGGCCGCCCCTCGCACCGCCTCGCCGTCGCCGACGAGGGACCCGTCGCCCTCGCCGCACAGGTCCACGCCGACGGCTTCCGGGCCGCGCTCGTGTCTCTCGGCGGAACCATCGTCGCCACCGCCCCCGGCTGCGTCACCGTCTCCGCCGATCCCGCGCAGGTGCTCGGTGCCGTCGTCGAGGCCGGCGCCGCCCTGCTCCGCGAGAGCGGGCGCCGCTGCGTGGGGGCCGGGCTCGCCGCGCCGTCGGCCGTCGCCGAACCCGAGGGGACGGCGCTGAACCCGCTCCACCTCGCCTGGCCGGCCGGAGCGCCCGTACGGGAGATCTTCGCCGAGCGCGTCCGCGCGGCCGGTATCGAGGGCCCCGCCTTCACCGGCAACGACGTCAACCTCGCCGCCCTCGCCGAGCACCGGCACGGCGCCGGCCGTGGTGCCAAGGACCTGCTCTGCGTGGCCACCGGCCACCGGGGCGTCGGCGGGGCCCTCGTCCTGGACGGCCGTCTGCACACCGGCAGCGCGGGTCTGGCACTCGAGGTGGGACACCTCACCGTCCATCCCGAGGGCCGTCCCTGTCACTGCGGCAGCCGGGGCTGCCTGGATGTCGAGACCGATCCGCTCGCCTTCCTCACGGTCGCGGGGCGCGCGCCGGGTCCCGAGGTGTCGCTGCTCCAGCAGGCCCGCGACCTGCTGCGCACCCGACCGGACGATCCGGGGGTGCGGGCCGCGACCGAGGAGCTGATCGACCGCCTCGGTCTCGGGCTGGCCGGCCTGGTGAACATCCTCAACCCCGACCGCATCATCCTCGGCGGTCTGCACCGCGAGCTGCTCGACGCCGACCCCAACCGGCTCCGCGCGGTCGTCGCGGACCGCAGCCTGTGGGGCCGCAGCGGCGGCGTACCCATCCTTCCCTGCACCCTCGACCACAACAGCCTGGTCGGCGCGGCCGAGCTGGCCTGGCAGCCGGTCCTCGACGACCCGCTGGCGGCGCTCGGCAGACCGGAGTCGTAGGGGGCCGGACCGGGGCAGGACGCCCGGACCGGAGGCCATGTCCCCGGACCGGGGGCGGGCCCCCCGACCGGAGGCCGGGCCCTGAGGCGGCCCGCGGCGGGCGCCGCGCTTCGGCAAAACGGATGGTCAGGCGACCGATGCGCGAACTAACGTCCGGGCATGACTGAAACGGATCTTCCGCCCCGACTCGGCGCCCTCACCTTCCACGGTCCGCTCTCCGAGGCCCGCGCCGACCGCCTGATCGAGCGGCTCGCCGCCGGCGCGCCCTCCACCGTGCTCGACATCGGTTCCGGCTGGGGTGAGCTCCTGCTGCGGGTCCTGGAGGCGGCGCCGGGCGCGACCGGAGTCGGCGTCGACATCAACGCGGAGGACCTGGCCAGGGGGCGTGTCCTCGCCAAGGAGCGGGGTCTCGCCGGTCGGGTGGAGTTCGTCGAGGAGTCGGCCCGCGGCACCGCGCGTGGGCCCGTCGACGCGATCCTCTGTCTCGGCTCGAGCCAGGCCCTCTGCGACCCGGATCAGCCGCACGACCCGGCCGCCGCCCTGCGCGAACTGCGGCGCCTGGTCACGCCCGGTGGACGAGTGGTGCTCGGCGAGGGGTTCTGGGAGCGCACGCCGACGGACGAGCAACTCGCCGGCATGTGGCCGGGCGCGCGGCCCGAGGACCATCTGCCGCTCGGCGGCCTGGTGGACCTGGCGATCGACGCGGGCTTCCGGCCCGCCTGGATCGAGACGGCGAGCCGAGAGGAGTGGGAGGAGTTCGAGTCGGGCTACCGCCACGAGACCGAGGTCTGGCTCGCCGCGCACCCGGACCACCCCCTCGCCGCCGAGACCCGCGCACGCGTGGACCGGCAGCGCTCCGCCTGGCTGAACGGATATCGCGGGGTGCTCGGCATCGCGTACCTGACCCTGGTGCCGGTCGCCTGACCACAGCGGGGCGGGCGTCCCCGCCCGCGCCGACCCGCCCGAGCCCGGCGTCCGGCCGCCCGCGCGCGTTGAAGGCGCGGGCGGCGGGGCACTCCTCATGCCACCTTGATGACAACCTTGCCCGAAGCGTGACCGTTCTCAACGGTGGCGAGGGCGGCCGGGGCGTCGGAGAGCGGGTGGACCGCGGTGATCACGGGTGCGAGGAGTCCGTCGAGGGCCAGCCGGGCCGACCGCTCCAGGTTCTCGCGGTCGACGCGACGCTCGATGAAACGCCCGCCGAGATCGGGCACAGACACATCACCCACAGCGATGACGTTGCGAGGATCTAAGGGCTGTCCCGCACGCAAGGTCGTCGTCCCGGTCCCACGACTGAGCACCTTCGTGCTCAGCCACGCGGACGACGCCGGGGCTGCCGACCTGGCCGCCCTGGTCTCCGTCCTCATCCGCGTGACCCACCGACGAGCCGCCCATGTCGAGTGAACAGGCGATCGACCGCGGAGCGGCAGCGTGCGGCTCTGGGCGACGGGCTGCCTCCGGCACCTGGACCCTGCTTCTCACCAGGCAGCGCCGCTCCTCACCGCCTGATGCCCGAGGGGCGCGAAGTCGGCGCGGGCCTTCTCGATGGCGGAAGGATGTTCGAGAGGAGTGAGGAAGTCCAGGGCTTCGAGGGACTGGCCGGTGAAGAAGCGCAGGAGGAGCTGGGAGACCTCCCGGTGTCGTTCGAGGGCCGGTAGGTGGTCGGTTTCGCGGACGAGGGTGAAGACGCTGCCCTCGATCGTGGAGGCCGCTTCCCGGCCGAGGTCGGGGCGGGTCAGGGTGTCGTGCTCGCCGGTGAAGCACAGGGCCGGGATGCCGGTGATGCCGCCGGGCGGGAGGCCCTGCCAGTCGATGACCCGTCGTGTCGAGGCGAGGTGACGGTCGAAGGCGGCGCCCGTGATGGCTGACATGTCCCGGGCGAGGAGGCGGGTCACGGCGGCCCGGTTGCGCACGGGCCGGTCGGCGGGCGCCATCAGCGCCGCGACACTGCGTCGGGCGTAGTCGTCGGAGTCCGCGGAAGCCAGGGCGTCGGCCATGGCCCGTAGACCCCGCAGACCTTCGGGCGGATAGAGGGAAGCCGCGCCCATGAGGGCCAGGCGCGCCACACGGTCCGGGTGGTCCTGGGCCAGGTGATAGGCGACCGGCACGCCGTAGGAGACCGCGTAGAGGTTGACCTTGCCGAGTGCGAGGCGGTCCAGGACGTCGGCCAGGACACCGGAGAGGAAGTCGAACCCGTAGGCGGCGGGCAGGGGATCGGACGCGCCGGAGCCGGGCAGGTCGACGCTGATCACGGTGGCGGCCTCGGCCCACGGGCCTTCCAGCCGGCGGTAGGAGTAGATGTTCTGGAAGGCGCCGCCGACGATGACGATCGGCTCCGTGCGAGGCGCGGGGTTCTCCACGATGCGGCACTGGTAGCCGAGTCCTTCGAAGACGAAACGTTGCACCTGAGCGGCAGTCATGAGGGTCGGGCTCCAAGCACGTACGGGGACACGTGACGTGATCAACGACCCCACCGGTCAATGGATCTTGTCCCGGCTCTCTGATCACACGATCGAGGCACCGCGCACCCTGGGCCGCAAGGCGAGCCGCCGAGCCAAGCACCCGATCAGCGACGTCCGAGACCGAGGGCGGCGTGCCGACGGGTATCCGGCCGGCGCGAGCACCCCGTTTCCACTGGATCCGGCCGCAACCGCCGCCGGGCCGGCTCGTTGCCACGATGCACGGCGTCCGGCTCGTCACCGACCGCGCACGACGCTTCCACGGACCCGGAGGAGAACATGTCCGATGCCTGGCGCCCGGCGCCACCAGGCCGCCCCTTCGTCAGCTACGCCGAGACCCTCCTCGAGGTACTCGGTCGACAGCCCGACCGGCCGGCGGTGACCGCCCCCGGCGGCCTGAACGTCTCCGCGGCCGCGTTCCGCGACGCCACCCGACGGCTTGCCCGGGCCCTCGCCGCCCGCGGTGCCGGCCCGGGACGGACCATTGCCCTGCTCGCCGGAAACACCGTGGAGGCGCTGTCCGCCCGCTACGCCGCGACCCTGGCCGGCGCGCGCCTCGTCTACCTCTACGAGGTACTGCCCCCCGAAGCCCTGGCGCACATCGTGAACAGCGTCGGGTCCCCCCTGCTCCTGGTGGACTCCAGCCGGCACACAGACCTTCGGCACCTTCTGCCTCTCGTGCGCGTGCCTGAGGTGATGACGCTCGGCCCGGGACCCCACGGCGAGGACATCCTCGCTGAAGCCGCCCGTCTCACTCCCGCCCCCCTCTCCAGGCCGGTCGATCCCCACGACGACTGGTGCATCCGCCATACGAGCGGCACCACGGGCATTCCCAAGGCCATCCAGGTGACACACCGTCAATACCGCCGCTGCCTGGAAAACCTCCGTGTCCACGCCGGCAGCCCACCCCGCTACCTCGCCAACACACCCCTGTCACACGTCGCGGGTCTGTGCACCGACCTGACCCTGCTCCAGGGCGGCTCGGTCGTCCTGCAGCACGCCTTCGAAGCAGGCGGGGCACTCTCCGCGATCGCCCGCGAGGGCATCACCCACCTGTGGGTACTGCCGCCCCTTCTCCACCAGCTGCTCGACCATCCGGACCTCGCGACCACCGACGTATCCAGCATCAAGCGGATCACCTACGGCGGCAGCCCCGCCTCCGCGGCCAGACTGCGGCGGGCGACGGACGTCTTCGGCCCCGTGCTCTACAGCTGGTACGGACAGAGCGAGACGCTCGGCCTCACCGAGGTCGGCCCGGACGAACACGCACGCATCGGCCGCCACGGGCAGATCACCGTGGGCCGAGCCATGCCGGGCGTGCGGATCGTGATCCGTGACGAGCACGACGAAGCCGTGCCGCCAGGGGAGCAGGGCGAGATCCTCGCCCGGTCCCCGGGCATGATGCGCGGCTACTTCGGCCAGCCCCGACTCACCGCCGAAACCATGCGAGACGGCTGGGTGCGTACCGGTGACATCGGATACCTCGACGACAAGGGCTACCTCTTCCTCGTCGGCCGCTGCAACGACATGATCAAGGTGAGGGGCGGAGGCATCTACCCGAGCGAAGTCGAAGCCGTTCTGCTGACCCACCCGGCCGTGGCCCAGTGCGCCGTCTTCGGCGTCTCCGACCACGACGCGACCGAACACGTCCACGCCGCCGTCGTCCCGGCCCGAGGCCACCACCCCGACTACGACGACCTCCACGCCTTCGTCACCGCCCGCAAGGGCAGCCGATACGGGCCGCGCGCCGTCCATCTGCTCGCCGCCATTCCGCAGACGCCCGTCGGCAAGCCCGACAGGCACAAGCTCCGCGAGCTGTCGAGCGGCCCCCACCCTCCGGCGACCGCACCGCGACGGTCATGACGGCCGCGCAGACGGTGGGAGCGGCGCTCTCCACACCCGTCCGGTGAGCCGGAGCAGAACTCGTGGCCCGCCTCTCGGTATCCGCCTCCGGCACCCCCGGCAGGGGTGTGGACGGCTGCGGCGGTCAGCCGCCGACGTGGATGCCGGGGCGGCGGTCGGGGTCGGGTTCGTGGCTGCGGATGATCTCGCGGGTGACCGGAGCGGTGTCGCCCCGGCCGAGAAGGAAGTAGCGGACCATGTGCACCAGCGGACTGCCCTCGGCCCAGGCGAAGTAGCAGTGGGGCTGCACCCCGGTGGCGTTGCGCAGGGCCAGCAGGATGGCGGCGATGGCGTTCGGTGCGGCCGGTGCGGCCGCGCGCAGGATCCGGTGGTCGCCGACCCGGGCTCCGTGGACCGTGAGGGTGTCGCTGAAGTCCGAGGGATCGACCACGTCGATCTCGAGGAAGACGACGTCGGCGCGGCCGGGCACCGGATTGACACCGCGCTGCTCACGCTCCTTCTCGCTGTACTCCGCGACATCGCCGGCCTGGCGGCGGTTGGCGATGACATTGATGGAGTTGTCGTAGGCAAGGGTGTCGTCGATGAACCGGCGGGCGTCGGCGTCGAAGACGATGCGGTCGGCACGCAGTTCGGTGGTGCGCGCGACGCGGGAGATCAGCGACACGATGACGATGCCGGCGATGAAGAAGACGGAGATGACGATGCCGTCGGGCTTGTCGACGATGTTGGCCACCAGGGCGTAGAGCAGGACCGCCGTCAGGAGGGTGAAGCCGACGGTGGCCGCGCGCCGGCGGCGGCGCCCGGCGGAGACGGTGACGGCGAAGGCGCCGGAGACCATCATGGCGAGGATGCCGGTGGCGTAGGCGCCTGCCTGCTCATCCACGTCGGCCTTGAAGGCGATCGTGATGAGGATGCACAGGAGGGTGTAGACGATCACGACGGGACGTACGGCGCGTCCCCACTCGGGGGCCATGCCGTAGTCGGGGAGGTAGCGGGGGACGATGTTGACGAGGCCGGCCATGGCGGAGGCGCCGGCGAACCAGAGGATGAGGATGGTGCTGATGTCGTAGACGGTGCCGAACACCTCCCCGACGTGCTCATGCGCCAGATACGCCAGAGCGCGGCCGTTGGCCGCCCCTCCCGGTCCGAATTGCTCGTGCGGGATGAGGACGGTGGTCACGAAGCTCGCCGAGAGCAGGTAGACGCTCATCACGAGGGCTGCGGCGGTCAGCAGACGGCGGGTGTTGCGGATACGGGCGCGCAGCCGCTGCTCGGGATCCGCGCCGTCGGCAGCGACGAGCGGCATCATGCTCACGCCGGTCTCGAAGCCGGACAGGCCCAGAACCAGCAGCGGGAAGGCCAGGAGGGCCGGGCCGAGGAGGTCACCGAAGCCGCCTCCGTTTCCGGCCAGGGCGTCTGTCCACGCCGACCAGGCGCCGGGAGAGGTGAAGACGTGGACCAGTCCCACGGCGATGACGACCGCGTTCAGGGCGAGGAAGAGGGCCACCAGGGGGATGGCCACGCTGACGGCTTCGCTGAACCCCAGCAGGAACACCCCGCCCAAGACCAGCAGCAGCACGACGGTGAGGGCGACCTCGTGGCCGTGCAGCACTTCGGGGAAGAAGGGGTTCTCCACCACGTGAACCGAGGCGTCCGCGGTGGACAGGGTGATCGTGATGATCCATGAGGTGGCCACGAAGCCGAGCAGGACCAGCACGAACAACTTGCCCCACCAGAAAGGGAGAAGATCCTCCAGCATCGCCACCGACCCTGCTCCGTGCGGGCTCTCCTTCGCCACGCGCCGGTACATCGGCAGCATGCCGAGCAGGGTCAGCGCCACGATCAGCAGCGTCGCCAGTGGCGAGACCGCCCCCGCGGCGAGGGCGGCGATCGCGGGCACGTAGGCCAGGCTGGAGAAGTAGTCCACGCCGGTCAGGCACATCACCTTCCACCACGTGTGAGGCTCGGCAGGCCCCTCACCCGCCGCCGGCCCCACTGGCTGCACCCGGTGACGCAGCATCCACTGCGCCACCTTTCCCGAGGGCTGCGTCCGAAGCGCCGGACTGTCCACCACCTCCGGCATCACCGGCTCGTTCGCATCCTTCATAGCCCCCATCGACCCTTCCCGAACCGCTCGACCCACGCGCCCGACGACGACCACCGAGTACGGGCCCTGCCGCAGGCACGCACCTGGACCGGAGCGCCCGGCTCTTCCTGCCCGTCCTACGCATGTGCCCCGTTCACTGCGCACCACCCGGGGCAGCTCGCCGGCCGTCGGGCGGGCGCCTGCGTCCGGTGGCGGGAGGGGGCAGGTGCGCTGCGGGCGCTGACGCGTGCGGCCGGGAGGTGTTCGAGCGGCAACTGCCCGGGGACGGGGCCGGTATGGGGTCCGCGCCTGATGTGACCAGCGCGGACGGGCCTATGGCGGGGGCATCGATGCCGTGCGACGGGTGCCACCCGCACTCTGTACGATGCGGTCGCTCGACACACCTCCCGAGGAACCTCACGGGCCGTCATGCCCCAGCGCCGGAGAAGACACTGCCCATGCACCGCCCGCCCGCTCCTTCCCACCCGTCGCCGGATCCGGCAGCTCCCCGCAACCGCTGGTGGTCGACCATCCGTGCCCGCATCGGATTCCTCCTCGCCGTCCCCGTGCTGGGGCTGATCAGCCCGTACCTGGGGTTCGCGGTGATGGTCGTGGCGATCGTCCTGGTCTGGAATGACGGTTCCTGGAGGAAAGGCGTCAAGGTGACCGCCACGGTGGCGGCGTTCGCGCTGTTCGGCTCGGTCGCCCCGGATCGGCCCGCAGGCGGGACCCAGGGCACCGCGGCGCGGCCGGACGGGAAGGCCGCGGGGGGCGCGGGCACGATGGGCATCCCCGCCCGGACGTCTCCCTCGCCGTCCCCGACCGCCAAGCCCCGCCCTGCGGCGAAGGACTACCGGGGGATGTCCCTGGACGACGCCCGGGAGGCCGCGGAGGCAGCCGGGTTCGGCGTGGACGAGCACGACGCGTCCGACGAGGACAAGAGCATCATGATGCGGCTCAACTGGACGGTCTGTTTCCAGCGCACCGGCTGGACCTCGTCCGGCACGAAGACGATCGACTTCGGTGCCGTGAAGAAGGGCGCCCCGTGTCCTCGGGAGGACGGGGGCGCGATCCCCTGGCCGAGGATGCCGGACCTGGTCTGGAAGACGTGGAAGACCGCCCACAAGGAGGTGACCGCCCTCGGAACCGTCCCGGCCGACCACATCATGGCGTCCGCGGCCTACGTCAACGACCAGCTCCCCGACAAAGGGGAGTACGACGACTGGCGGGTGTGCGTGACCGACCCGGCGAAGGGCCGCGACGTCACCGTCGCCATGTGGGTGACGCTCGAACTGACCCATCCGGACAACGGCTGCCCCCATCCCGACGGACAGGACGGCGATCGGCCGCGCCTGCCGGACCGGGACGACGACGGCGACCCCGACTACCACGATCCGTTCCCCGGTGACCGGCACCGCGACAGCACCTTCCCGGACGGACCGCAGGGCGGGTCGGGTGGCTCGTCGGACGGCGACGGCGGCGGAGGGTGGAACTGCCCCCGCACACGGTGGTGCTGACGTGACAGGGACTCGCCCGACCGCATGCGGGGAACCAGGACGTTCACCGTCAGCCGGTTCCCCTCGTTCGGCCGCGCCGCCGCCCCGGGGCGGACGGTCTGACCCGCCGCCCCGCGACCGGTCCCAGCCGGGCTGATCCCCCCGCCCCGCGTCCCTCCGGCCCGCCATCGGCGCGGGGCGGTCGGCGGAGCGGGGTCCGGGATCAGCCCGCGAGGGCCGAGCGGGCGGCGGCCGGCGCCCGGACCGGCTCCGTCGGCGTGCCGAAGGGGACGCCGTCCAGGCTCGTGCCGTGAGCGCCGCCGAAGCGGCTGTGGCCGGCGAAGGGGCCGTCGGTGGTGGCGCCGTAGACGGCGTGCAGCCGGGAGGGGAGGGCGATGGCGGGGGCGGGCGCCGGAAGGGTGAACCACACGACCTTCCCCTTCTCGCCGTGCGGGCGGATGCCCCAGCTCTCGCTCACCGCCTCGATGATGGCCAGACCGCGGCCCGATGTGGCGTACTGGTCGACGGCCTCGGCGTTCCGCGACCCCGCCGTGCCACCGAAGTCCGGTATCCGCGGGTCGCTGTCGTGGACCGAGACGGTGAGGCGGTCGAGCATCAGCTCGATCTCCACGGTGCACATCTTGTCCGGCTGTGCGTGCCGGTGGACATTGGTCAGCAGCTCGGTGACTCCGAGCGCCGCATGGTCGATCAAGGCATCGAGATGCCAGTAGCGCAAATGCGCTGAAACGATTCTGCGGACCTGACCGATCCGCGACGGCAGGGCCTGGAGCTCCACCGTGCAGTGCCTTCTTGGCTCGCTGATCACGGCTGCGACTCCCCGAAGTAGGTCCGGAAGAAGACGAAGGATCGGATCTTTCATGCGCTGCGCACGGCGGCGGCGGGCTGGGTCACAGCGTCACCGCCGATAAACCCTCAGTGAGGTGGTTCCAGCGTGAACCAGGTGTGACGGCTCCGCAACTCGCGGCGACCTCATCCGGCCGCCGCCCCCTCACCGCTCTCCGCGCGAGGCGGCGCTCGTCGGACCTTCAGCGCCCCTGCGAGGCCTTCCGCAACGCTTCGAGGAAGCGGCCGGGGCCGGACACGTGGTCCCGCGGGCCGTCCATGGTCAGGCGGTAACGGGTCCCGTTCACCTTCGCGACCGTCTCGTCCGGCTTCGCGAACCACGGCCGGCCGGCCCGGACCGCGCTCACCGGCGCGCTGTCGATCTCGCTGCCGTAGCTGGTCAGCAGCGACAGTCTGCCGTCCTCGATGCGGACCTCGCCGGCCCGGGTCAGCGACCGGGGCCACCGCTCGATGCGCACGCCCGTGGCCGTGAAGTCGGGCTCCGTCGACTCGCTCACTCCGCCCCCTCCGCTCGTGATGTCCCCTCCAGTGTGCCGGGCGGGCGGCGGCCGCACCAGGGGCCCTCCCGCAAGGGAGCCCTATGGAACCCCAAAGCGAAGGTTTGCGCAGGTGAGGGGGCTATCGTCGGCAGTGGGGCAACGTGTGGGGCCGCAGAGAGGGACGAGAACGCATGAGCACCACGGAGAACGACGACGCCGTGCGAGACACCGCGCCACGGACGGCGAACGCCGCGCCCCGCAGCGGGGCGCACGCCGCGGACACCGCGCCGGAGGCCGCCGAGGCCCGGGAGGCGGCAGGCGCCGTCGGCACGGTCGACGTCGACCGCAGCGACGCGGAGTACCGCGCCTGGCTCAAGGACGCCGTCCGCAAGGTGCAGGCCGACGCCAACCGTTCGGCCGACACCCACCTGCTGCGCTTCCCCCTTCCGGAGACGTGGGGCATCGACCTCTACCTCAAGGACGAGTCGACCCACCCGACCGGCAGTCTCAAGCACCGCCTCGCCCGCTCGCTCTTCCTCTACGGCCTGTGCAACGGCTGGATCCGTCCGGGCAAGCCGGTCATCGAGGCGTCCAGCGGCTCGACCGCGGTCTCGGAGGCGTACTTCGCCAAGCTGATCGGCGTGCCCTTCATCGCCGTGATGCCGCGCACCACCAGCCCCGAGAAGTGCCGGCTGATCGAGTTCCACGGCGGCCGGTGCCACTTCGTCGACGACTCGCGCAGGATGTACGAGGAGTCGGCCGCCCTCGCCGAACGCACCGGCGGACACTACATGGACCAGTTCACCTACGCCGAGCGGGCCACCGACTGGCGGGGCAACAACAACATCGCCGAGTCGATGTACCAGCAGCTCCGCCTGGAGCGGTACCCCGAGCCCGCCTGGATCGTCGCCACCGCCGGGACGGGCGGCACCTCCGCCACCATCGCCCGCTACGTCCACTACATGCAGCACGACACCCGGATCTGCGTCGCCGACCCGGAGAACTCCTGCTTCTTCGACGGCTGGACCCGGGAGGACCCCCTGGCGACCGCCGACTGCGGCTCCCGCATCGAGGGCATCGGCCGGCCCCGGATGGAACCCAGCTTCGTGCCCGGCGCGATCGACCGGATGATGAAGGTCCCGGACGCCGCCAGCGTCGCCGCCGTCCGCGCCCTCGAGGCCGCGATCGGCCGCAAGGCGGGCGGTTCCACCGGCACCGGACTGTGGAGCGCGCTGAAGATCGTCGCGGAGATGGTCGAGCGGGGCGAGACCGGCAGCGTCGTCACGCTCCTCTGCGACCCGGGCGACCGCTACCTCGACAAGTACTACTCCGACGCCTGGCTGGCCGAGCAGGGTCTCGACATCGCGCCCTACGCGGCGGCTATCGACCGGTTCCTGGCGACGGGTGCCTGGCCGGAGTGAGCCGCAGGTCGAGCCGGCGCATCGCGTCGCGGAAGGAGCGGCCCACGCCCGGGCGGGCCAGCCGCATCAGCGTCAGGAGGGGCGCGGGCCCGTCGACGGCCATCGTCCAGCGGACCCGCGTGCCCGGCCCGGCGGGGGACAGCGACCAGTCCTCCACCATGGCGCGCACGGCCGGGGCGTTCGTCTCGTCGATCCGGTAGGCGTAACGCCTCTCCGGATCGGCGGCCATGACCGTCTCCCGGAACCGCACCCCGCCCCGCAGCCGGACCGTGCGGCCCGCGCCCCCGCCCGTCGGGCTCGCGGAGAGGACCGCCGTGAACCACGACGGCCAGCTGCCGACCTCCTGTGCCAGCGAGCGGTAGACGGCGTTCGGCGGGGCCGCCAACTCGGCCGTGAAGGCCAGACGCAGCGGTGCGGAGGCGGCGAAGTCGAGTTCCACGAGCCTGAGTCGGCGTGCCACGGACCGTACCTCCCAAGGGCGGGGCAGAAGTCCGCACACCATAGCTGGCGGCCCGTCAGATGCCCAGGAGCCCGTCCAGCACGCGGCCGAACAGCGTCCGCCCCGCCCGCGCCACGACGGGATCCAGCGCGCGGGGAGCCCCGCGCACCCACGCCTCCTCCGTCCAGACCGCCCGGGAACCGCCCGCGGGCGTGCCGAACACCTCGATTCTCGCCCTGCCCAGCACCAGGCGGCCGTGCTTCTCCAGCGCGCACACCCCGGGCCGCGCCCGCGAGCCCTCTTCGGACGGCGGCTCCCAGCGCACGACCTCCATCGGATCGTCGAAGGCCAGCCGCCCGATCCCCGTACGCGCCACGAACCGGGTCCCCACACCGGTGGGGCCGGGGGTCAGCACCCGGATCCGGGTCAGCGGCACCCGGGCGGCGTGGGCCGGCCAGTCGGTCAGGCGCCGCCAGGCCTCAGGGGCGGGCAGGGCGGTGGTGCGTTCGATCCGGAAGACGCTCACCCGCTCATGGTGCCCCGCCGGCTCGCGTTTCCTCACCCGCCACGACGAGGCCCGGCAGATGCTCGGACATCTCCGCCCGGGTCCGCTCCGACATACTCCGGTCCGTCACCAGCGTGTCCACCTCGCTCAGGCCGGCGAACGAACTGAGTCCCACCGTGCCCCACTTGGTGTGATCGGCGATCACCACCACCCGGCGTGCCGAACGCATCAGCAGCCGGTTGGTCTCCGCCTCCGCCAGGTTCGGCGTCGACAGGCCCGCCTCGACCGAGATCCCGTGCACCCCGAGGAACAGCACGTCGAAGTGGAGCGAGCGGATCGCCTGGTCGGCCACCGGGCCCACGAGCGCGTCCGACGGCGTACGCACACCGCCGGTCAGCACCACCGTCGCCGTACCGGAACGGGCCTCGGCCGCGGCACCGGGCCGGTGCGCCGCGTGGAAGACGTCGGCCACCCGGACGGAATTGGTCACGACCGTCAGCTCCGGCACCTCCAGCAGCTGCCGCGCCAGGGCGAACGTGGTGGTGCCTCCCGAGAGGGCGATCGCCGCACCCGGCGTGACCATCCGGGCCGCTGCCAGGGCGATCTCGTCCTTGGCGCCCGCCTCGAGGGCGGACTTGGCCTCGAACCCCGGCTCGTGCGTACTCGCCTCGACCACCGGCACCGCGCCGCCGTGCACCTTCTCCACCACGCCCTGCCGGGCCAGGGCGTCCAGGTCCCGCCTGACCGTCATGTCCGAGACGTTGAGCCGCCGCGTCAGCTCGTTGACCCGGACACCGCCGCGCCGCCTGACCTCGTCCAGAATGAGGGCGCGCCGCTGCTCCGCGAGGAGATTCTGATGGTCGCTCACCACCGGGGGCCGATCCTTCCGAAGGGGACTGGGGGATTGCCGACGGATTACGCAAGAGGCCCTGCGCGGGCCCACGGCCTTCCGCGATCCTGTTGTCTGCCGTCGCATACTCCCATCCAGAGAGCGAGACACCGAAGTGTCCCCTGCCACACCTGCCCCGAAGAGCGGGGGTGCGGCGCTCGAGCTCCTCGTCCACGGGGTCGGCGGAGCCACGCCGCAGGACATGCTGGACGATCCGCGCACCGTGCGGGTCACCGGAGACACGACCGCCGCCATGTACCGCCGGGCCGACGATCTCGACGCCGAGGAGCACCCCGAGCGCTACGCCGAGCGCCCCGTCCCCGAGGCGTACTGCTGGTCCAACCTCACCTCCGGCAACGGCGCCCGCGCCCTGTGGCTGCTGCTCCTGCCGTTCATGGTCGTCAACCTCGCCCACTGGATGCGGCCGCCCGCCCACGGCCGGCCCGGTCTCCTGCGGCTGTACGGCGTCCTGGTGCGGCTCGTCGCGCTCACCCTGACGGTGCTGCTCACCGCCGCCGCCTGCGAGGTCGCGCTCGACCTGACGGCGTGGCAGTGCGCGGGCGCCGCCGCCTGCGCGGAGGACCGCTCCTGGCTCGGCTTCCTCTCCGCCGAGCGAGGCGGCTGGTGGTCCCAGCCGGGCCGGCGCCTCGCGCTCGCCGCCGTCGTCCCCGCCGTGCTGGTCGGGCTGCTCTGGTACCTCTCCAACCGCACCTGGAGCGCGTACGAGGCCCAGCGCCCGCCCACCGGGTACGACGACCCGGGCGCCGAGACCCCGCAGGCGGCCGCGGCCGCGACCCGGGTCGCGCCCGCCCCCGACGCCGACTCCTCCGACGCCGAGGCCGCCATCGTCGACCCCGCCGAGGCCGACGCGGCGGCCGACGCCCCGGGCGGTCAGCCGCCGTCCTGGCTCCGGCCCGCGCTCGGGCGCCCCGGCTTCTGGTACGGGCGCCGCAGCGTCGCCCGGCTCCGAGCCGCCCATACGGCCGCCGGCCTCCTCACCGTGGCGGCGGCCGTCACCGGCGCCGCCGTCGGCCACGACCGGACGGCCGCCGATCCCTTCGCGGAGACGCTCGGCCGCGGCCTCCAGGCCGGTCTCCTCGTCCTGGCGGCGGTCGTCCTCTGGGTGGTGTGCCGCCGCGGCCGCAGCGAGAAGCGTCTCGACCTGCGGGTCGAACGCGCCCTGGTCTCCTGGCTGCCCTGCTCCTCCCTGGTCCTGCTGCTGCTCGCCCTGGTGCACGCGGGGTGGTCCCGCCCCGGCTGGCGCTCCGCCGGCACCCTCCCCGGCGACGTGGCCTTCGGCGCCCTGACCCTCGCCCAGGGCGGCCTCGTCGTCGCCCTCGGCATCGTGGCGCTGCTGCTGCACCGGCCCCACCGCCACCCCCGTACCGCCCTGTACGGCCTCGGCGGGCCCGCCGTCGCCATGCTGGCCTGCGCCCTCGGCGGCGTGATGTCCGGCGGCGTCGCCCAGCGCGTCGCCGACTGGCTGGACGGGCCCGCCACCCCCGGCATGGGGGAGGGGCCGCTGATCGGACCGCCCGTCCTGCTGAGCTGGCAGGCCTCCGTCATCCCGGTGCTGCTGCTGATGCTCCTCGCGCCGTGCGCGTTCCTCGTCCTGCGGACCGCCCGGGCGGCCCGCCGCCTCGGGCCCGTCGTCGAGGCCGACTACGGCACGAAGGACCCCGACCCCGTCCGTACCGGACGCATCGCCGCCGGCCGGGCCCGCGCCGGCCTCACCGACACCGCGCCCGCCTTGGTCGGCATCGTCTCCGGGGCCACGCTGCTGCTCGGCGCCGCCTCGGTCGCCGGGGCCTGGGCCAGCGACAACGTCCCCGGCCGCGCCTTCGACGGCGCCCACCCCGCCGTCGCGTCCGCCGCCCACACCGCGCAGGCCCTCGGCTCCTGGATGATCGGCTTCGGCTTCATACTGTTCGTCACCTGGGGCCGCCGCGCCTACAAGGACGCCTCGGCCCGCCGCACGATCGGCATCCTCTGGGACGTCGGCACCTTCTGGCCGCGCGCCGCCCACCCCTTCGCCCCGCCCTGTTACGCAGAACGGGCCGTACCCGACCTGACCTGGCGCATGCGCTCCTGGACCCGGCACACCGGCGGCCGGCTCGTCATCTCGGGCCATTCCCAGGGCAGCGTGCTGGCGGCGGCCGCCGTCTGGCAGCTTCCGCCCGGGACGCGCAGGAGGGTCGCGCTGCTCACCTACGGCTCTCCGCTGGAGCGGCTCTACGGCCGCTGGTTCCCGGCCTACTTCGGTCCCGACGCCCTGCGCGGACTGCATCGCACGGTTCACTGCTGGAGCAACCTCTACCGGGCCACCGACCCCATAGGCGGCCCGGTCCGAGTGCCGGCCGAGGGTGACAAGCCCGCCGTCGACTGCCCCGTGCTGCTCGACCCGGTCGCGTACGGCCGCACTCACGCGCATCCGCTGCCCGAACCGATCCTGGGCCACTCCGACTACCAGGCGCACCCGTCGTTCGCCACCGAACGCACCGGTCTCCTGGACCGGTTGCCGCCCACCCTGCCCCGCCAGCGGAGCGACGAGGACGGCCACGGCTCCGACGGCCCGGCGGCTCAGGGGAGTTCGGGCAGATCCTCCGGATAGAGCAGGGTCAGGTCGTCCGTGTCCGCCTCGGCGAGCACGGCGACCCGGCCCGCGTGGCGTTCGACCATGGACTCGAACGTCTGCCGGGCCGTGCGGCCGTTGCCGAACGCCGGGCCCTTCGGCAGTTCGCCGAAGTACTTCCGCAATGCCTCGTCGGTGCCCGGCGCGAGCCGGTACTCGTGCTCGTCGGCCTGCTGCTCGACGATCCGCACCAGTTCGTCCGGTACGTAGTCGCTGAAGGTGATGGTCCGTGAGAAGCGGGACGCCACACCCGGGTTGACGGTCAGGAACCGTTCCATCTCCGCGGTGTAGCCGGCGACGATGACGACGACCGCGTCACGGTGGTCCTCCATCAGCTTCACCAGCGTGTCGATCGCCTCACGCCCGAAGTCCCGCCCCGAGTCCTCCGGCGAGAGGGCGTACGCCTCGTCGACGAAGAGCACCCCACCGCGTGCCCGGTCGAACGCCTCCTGCGTCCGGATCGCGGTCGAACCGATGTGCTCGCCCACCAGGTCGACCCGCGACACCTCGACCAGGTGCCCGCGCTCCAGCACACCGAGCGACGCCAGGATCTCGCCGTAGAGCCGGGCCACCGTCGTCTTGCCCGTTCCGGGGTTGCCGGTGAACACCAGATGGCGGCGCACGGAGGCCGCCTTGAGCCCCGCCTCCTGCCGTCTGCGGCCCACCTCGATCATGTTGGTGAGCGTGCGGACCTCGAGCTTGACGCTCTCCAGGCCCACCAGCGCGTCGAGTTCCCCCAGCACGTCCTGCGAGGAGCGCGCCAGGGCGGGGGCCGGCTCGCCGGCCGGGGCGACGGCCGGCGAGGACGCGGCGGAGCGCGGACCGGGAACGGTGCCGAGCAGCCCGGCCGTCCGGGTCGCCACCGCGTTCGCGGTGAGTACGGTGCCGGCGTCCGCCGGAGCCGTCCGCACCCCGCTCTCGTCGCTCGTGCACTCCTCCACCACGGGCCCGTCCTCGGCGAACTCGTACCCGCCGCGCGCGCACCGCTCCGTGCGACAGGCGCGCAAGGTGGTCCGGCAGCCGTCCATCACGTGGAAGCCGTACCCGCCGCTCCCGGTCACCCGGCAGCCGAGGAACGAGCCCCGCCCCTCCGCCGAGACGTAGAAACCGGCCTCCGCGGGTGAGGTGACCGTGCACCGCTCGATCGTCGGATCGGCGCCCTTGGTGACGATCACGCCGGTCTGTACGGCGTCGATGGTGCAGTCGGCCAAGGTGCCGCCGCTGCCGTGGTCACGGAACCAGGCACCCGTGGACGCCTCGCGGATCCGGCAGTCGTCCAGCTGCGCGGTCGCCCCGTCGCTCACCGAGACCGCCGTGTTCCGCACCTGCGACAGATCGCTGTCGACGACATCGGCGCGCGAGCCCCGGTCGAGGACGAACAGCGCGTCCGGCACGTCGTGCACCCGGCAGGCGTCGAGCACGACCGTCGCCCCGTCGCTGACCCAGACCGCCGGATAGTCCCCCGTACTGTCGTGGATCTCGCACTGGTTGGCGTCCACCCGGGTGCCCGGGTCCCACACCGACAGGCCGTTGCGTCCGAAGCGGCGCACGGTGGAGCGGGTGAGCGTGAGGACGGAACGCGAACGCAGGTCGACGGCGTTCTCGGGGATGTCGTGGATGTCGCAGTCGGAGAGCGTCAGGACCGCGTCCGTGTCCAGGGTGACGCCGTCGGCCGAGGTGCGGTGCACGGAGGAGTCGGTGAGGTGGGCGGTGGCCCGCGCGGCGATCTGCAGCCCGGCGCCCTTGATCTCGTACACCTCGCAGCCGATGCCCTCCAGGCCGCTGCCCTCGCCGTGGACGGCGATCCCCGCGCCGGAGGCGTGGTGGACCCGGCAGCGCTCCAGCCGGGGATGCGCGCCGCCGCGGACGGAGATTCCGGACTGGCCGGCCGAGACGATCTCGCACTCCTCGAACACCCCGCCCGCGCCGTCCAGTACGGCGATCCCGACCCCGGCCGGGTTGTCGACGGTGCAGCGCCGGACGGTGGGACGGGCCGCGCCGCGGACCTCGACCCCGGCCGCGGAGCGGGTCACGATCCGCAGGTCGAGCAGTTCGGGCGTGCCGTCCTCGACCAACAGCGCGGGCGCGGCGGTGTCCTGTCCCTCGATGTGCAGGTCCTGGAGGGTCGCCGAGGCCCGGACGGTGAGGGGTACGCCGTCGACGGGGGCGATCCGGACCGAGCCGAGCCCGCCCTCCGGTCCGCGCAGCGTGACGGACCGCTGGATGACGAGGTTCTCCCGGTACGTGCCGGGCGCGACGGTGAGGACGTCGCCGTCCCCGGCGGCCTCCAGAGCTGCGGCGAGGGAGGCGTACTCACCCGTGCGCCGCCGCCACCGCGATGTGCCGGTGTGCGTCACCTGGACCGTGCCCTGTGCCATGGGTGTGTTCTGCCCCCGCCTCATGCGTCGCCGCTGATCCGATGCCCCACCGTAGCGCGCGCGGGCGCGCGGGGCTGACGAGTCAGCTGCCCGCGCCCGTGCGGCCCCAGTCGGGACCGGCCCTGGCCCACGCACGGTCGAGGCGTGCGTACCGACGGTGTACGAGCCGGCGTACGACCACCCGCCTGGCGGCCTCCAGGAACACCGCCGCCAGGGCCGCCGTGAACAGCCCCACGATGACGGCGTGGGCCCGGGCGGTCTCCTTCTCCATCGGCGCGGCCACCGGGCGTCCGCCCGGATCGGTCCAGAGCCGGAAGGTGTCCCCGGGGTCGGAGAGATCCCACCGGGTGGACACCGTCTCCGTCCGTACGGTCCCGTCGGGAGCGGTCCAGCGGGCCACCACGGCCCTGCGGAGCCGCGCCTCCTCGGCCGCCTCGGGATGCCGCGCGTCCGGCGCGGGGGCGTCGGCGAGCCGGACCACCCGCGCCGTCGTCGGGTGCCGCAGCTCGTGCTGGGCGCGCACGGCGGTCTGGAGGGAGGCGTCGGTGCGCGTGGCGGAGATCCAGCCGGCCGCGGGCACGGCGCACAGGAGCAGCACGAGGGTCGTCAGCGCGACCCATGCCTCGATCAGGTCCGTGGCCCGGCACAGGGGATTGCGGCGCCAGCGCCAGACCCCGGTGGCTGCCCGCACGGCTCGCACCCCCTCCTCGTCGTCGCTCTCCCAACGAGTCCGACCCCGGGGCGGGTTCCCCGCCCGTCGGGCGTGTTCCCCGGCTCCCGCCGGGGCTGCCCGCCCGGTTCGGCCGGGTTCAGTCGAGGATCTTGACCTCGTCGCCCACCCGGATCGTGCCGGTGTGTTCGGGGACGAGGTTCTGTCCGAAGATCAGCCGGCTGCCGTCCTTGCGGTACCGGGAGAGGGTCCGCAGCGGCTCCTTGCCCCGCTCGGCGGTCTCCTGGTCGGTGGTGGTGACCACACAACGGCCGCACGACTTGGCGACCCGGAAGGTGACCTCGCCGATGGCGAGCCGGGTCCAGTCGTCCTCGGCCCAGGGCGCGGTGCCCGCCAGGACCACGTTCGGCCGGAACCGGTTCATCGGCAGGGGGCCCTCGGCGGCGTGATCGCCCTGCGCGATCAGCGCGTTGAGGGCGTCGAGGGAGGAGGAGGCGGTGGCCAGCAGGGGGTATCCGTCCGCGAAGCTCACGGTCTCGCCCGGCAGTGCGTACGCCGGGTCGATCGGGCGACGGTGCGCCGGCTCGTCCATGTGGACGAGCCGCACCTCGGTCTCCAGGAACGCGCTGAACCAGGCGTCCGCGTCGGAGCCCGCCGGGACCGCCTCGACGGGGGTGTCGAAGACCTCGACCCGGATCGTGGCCGACGGCCGCGGCACCTCGATCGTCAGGGGCGCGCGGCCGGGGGCGGACACCCTGACGGCACCACCCGGCAGCGGTTCGGCCGACCCCAACGCCATCCGCGGATGACGGCGTTGGGTCACGACCTTGCCCGACGCGTCCACGACGGTCCAGCGGCGGTCGTCGGCCAGTCCCCATGGCTCGACCTCCGCCTCGGCGCGCGCGACCCCGCGCAGCGCCTTGACCGGGTGGACATGGACGGAGCGCACGACAGGAATCGACATGCCGTCATCCTGCCAGCCGCTCCGTACCGGTGTCGGTCAGTACCCACCACCCTGGTACGGGCGGTTGTAGGGGTCGTCGTACGGGGCGGGCGCCGGGGCGGGCCGTGCGGCCGCCGGGCGCATCGCCTCGTACCCGGTGGCCACCGGACGCTGCGGCTGCTGGGGCTGGACGCCCGGGTAGCCGCGCGGGCCGGCGGGCTGCTGCGGGATGTACGGCGCCGGGGCGTGCTGCAGCGGGACGGGGGCCATCTGCTGCATGGGCTGCGGATAGCCGTACGCACCGACGTAGGACGGGGCGGGGTGGCTGGGTGCCGCCGGGAGGGCGGGCAGGGCCGAGGGCAACGCCGGCAGGTAGCCGTTGCCGGTGTCGTAAGCGGAAGGCACTCGGATCGGAGCGATCTGAGGCGTGCCCCGCTCGGCGACCAGGGAGTCGTAGATCGGGGTGTCGGGGAACGACGGCGCGGTGTAGTAACCGCCTCCGTAGGTGGAGCGCGGGGAGGTCATGGCACATAAGTTAAGCCCACGATGTGCTGGTTGGGGAGCCCGATAAGAGGGTTGTTTGACGGGTTCCGAGCGACTGTCGATCCACAATGCGAGCGAACGTGACAAAAACGGTCGCCCGGAAGAGCGTCGATCTTGAAAAGCCGAGCTGGGGAGGGGTTACCCACGGGTCGGCCGGGTCGGTCCGGCATGCCCGGCATTAGGTTGACGTAAAGAAATCTTGATGTCCGAGCGGCCGCGATGGGGGCGAGCGTGTCCATGCTTAAAGGAGCGAATGTTCCGGTGCACGCGCGGAAGGTGCGCGTGGAATTGGGGTGGCGATCAGGTGCGGGTGTGCCGGATGTCGACGCCTCGGCGCTACTCCTTGTGTCGGGGAAAGTGCGCTCCGACGCCGACTTCGTTTTCTACAACCAGCCTCAGCACTCCTCCGGGGCCGTCCGGCACGAGGGGAAGCGCGCGCCCGGAGACGGGGACGGCCCCATGACGGACACCGTCGCGGTGGATCTGGGGCGGGTCGAACCGGCCGTCGAGCGGATCGTCCTGGCCGCCTCCGCCGACGGCGGGGCCTTCGGAAGCGTCCCCGGGCTGTACGTCCGCGTGGTCGACGCGGACGGCGGGGCGGAGATCGCCCGGTACGACAGCACCGACGCCACCGTGGAGACGGCCTTCCTCCTCGGGGAGTTCTACCGCCGCCAGGGCGCCTGGAAGTTCCGGGCGGTGGGACAGGGATACGGCTCGGGCCTCGCGGGTCTGGCCACGGACTTCGGCATCACGGTGGACGAACCGCGACGGCCGTCGGCCGGGTCCCCGGCGCCCGTCCCGCCACGGCCGGAGGCCGTACCGAGCGCCGCGCCGGCGGCCGCCCCGCCACAGCCGGAGGCCGCGCCGAGCGCCACACCCCCGCAGCCCGTCCGGCTCACGAAAGTCACCCTGACGAAGGAGTCGCCGACCGTCTCCCTCGCCAAGCAGGGCGGCACCTCCGGCGCCCTGCGCGTGAACCTGAACTGGCAGACGCGCAAGCAGTTCACCGGCTGGGGCGCCAAACTCGGCCGCGCCGTCGCCCAGCACGCCGACCTCGACCTCGACCTGTGCGCCCTCTACGAACTCACCGACGGCCGCAAAGGCGTGGTCCAGGCGCTCGGCAACGCCTTCGGGTCCCTCCACCAGCCCCCGTACATCCATCTCGACGGGGACGACCGCACCGGAGCCCTCGCCGCGGGCGAGAACCTCACCGTCAACCTCGACCACCGGGACCGGCTCCGCCGCGTCCTCGTCTTCGTCACCATCTACGAAGGCGCCCGCAGCTTCGCCGATCTGCACGCCACCGTCACCCTCCAGCCGCAGCACGGCGCCCCCGTCGACTTCTCCCTCGACGACTGCACCGTCCCCTCGACCGTCTGCGCCCTCGCCCTCCTCACCCGGGAGAACGGCGACCTCGTCGTACGGCGGGAGGCGCGCTACCTCGTCCCGCAGCGCGGGGTCAGCCCCCAGCGGACGGTCGACCAGGCGTACGGCTGGGGCATGAACTGGACGCCCGGCCGCAAATGACTACGGGTCGGGGGCGGCGTGCGGACGGGCGTACGTCCGGCCCTTCCACGCCGCCCCCCGGCCGCGGTAGTGCTGGACGGCCGAGTCGACCGTCATCAGGAGGTACAGCAGGGCGGTGAAGGGAAGGGTGAGAGCCGTCCAGAGCGGCTGACGGTAATAGCGGAGTATCGGAACGTACGTCCCCGTCATCACCGCCCAGGCCGCCGCCCCCGCCATACCCGCCACCGCGTCACCGCCGACCACTCCCGTCAGCAGCGCCACCGGCGGCGTCAGATAGACGACGGACAGGCCGGTCACCGTGCCGGCCAGGAGCAACGGGTTGTGGCGCAGCTGGGCGTAAGCGCTGCGCGACACCATGCGCCACAGGTCCGCGAGGCGCGGATAGGGGCGGATGCTGTCGACCCGCTCCGCCAGCCCCAGCCAGATCCGCCCGCCCGCCCGCCGCACCGCCCGGGCCAGCGACACGTCGTCGATCACCGCCTGCCGGATCGCCCCCGGCACGCGCGCCCGCTCGGCGGTCTCCGTCCGCAGCAGGACGCACCCGCCCGCCGCCGCCGTGGCGCGGGGACGGCGGCCGTTGATCCAGCGGAAGGGGTAGAGCTGGGCGAAGAAGTAGACGAAGGCGGGGACGACCAGGCGCTCCCAGCCACTGGCCACCCGCAGCCGGGCCATCTGGGAGACCAGGTCCAGGTCGTTCGCCGCCGCGGCACCCACCAGCAGGCGGAGGCTGTCCGGCTCGTGCGCGATGTCCGCGTCGGTCAGCAGGAGGTACTCCGGCTTCCGCGCGCGGGCCAGCGCCATGCCGTGACGCAGCGCCCACAGCTTCCCGGTCCACCCGGCCGCCGGTTCGCCCGGGGTCACGACGGTCAGCGGCAGTCCGCCGTACCGCTCGGCCAGCCGGCGCGCGAGTCCTCCCGTGCCGTCCGTGCTGTTGTCGTCGACGAGCACCACCTCCGCCTCGCCCGGATAGTCCTGGGTGAGCAACGACGGCAGGCTCAGCGGCAGCACCTCCGCCTCGTCCCGCGCCGGTACGACGACGGCCACGCGCGGCCAGTCGCGCGGCTCCCCGCGCGGGGGCCCGACGTCCTCGGGCAGGCGCTGGTCCGTACGCCAGAAGAACCCCTGACCCAGCAGCAGCCACCCCCAGGCGGCCAGCGAACCCACGGCGATCCAGGCAATGGCGCTCATTCGCCGCAGTCTGCCCCAGATCGCCGGGGACGCAAGGGTGGTCGGCTAGGGTGACCGGGTGAAGATCGCGCTCATGGACTCCGGAATCGGCCTGCTCCCGGCAGCGGCCGCGGTTCGCCGCCTGCGGCCCGACGCCGATCTGGTCCTCTCCTCGGACCCCGACGGTCTGCCCTGGGGCCCGCGCACCACCGAGGACATCACGGTCCGCGCGCTGGCCGTCGCCCGCGCCGCCGCGGCGCACGAGCCGGACGCCCTGATCGTCGCCTGCAACACCGCCTCCGTCCACGCCCTGCCCGCCATCCGTGCCGCGCTGGAGCCGGGGATCCCGGTGATCGGCACCGTCCCGGCGATCAAGCCGGCCGCCTCGGACGGCGGGAGGATCGCCATCTGGGCGACCCCCGGCACGACGGGCAGCCCGTACCAGCGCGGACTCATCCGCGAGTTCGCCGACGGGGCCGAGGTCACCGAGGTGCCCTGCCCCGGTCTCGCCGACGCCGTCGAGAAGGCCGACCCGGCGGCGGTCGAGCGGACCGTCGCCGCCGCCGCGGCCCTCACCCCGCGGGACGTCCGCGCCCTCGTCCTCGGCTGCACCCACTACGAGCTGGTCGCCGAGCGCATCCGCGCGGCGGTCCAGCACACCGACCTCCCGCCGGTGGTTTTCCACGGCTCGGCCGGGGCAGTCGCCGCACAGGCCCTGCGCCGTATCGGCGCCGAGCCCGCTCCCACCGCGGCCCCCGTCGGCGACCTGACCGTGATCCACAGCGGACGGCCCTCCCGGCTGCCGGCCGCCGCCCTGAGCTACGCGGAAGGCCGTCTGCTCGGAGTGGCAACCCCGGCCCGCTGACGTACCCCGGGTGCGGCGGGCGCCGAGCCGCGCGAGCGGAGTGTGAGTAGGCTGCGAGCCATGAGGGACCATCGCCGTCACCCCCACCATCCCCGGCCCCTGAGCTCCGACGTTCCGGTTCCCGAGGTGTGGACCGGTCGCGCGACCAACCGCATCCAGTGGGTCCTCGCGATCGCGGGCGCCGCCTTCGTCGCGCTCGGCATCGAGCTGGCCGTGGACTCTCCGTGGACGTCCGGCATCGCCCCGCTGCTCATGTCGGTGATCGGGTGCGTGGCGGCGGGGCTCCTCATGATGTTCGGCACCCTCGCGTTCGTCCATGTGGCGGTCAAGGTCGACGACACCGCGCTGGAGGTCCGCTGCGGCCACGTCGGCCTTCCGCGCCGCCGGATCCCGCTGTCGCAGGTGGTCGGCGTCGAGGTCGCGCCGGTCACACCGCGTCACTGGGGCGGCTGGGGCTACCGCTGGCGCCCCGAGAAGGGCACGGGGGTCATCGTCCGCAGGGGCGAGGCGCTCGTGCTGGAACTGGACGACGGGCGCGCGTTCACCGTCACGGTCGACGACGCGGAGGAGGCGGTCCGCGTCATCCGCGACCGGCTGGCCCGTGCCTCCGCCGCGGCCCGAGCCGTGCCCGAGGAGCCGATCGCTCCCACCGGCCCCACCATCCCCCCGGCACCTCCGACCACGACGGGGCCGACGAGCGCGTGAGACGGGCGGAGCCGTAGCCGCAGCGCCGGTTCCGGAACTCGTCCGGCCCGCCGGGCCGGGGTCTCGTCCCGTACGCCGATGTCCCGGGCTCGTGTCTGGTACGCCGTCGTCCCGGGCGCTCGTTCCCCTGCCCGCTTCCGCGCCGGTCCCGTGGCGCCGCCGGCGTCCGGGCGCTGAGGCTCTCGTCCGGCCTCGCGACGGCGGCGTGCCCGGGAGCTCGCGGGCTTACGTGTCGCCCCGTACGCCGGCCCGCCATCCGCCGTCCGGGTCCGGGGCGGGGGAGCGGGCCGTCGCGAGGCCCGCGAGGAGGCCGATGCCCGCGGTCACGGGTGTGAAGCTCAGGGCGTTGCCCACCGCCGCCAGGGCGGCGAGCGCCGTCAGGGTGGCGCCGGCCGTCAGGGCCACCGCCGTCGAGCGCGGCGAGACTCCCAGGCCCCACACCAGCCAGCCGTACGCCGCCCCGAGGAGCACCACTCCCGGAACGCCCTGCTCCGCCGCCTGCTGGAGGGGCGCGGAATGCGGTTTGCCGTCCGCCGCGAGCGTCTCCCGGGACGTCGGGCTCAGCGCCCCGAACCGGTCGGGACCGGCGCCCAGGAAGGGGTTCTCCTCCGCCAGCGCCACGGCGTCCCGCCACAGCAGGACCCGGTGGCCGGTCAGCTGGCCCTCCAGCGACACCGTGAGGCCCTCGGGCAAGGCGTCCTCCGCCACCGCCCAGGACGCCCCCACCACCAGACCCGACGCCAGCGCGAGCCCCGCGAGCCCGAGGGCCCGGCGCCGCATGCGTACCGCCGCCAGCGAGCAGAGCAGGACACCCAGCGCCGCCAGCGCGCCCACCACCGAGCCCAGCGCCACCGCCACACCCGCCACCGCGAGCGCCAGCCCCCGCAGCACCAGCCGCGCGGGCCCCGAGCCGGCCGCCACGGCCGCGCCACAGGCCGCGCCGGCCGCGAGGACGAGCAGCGCGGCGGCCGCTCCCGTGTGCCCGGGCGGCACGGAAGCCGCCGGAGTGGCACCCGGCACGCCGGGTCCCGAGGCGAGCGCCAGGCCGAGCGCGGCGAGCGACGCGGCAGCCGCCGCGGCGACGGGCAGGAGGGTGCCGCAGATCCGGCCGCAGGCGTATCCGGCGGTGAGGGCGAGGACGGCGAGGAGGATCCCCTCCGGGCGGGCCTCGCGTCCGGCGGCGCTGACCAGCGACCACGCCGCGCAGGCGCCCAGGATCACCACCCCGGCGACGTCCGGCGCCCGGCCGCGCTCGCGCGCGGCCACCCGCTCAGCCGCAGGTGGTGCAGTCATCCCCGTCGACCCCCGATCAGCCTGGCCGACACCGTAACGGGGGAGCCGGGGGTTTGTGGAGGGAATGCGCAGAAACGTTGCAGCGGATGGGGACGGCGACGCCCGCCCCCCATGGCGAAGAGGTCTGGACCGGACTCCTGCCGACGGCGTGCCGCGCCGTAGACTCCGCGTGTGAGCACCACCTTCACCCCCGTCGACGCCTCCGGCCCCGCCGCGGAACCCGAACCGGCCGCCGGCCGCCGGCTGCGGCGTCTCGGACGCCGTCTCGTGCGGCCGGGCGCCGCCGCGCTGTCCGGGCTCCTGCTCTTCCTGAGCTTCCCGCCCCGCCCGCTGTGGTGGCTCGCGCTGCCCGGCTTCGCGCTGCTCGGCTGGGCTCTGCGGGCCCGTCGGCCGCGCGCCGGGTTCGGCCTCGGCTATCTCGCGGGCCTCGGCTTCCTGCTGCCCCTGCTCGTCTGGACGGGCGAGGAGGTCGGCCCGGTGCCGTGGGTCGCCCTCGCGGCGGTGGAGGCGCTGTTCGTGGCCGCCGCCGGGCTGGGAATCGCGGTCGTCTCGCGGCTGCCCGCCTGGCCGGTGTTCGCGGCCGCGGTGTGGATCCTCGCCGAGGCGGCACGCGCGCGTGTCCCGTTCGGCGGGTTCCCCTGGGGCAAGATCGCCTTCGGGCAGGCGGACGGAGTCTTCCTGCCGCTGGCCGCCGTGGGCGGCACACCGGTGCTCGGGTTCGCCGTCGCGCTCTGCGGGTTCGGCCTGTACGAGACCGTGCGGCAGCTCCGCGCCCGCCGGGCGACCGGCGCCCTCGCGCCCCGTCCCCTCGCCGCGGCCGTCCTCGCCGTCCTGGTCCCGGTCACCGGCGCTGTGGCCGCGCTGCCCCTAGTCGACGACTCGGCGCAGGACGGTACCGCCACCGTCGCCGCGGTGCAGGGCAACGTGC
Source organism: Streptomyces sp. NPDC053755 (assembly GCF_040677675.1). Classification (NCBI taxonomy): domain Bacteria; kingdom Bacillati; phylum Actinomycetota; class Actinomycetes; order Kitasatosporales; family Streptomycetaceae; genus Streptomyces; species Streptomyces sp. NPDC053755. The sequence goes on along the minus strand of NZ_JBFASK010000005.1, from coordinate 56,219 downwards.
CCCGGCTGGGCCTCGACTTCAACTCCCAGCGGCGCGCCGTCCTGGACAACCACGCCGCCCGGACCAAGGAACTCGCCGCGGACGTCAAGGCCGGCCGCGAGCCCCGGCCGGACTTCGTGCTGTGGCCGGAGAACTCCTCCGACATCGATCCCCTGGCCAACCCCGACGCCCGGGACGTCATCGACGAGGCGGTCGGGGCGATCGGCGTCCCGACCGTGATCGGCGCGGTCATCGCCCCCGAGACCGGGAAGCTGCGCAACACCCTCATCGAGTGGGACCCGGAGAAGGGCCCCGTCGCCACCTACGACAAGCGGCACGTCCAGCCCTTCGGCGAGTACATCCCGATGCGGTCCTTCGTGCGGCTCTTCAACAGCGACGTGGACCGGGTGAGCCGTGACTTCGGGCCCGGCGACGCGATCGGCGTCTTCGATCTGGCCGGGACGCGCGTCGGCCTGGCCACCTGCTACGAAGCCGCGTTCGACTGGGCCGTGCGGGACACCGTCACCCACGGCGCCCAGCTGATCACCGTACCGAGCAACAACGCCACCTTCGGCCGCAGCGAGATGACCTACCAGCAGCTGGCGATGTCCCGGGTCCGGGCCGTCGAGCACAGCCGGGCCGTGGTCGTGCCCGTCACCAGCGGCGTCAGCGCGATCATCATGCCGGACGGGAAGATCGTGCGGGAGTCGCGGATGTTCACCCCCGACGTGCTGGTCGACGAGGTCCCGCTGCGCTCCTCACTCACCCCGGCCACCCGCGTGGGCACCCTGCCCGAGGCGCTCCTGGCCGGCCTCGCCGCCGCCGGTCTCGGCTGGTCGGCGCTCCGCCTCCTGCGCGCCCGCCGCCAGGCCCGCGCCTGATCTGCCAACCTCTAGGGTCGACGCATGGGTACACCTGACTTCATCCGCGAGCTGCGGGCCAGCGCCGGCCACCAGTTGCTGTTCCTGCCCGGCGTGAGCGCCGTCGTCTTCGACGAGCAGGGCCGCGTCCTGCTCGGCCGGCGGGCCGACAACGGCCTGTGGTCGATCATCGGCGGCATCGTCGAGCCCGGCGAGCAGCCCGCCGACTGCGCGGTGCGCGAGGTGTACGAGGAGACCGCGGTGCGCTGCGAGGTCGAGCGGGTCGTGCTGGTCCAGACGCTGCGCAAGCCCGTCGTCTATCCCAACGGCGACCAGTGCCAGTTCATGGACATCTCGTTCCGGTGTCGGGCCGTCGGCGGCGAGGCCCGGGTCAACGACGAGGAGTCCACGGACGTCGGCTGGTTCGAGAGGGACGGGCTCCCCGAGATGAAGCGGTTCTCGCACTTCCGGATCGAGCAGGCGCTCGCCGACGAACCCACATGGTTCGACACCACGCCATCGAGCGGAAGTATGGGCCCGGCACACATCGGTTGACGGTGGGGCGCTTCATAAGGTGCGGAGCATGAGCGCCCCCACCACCTCCGGCCCCGCAGCGGCTCCGGCCCCGGTCCCGCCGTCCCGCCCGGCGAGGATCCCGGCCGGGCAGCCGGTGCCCGCGCCGGGGCCCAGCCCCGCACACGTGACGCTCGACCTCACCGGCCGCAGCGCGCTCGTCACCGGCGCGGCCGGGGGCATCGGACGCGCCTGCGCGCTCCGGCTCGCCGCCGCCGGGGCCCGGGTCAGAGCCGTCGACCGCGCCGCCGAGGGGCTCGCCGCCCTCGCCGAGCAGGCCACCGGTCTGGCCGGCACGGTCGAGCCGCAGATCCTGGACCTCACCGACCTGGACGCCGCGGAGGCCGCCGCCGCGGGCGCCGACATCCTCGTCAACAACGCCGGACTGCAGCTGGTCCGCCCCATCGAGGAGTTCCCGCCGGACGTCTTCCACACCGTGCTCACCGTGATGCTGGAAGCCCCCTTCCGGCTGATCAGGGGCGCCCTGCCGCACATGTACGCCCAGGGCTGGGGCCGCATCGTCAACCTCTCCTCCGTCCACGGTCTGCGCGCCTCCGCCTACAAGTCCGCCTATGTGGCCGCCAAACACGGTCTCGAAGGACTCTCCAAGACCGCCGCGCTCGAAGGCGCCGCGCGGGGGGTCACCTCCAACTGCGTCAACCCCGGCTATGTGCGTACGCCCCTGGTCGAACGGCAGATCGCCGACCAGGCGGCCGCCCACTCCATCCCGCCGGAGCGGGTCCTGACCGAGGTCCTCCTGAAGGACTCGGCGCTCAAGCGGCTTATCGAGCCGGACGAGGTCGCCGAAGCGGTGCTCTACCTCTGCACTCCCCAGGCCTCCTTCATCACCGGCACCTCCCTGACCCTCGACGGCGGCTGGACCGCACACTGAGGGTCGTCCACAGGGCTGGTGCGATCACCCGTACGGCAGGTATCCCTGTGTCCATGTCCCACGAACAGGTCTCCTACCTGGAGCTCCTCGCCCGAGGAGCCGCGACGGAGGCGTACGACCGGCCCGTGCTGCTCGCCCGCGCGAGCGGCGCGGGCCCCGAGGCGCTGGCCGGACTCGAGCAGGCCAAGCAGCTCGCCCTGCGCGTCCGGGCCGAGCTGGAAGGGCGACGGCGCCGCGAGGCCGAGCTCTCCGCCCTCTTCGAGACCGCCCACGACCTCGCGGGACTGCGCGACCTCGACGCGGTGCTCCGCGCCATCGTCCAGCGGGCCCGCTCCCTCCTCGGGACCGAGGTCGCCTACCTCAGCCTCAACGACCCCGTCGCGGGCGACACCTACATGCGCGTGACCGAGGGCTCGGTGTCCGCGCGCTTCCAGCAGCTCCGCCTCGGCATGGGCGAAGGGCTCGGCGGCCTGGTCGCCCAGACCGCCCGCCCCTACGTCACCGACGACTACTTCGACGACGCGCGCTTCCAGCACACCCGCACGATCGACACCGCCGTCGGGGACGAAGGGCTCGTCGCCATCCTCGGCGTCCCGCTGACCCTGGGCAGCCAGGTCATCGGCGTGCTCTTCGCCGCCGACCGGCGCGCGCGCGTCTTCGAACGGGAGCAGGTCGCCCTGCTCGGCTCCTTCGCCGCGCACGCCGCCGTCGCCATCGACACGGCCAACCTCCTCGCCGAGACCCGCTCGGCCCTCGCCGAACTGGAGCGTGCCAACGACATCATCCGCGAGCACAGCGGGGTCATCGAACGTGCCTCGGAGGTGCACGACCGGCTCACCGAGCTGGTGCTGCGCGGCGGCGGCGTCCTCGACGTCGCGAGCGCGGTCTCCGAAGTCCTCGGCGGCGCGGTCGAGTTCGTCGAGGGCGCCCGGAGCTCCGCCCCGCTCGCCGACGGCCGCGCGCTCCGGGACGGCGACCAGTGGGTGGCCGCCGTGTCGGCCGGCGGCGAGACCTTCGGCGCCCTGGTCCTGAGCGGCCAGCCGGAGCTCGACCCCGTCGACCAGCGGACGCTGGAGCGGGCCGCCCTCGTCACCTCGCTGCTCCTGCTGGCCCGCCGCTCGGCGGGCGAGGCGGAGCAGCGCGTGCGCGGCGAACTGCTCGACGACCTCCTCGACGCCCCCGACCGCGACCGCCGCCTGCTGCGCGAGCGGGCCGCCCGACTGCGTACCGACGTCGACGCGCCCCACGTGGTCCTCGCCGCCCGGATCGACCGGGGCGGAGCCGGCGGCGACGGCGAGAGCGGCGTGCGGGAGAGCGCGGACCGGCAGCGGCTCTGGTCCGGCGCCTCGCACCTGGCCGCCACCCGGCACGGCCTCGCCTCCGCACGCGACGGCGGCACCGTGCTGCTGCTTCCCCTCGGCCGGGGGGAGAGCGCCGCCGACCTGGCCCGGCAGACCGCCCGACACCTCGGCGGCGCCGTGCGCGAGCCGGTCACGGTCGGCGCCTCCGCCCCCCTGGAGGCCCCCTTCGCCCGGCCGGGCCGGGTCGCCACCGCGTACGACGAGGCCCGCCGCTGCCTGGACGCGCTGCGTCTGCTGCACCGCTCCGGAGAGGGCGCGGCCGCCGAGGACCTGGGGTTCCTCGGCCTGCTCCTCGCCGACGGCCGGGACATCCAGGGCTTCGTCGAGCGCACGATCGGTGAGGTCGTCGCCTACGACGCGCGCCGTGGCACGGACCTGGTGCGGACGATGGACGCGTACTTCGCGAGCGGCATGAGCCCCGCCCGGACGAAGGACGATCTCCACGTCCATGTGAACACCGTGGCCCAGCGCATCGAACGGATCGGACGGCTCCTCGGACCCGACTGGCAGTCCCCGGCCCGCGCCCTGGAGATCCAGCTGGCCCTGCGGCTGCACGCCATGGCCCCGGCGGTCAGCCGCTGAGGCACGCACGCGAAGGGCGCCGGCCCCTTGCGGGAACCGGCGCCCTTCGCGTCGACGCGTCAAGGATCAGGCGTCCGCGCGAACCGGGGCCGTGGCCGGCGCGGCGTCCTCGGCCACCTCGGAGAGGTCGAGGTTGCGGGTCTCGCGAGCGCAGGCGACGGCGACGACCGTCAGGAGCGCGGCGGCGATCACGTAGAGGGCGATCGGTGTCGAGGAGCCGTGATCCGCGAGCAGCGCCGTGGCGATCAGCGGCGCCGGAGCGCCGGCGGCGACCGAGGAGAACTGCGCGCCGATGGAGGCCCCGGAGTAGCGCATCCGGGTCGCGAACATCTCGGAGAAGAACGCGGCCTGCGGGGCGTACATCGCACCGTGCAGGACCAGGCCGACGGTGACGGCGAGCAGCAGGCTGCCGAAGCTCCCGGTGTCGATGAGCGCGAAGAACGGGAACATCCAGGCGCCGACACCGACCGCGCCGATGAGGTAGACGGGCTTGCGGCCGATCCGGTCGGAGAGCGCGCCCCACAGGGGGATGACGGCGAAGTGGACGGCGGAGGCGATCAGGACGGCGTTCAGCGCGGTCTGCTTGGTCAGGCCCACCGAGGTCGTGGCGTAGACGAGGATGAACGCGGTGATCACGTAGTAGCTGATGTTCTCCGCCATCCGCGCGCCCATCGCGACGAGCACATCGCGCCAGTGGTGCTTCAGGACGGCGACCAGCGGCATCTTCTCCACCTGTCCCGCCGCCGCCTTGCGTTCCTCGGCCGCGGCGAGTGCCGCCTTGAACACGGGCGACTCGTCCACCGAGAGGCGGATCCACAGGCCGACGATGACCAGCACACCGGAGAGCAGGAAGGGTATGCGCCAGCCCCACGAGAGGAAGGCGGAGTCGGAGAGCAGCGCGGTCAGCGCGGACAGCACACCGGTCGCGAGCAACTGGCCTGCCGGCGCGCCGGTCTGCGGCCACGAGGCCCAGAAGCCGCGCCGCTCGGCGTCCCCGTGCTCCGACACCAGCAGGACCGCCCCGCCCCACTCCCCGCCGAGCGCGAAGCCCTGCACCAGCCGCAGCGCGGTGAGCAGCAGCGGCGCGGCGGACCCGACGGTGGCGTGTGTCGGCAGCAGCCCGATGGCGAAGGTGGCGCCTCCCATCAGCAACAGGCTGAGCACCAGCAGCTTCTTGCGTCCGAGCCGGTCCCCGTAGTGCCCGAAGACGAGCGCGCCCAGCGGCCGGGCGGCGAATCCGACCGCGTACGTCAGGAACGACAGCAGCGTGCCGACCAGCGGATCGGAATCCGGGAAGAACAGCTTGTTGAAGACCAGCGCGGCGGCTGAGCCGTAGAGGAAGAAGTCGTACCACTCGATGGTGGTGCCGATGAGGGAGGCGGCGACGATGCGCTTGAGCGAGTTCGGTGGCGTCGGGGAGGGCGTTGCGGCGGCCATGTGCACCACTTCCAGGCAGGTACGGGGACGTTTCGGTGTCGCCACACCGTAGGAAGGGGCAGGTCAGGGGCGTATGTGGTGGGACACCATAGTTCGGGTGGCCCGTGTGCGCCAGGCCCCCATGGTGGCGCTCAACCGGCTTTCGCGTAGCGGCTGGTGGGGCGTGTCAGTCCCAGGTGGCCGCGCAGCGTGGTGGAGGTGTACTCCGTACGGAACGCCCCGCGCCGTTGCAGCTCCGGGACCAGGCCCCGGGTGATCGCTTCGAGGTCGTGCGGAAGGGCGGCCGGCCGCAGGCGGAAGCCGTCCAGGCCGGTGGAGCGCCAGTCGAGCAGCAGGTCGGCCAGTTCGGCGGGGGTGCCGGCGAAGATCCGGGCGTCGGAGGCGAGCCTGCCTCCGGCCGCCGCGTCCAGGCGGGACGTGCGCCGGGCGGCCGCGCCCGGTTCGCCGTCCAGGAGGACGACGAGGTCCGCGAAGACCCGGAGAGGGCGATCCTCCACGTCCCGGCCGGTTCGCTCCACCGCCTCGGAGATCCGGGCGAGGATCGCCGCCGCGCCGGCCCGGTCGTGCGGGGTGACGGCGACGACGTCCGAGCCGAGCGCCGCGAACTCGTACGGCGTGGTGGCGTGCGCGAGGCTCACCACCAGGGGCTGGCCCTGCGGGGTGCGCGGGGTGATCGACGGGCCCTTCACGCTGAAGGTGCTGCCCTCGAAGTCGACGGGGTGGACCTTGTCGCGGTCGAGGAAGCGGCCCGTCGCCGCGTCCCGTATCTCCGCGTCGTCCTCCCAGCTGTCCCAGAGCCGCCGTGCCGTCTCCACCACCTCTGCGCCTTCCGTGAAGAGGGTGTGCAGGCGCCGGGAGATCAGCTCCGGTTCGGTCACGTCCTCCTCGGTGAGCAGGGGCGTGGTGCGGCGGCCGAAGTGCGCGGCGTCGGCCGCGCGGGACGACACCTGCGGGCGCCAGCCGGCCCTACCCCGGCTCACGTGGTCGAGGGTCGCGATGCCGATGGCCAGGTGGAACGGTTCGGTGTGGGTGACGTTGGTGGTGGGGACCAGGCCGATGCGGGTGGTGAGCGGGGCGAGATGGGCGGCGAGCAGCACCGCGTCGATGCTGCCCCTGACCTGGTCGGTGCGGTCGTCGGGGAGGTGGAAGGCGGCGGACTGGAGGCCGAGGGCGTCCTCGAAGGTGACGAAGTCGAGCAGGCCGCGCTCGGCCTCGGCGACCAGGCCGGCCCAGTAGGGGGCGTCGAGCAGCTCACCGGGCCGTGCCTCCGTCTCACGCCAGGCCGCCGGGTGCCAGCCCGCGCCGTCCAGCGCGACGGCCAGGTGCAGCGGGGAGCTGGGGGAGCCGGCGGCGCCGGCGGTAACCGAGCCGGCGGACGGGCCGGGCGTCGCGCCGGAGACGTCGACGGTGCCGGACGGGCCGGAGGTGGCGGACGTGCCGGTTGTCGCGCCGGTCGTGCCCGTTGGCGCGCCGATCGTGCCGGTCATGCGGAGGTCTCCTTGTCGTCGTGCCTGTCGCCCGAGGCCTTTGCGGGGCCGCCCCACCCGGCGGGGCGGGGTGCGGCGGACAGACCCAGGTGGTCCCGGAGCGTGGTGCCGGTGTAATCGCCGCGGTGGACGCCCTTCTCCTGGAGGATCGGCACGACCCGCTCCACGAAGTCGTCGAGGCCGCCCGGGGTGAGGTGGGGGACGAGGACGAAACCGTCGGCGCCCTCGGTCTGTACGTAGTCGTCGATGGCGTCGGCGACCGTCCGGGGGCTGCCGACGAACGTCTGGCGTCCGCCGACCTCGATGACCAGCTCCCGGATGGAGAGATTCCGCTCCTCCGCGAGCCTGCGCCACTGCCGCGCCGTCTCCGCCCGGTCCCTGCGGAAGACGGTGTGCCCCTTCAGGAAGTGGGCCTCGTCCTCAGGATCGATGTCGGGCAGCGGCCCGTCGGGGTCGTAGGCGGACAGGTCACGGCCCCAGACCGCCTCCAGGTGGGCGATCGCGGTCTGCGGGCTCACCAGCTCCCGGCTGATCTCCTCCGCGTACGCGGCGGCCTCCTCGTCGGTGTCCGCGACGACCGCGCCGGCGGTGGGGAGGATCAGCAGATCGTCGGGGCTCCGGCCGTACGCGGCCAGGCGCCGCTTCACGTCCCGGTAGAAGTCCCGGGCCGCGTCGATCCGGTTGTGTCTGCTGAAGACGACCTCGGCGTCGGAGGCGGCGAACTCCCGGCCCGCGTCCGACTCGCCGGACTGGATGATCACCGGGTGGCCCTGCGGGCCGGGCGGGGTGGTGAACCGGCCGGAGATGTCGAAGTGCCGCCCCCGGTGGGCGAAGCGGCCGGCCCCCGGCGTGACGAACGCGCCGCCGGCCGCATCGGCCTTCAGGTCGCCGTCCGCCCAGCTGTCCCACAACTTCCGTGCGACGGTGAGGAATTCGGCGGCCCGGGTGTAGCGGTCGGCCTCGGGCAGGAAGCCGCCCCGGCGGAAGTTCTCGCCGGTGAACGCGTCGTGGCTGGTGACCACGTTCCAGGCGGCCCGCCCGCCGCTGAGCCGGTCCAGGGTGGCGAACCGGCGCGCCACCTCGTACGGCTCGTTGAAGGTGGCGTTGACCGTGGCGGCGAGGCCCAGACGGGTGGTGACGGCGGCCAGGGCGCTCAGCATGGTCAGGTTCTCCGGGCGCCCCGCGATGTCCAGGTCGTAGACCCGCCCCTTGTGCTCGCGCAGCCGCAGCCCTTCGGCGAGGAAGAAGAAGTCGAACTTGCCGCGCTCGACGGTCTGCGCGAGCCGGATGAAGGAGTCGGGAGATATCTGGCTCCCGGAACGCGGGTCCGACCAGACGGTCACGTTGTGGATGCCGGGCAGCTGCGCGGCGAGATGCACCTGTTTCCTGGTGGTGGCGGGCACGGTGCGGTCTCCTTCTGGGGTCCGGCGCGGGACGGTGGGGGCGGTGGGGCGGGGCGGTGGTTCTCCGGGCGTGCCCGCGCGGGGCGGCGTCCGCACAGGTCGGCCGGGACCGCTTCACGAGGTGTTCACGCCGCGCAGGCGGTGCCGGGGGTTTCCGTGTCATGCCGCCGGGGCGGGGGACTCCTCCGCCGGCACCACCGGGCGCCGGGCGGGGAAGCCCGCCTGCCGGGCGTGGAGCACGACCGCGATCACCGGCAGCAGGAGCAGCAGAACCGCCCAGGGGAAGGACTCGCTGCCGATCACGTCGAGCAGGATGCCGCCGACGATGCCGCCGCCCGCCATCGCCACGTTCCACAGTGTGACGAGCATGGCCTGGGCCGCGTCGGCCGATTCGCCGCCCGCGTCACCGACGGCGGTCTGCAGCAAGGTGGGCACGCCACCCCAGCCGAGACCCCACAGCACCGTGGCGGCGTAGACGAGTGCGGTGATGTCGGAGAGGACGGCCAGGAGCAGCGCGGCGACGGCGACGAGCAGGGCGCCGCCGACGGTGAGGCCGCGCAGCCGGCGGTTGATCCGCGCGCCGACGATCCAGATGCTCGCCAGCGAGGCGGCGCCGAAGACCAGCAGGATCAGACCGGTCGAGCCGCCCAGGCCCAGGTCGTCGAGATAGGTGGCGATGTACGCGTACAGGATGGTGTGGGCGAGGACGAAGACCAGCGTGACGAAGAGGACCGGGGTGACTCCGGGGATGCGCAGGGTCGGCAGCAGCCTCGGCCGCGCGCCGCGCCCCTGGCCGGGATGGTCCGGTACGGCCGCGAAGATCCACGCCAGCAGCACGACGGTGAGGGCCGTCATCGCGAGGAAGGCCACTCGCCAGCCCAGCCAGTCGCCGAGGAACGTACCGGCGGGGACGCCGAGGGAGAGTGCGACGGGGATGCCGGCCATGGCGACGGCCATCGCCTTGCCCTGGAGGTGGACGGGGGCCAGGCGGCGGGCGTACCCGGCGAGCAGGGCCCAGGCGAGACCGGCCGCGACGCCGGCGACGAACCGGGCCGCCATCGTCACTTCGAAGACCGACGACACGGCCGTCACGGTGTTGCCGAGGGCGAACCCGCCCATGGCCGTGAGCAGCAGCCTCTTGCGCCGCCAGCCCGCGGTGGCCGCGGTGAGCGGGATCGCGGTCAGGGCGGTGCCGATCGCGTACACGGTGACCGTCTGGCCGGTCGCGGACTCGCTCACCCGAAGGTCCCGGCTCATCGCGGGCAGCAGGCCGGCGGGCAGGGTCTCGGTGAGGCTGGTGACGAAGACGGCGGTGGCGAGGGCCAGCAGTGCGAAGAGCGGAAGCCTCTGCTGTTCGACGCCCCCGTGCTTCGGCTCCCGTGCCACAGCGGCGGCGGGCGCCGCGTCGGGTGCGGTGCTCATGGGGGTGTGCTCCAGATGTCCGTGGTTCCGAAAAGGAGAGGGGGCGCGGGGACGGATGGTGGTGGCGGCGGCGGAGGCGGTTCGGCGTGGCCACCGGCGGAGACGACTCTGCGCCCCGGCCCTTCGGGAAACCTGCGGAAAACCTTCGGGGCGGCCGACCGCCGGGCACCGCTCCACCGGACATGTACGGTGGCCGCTATGCGGTTTGGGGTACTCGGGCCACTCGTGGTGTGGGACGGCGAGGGGCGGGAGGTCAGAGTCCCCGAAGTCAAGGTGCGGGCCCTGCTGGCGGACCTGCTGGCACACGACGGGGAACCGGTGTCCACCGACCGCCTCATCCACGACCTGTGGGGCGACGCGCCTCCGGGCAGGCCCTCGGGCGCCCTCCAGGCCAAGGTCTCCCAGCTGCGCCGGGTCATCGGCCGCGACCGGGTGGTCCGCCGGCCCCCCGGCTACCGTCTGCGGCTCGACACGGGCGACGACGTGGACGCCGTACGCTTCCGCGCCCTGGTGACCGAGGCCCGCCCCGTCCGGGACCCCCGCGCGCGGGCCGCGCTGCTCACCGAGGCCCTGGAGCTGTGGCGGGGACCGGCGTACGCCGACTTCGCGGACGGCCTGTTCGTACGGGAGGCCGCCCGGCGCCTCGCCGAGCAGCGCCTCTCCGTGCTGGAGGAACAGGCGGAGGCACGCCTGGAGGCGGGGGAGCACGCGCTCCTCGCCGGGGAGCTCGCCGGCCTCGTGGTGCTCCACCCGCTGCGGGAGCGCCTGCGCGCCGTGCAGATGAGGGCCTTGTACGCGGCAGGGCGCCAGAGCGAGGCGCTCACCTCGTACGAGGACCTGCGCACCCGGCTTGCGGGGGAGCTGGGGGTCGACCCGAGCCCCGAGCTGGCAGCGCTGCACGGGGCGGTGCTGCGGCAGGAGCCGTGGCTGAGCGCGAAGGCGTACGCGTACGGGGCTTCGTCGGGCGGCTCCGCGGGGTGGGCGGACCTCGCCCCGGCACATGGCGCCGCGCCCACCCCGCACGCGGGTGCCCGGCGTAGCGCGGCCACCCCGGACGAACGCGCCCGATCGAGCGCGGCCGCCCCGCACGGCGCGGGTACGCCGTCCGGCGCGGCCGCCCCGCACGGCGCGGGTACGCCGTCCTTCGCGGGCGCCCCGCAGGCCACGGGTACGCCGTCGGGCGGCGTCCCCCCGCGCCCCGCCGGTGTCCCGTCCACCGTGGCCATCCCGCACACGGCGGATGCCCGGTCGAGCACGGCCGCCCCCCACTCCGGACCCTCCCTCGGCACCCTTCCCGTCCCCCTCACACCCCTCGTCGGCCGGGGCCAGGCGCTCGCGGAGATATCCCGGCTGCTCGCCGGCACACGGCTGGTGACGCTCACCGGACCCGGCGGCGTCGGCAAGACCCGGCTGGCCGTGGCGGCGGCCACCGCCGAGCGGGACGGTGACCGGGCCGGCGAACCGGCGGACGGGCCCTGGTTCGTGGAGTTCTCCGGCATCCGCGCCGGCACTCCCGCCGACCTGGCCCAGATCGTCGCCGCCACCCTCGGCATCCGCGACGACGCCCCGCACGCGGCGCCGGGCGGCACCGGCGCCGGGGCCCCCTCCCCGCCGCACCGCCTCGCCGTCGCCCTGCGCGACCGCCGTACGCTCCTCGTCCTGGACAACTGCGAGCACGTCGTCGAGGCCGCCGCGGAACTCACCCAGTCGCTCCTGCGCACCGCCCCCGGCCTGCGAGTCCTCGCCACCGGGCAGGAGCCGCTGGGCCTGGCGGGCGAGGCGGTGTTCCTGGTCGAGCCGCTGCCGCCCGCCGACGCGGTGCGGATGTTCATGGAGCGCGCGGCCGCCGCCACTCCCGGCTTCCCGCGCGACCCGGACACGCCGGACGCGCCCGAGCGCCGGGCCGTCGCCGAGATATGCCGTCGGCTCGACGGCATCCCGCTCGCGCTGGAGCTTGCCGCCACCCGCGTACGCGCCCTCGGTGTACGGGAGTTGGCGGCACGGCTCGACGACCGCTTCCGGCTGCTGACCTTCGGGCAGCGCGGCGCCCCGGCCCGCCAGCAGACGCTGCGGGCGGTGATCGACTGGAGCTGGGAGCTGCTGAGCCCGCCGGAACGCATCGTCCTGCGCCGCCTCGCCGTCCCTGGCGACGGCTGCGACCTGGCCGCGGCCGAAGCGGTCTGCGCGGGAGACGGCGTCGCCCGGGACGAGGTGCTCGACCTCGTCACCCGGCTGGTCGCCCGGTCCCTCGTGGTCGTGGTGGACGGGCCCACCGGCCCCCGCTACCGGCTCCTGGAGTCCGTCGCCGCGTACGCGACCGAGAGGCTCCACGAGCGGGAGGACCTCTCCGCCGTACAGGGCCGGCATCTTCGCCACTACCGGGCCCTGGCCGAGCACGCCGAGCCGCGGCTGCGCGGCGCCGAGCAGCGCACCTGGCTGGCCCGACTGGACGCCGAGGCCGGCAACCTGCGCTCGGCGCTCGACGAGGCGGTGCGCCGGGCGGCCGCGGGCGAGCCGGAGGAGGCGGTCCGGCTGGCCACCGCCCTGGCCTGGTGGTGGCTGCTGCGCGGCCGCCTCACGGAGGCCCGCCGCGGCCTGGGCGTGATTCTCGCCGCGACGGGCGGCGCCCCGGACAGCGCCGGTCCCGCCCCGGGCAGCGCCGGTCCCGCCCCGGACCGTGCCGATGCCGCTTCGGACAGCACCGAGCCCGCCTTCTCCAGATCCGCGGACCGCCGCCCTCCCGCACGCGCCGAACTCGCCCTCCTGCACGCCGCCTTCGCCCTGCTCACCGGGGATCACACGGCAGCAGGTTTGACGGTGGACGACCACGGCCACGACCACGGCCACGGCCTCGCCGACGCCATCCCGGACCCCGTACGCCGGGCCCGTGCGCTCTGGCTCTGCGCCTACGGACTGTTCAGCGCGGGGGACACGGTCGGCGGCGGCGCGCTGAACAGCCGCGCCCTCACCCTGTTCACCCACGCGGGCGACCGGTGGGGCACCGCCGCCGCGCTCGGCCTGCGCGCCGCGCTCGCGCTGGTCCGCGGCGACCTCGCCGGGCTCGGCCGCGACGGGCTGCGCAGTGCTCTGCTCTTCCGCGAACTGGGGGATCGCTGGGGCGAGTTGCAGACCGTCTCCCCCCTCGCCGCGCTCGCCGAGATCAGGGGCGAGTACCCGGACGCGGAGCGTCGGCAGCACGAAGGGCTGCGCATGGCTCGGGAGTTGGGCCTGGAGGCGGAGGTCTCCGCCCGGCTCTCCGGTCTCGGCCGGCTCGCCCTGCTCGCCCGCGACTGGGACCGCGCCCGCGACCTGCACGAGCGGGCGCGCCGGATCGCCGTCGAACAGGGCTACAAGTACGGTGAGATCCACTCCGAGATGGGTCTCGCCCTCGGCGCGCGCCGCTCGGGTGACCTCGACAGGGCCGAGGCGTACCTGCTGCGCATCCGTGACGGCTACGCCGACGTCTCCTCCCGGGCGGGCGACCACCTGCTCCTGGCCGAACTCGGCTTCGTCGCCGAGCTGCGCGGCGACGCGCGCGGGGCGGCCTCCCACCACCTCGCCGGCCTGGAGATCGCCCGCGTCCTCGCCGAGCCCCGCGCCCTTGCCCTCTCCCTGGAGGGCCTCGCCGGGGCGGCCGCCCTGGCGGGCAACGGCCCCGCCGCCATCCGCGCGGCCGTCCTCCTGGGCGCCGCGGCGGCCGCCCGCCGCCGGGCCGGTGCCCCACTGCCGCCCGCCGAGCGCGCCGACGTCGACCGTGTCACCGCCTCGGCAGGGGCCGTGCTGGGGGCGGACGCCTTCGCGGCGGCGTACGAGAAGGGCGCCCGCCTGGACCCGGAGGAGGCGGTGCGAGAGGCCCGTAGGGCTCTCGTCCCGCGCTGCTGACCGGCACGTGGCGCACGTCGCGCTCGTGCCCTGCCAGCGGGAGGAGTCACCGCCGTCGGGGCGGAGGTGGCCGCGGGCGGACGGGCCAGGCGTCACCGACGGCCGGCCCGGGCCCCGCCGGGCGTCACCGCCCGGGCCCCCGGCGCGCCGGCCCCTCCGCCCGCAGGAGGGACCCGGCTACAGGGCCGATTCGTCGTTCCGGTCGTGCCCCATCTTCAGGCTGCCCAGCGGAGGGAAGTCGTCGGTGCTGTCGCCGGGGGAGAGGGTGTAGACGCCGATCACCCGGCCCCGGTCGTCCACCACCGGGAGGCTCGCCGGCGGTTCCACACCGCCGGCGGCCCGCAGGAGCAGCGCCCGGTCCTGCTCCAGGACGGTCAGCGTGGCGACTTCTCCGGTGTTCCGCTCAGACATTCGCTCACCCTCGTCGATGATCGGATCGGTTGTCGGACCAAGGGGCCACGGTAGGGCGGTGGGCACCGTCAGCCGTACAGCGACACCCTGGAGCGGCGGTCGAGGTGGCCGCCCGGGACGTCCGCCCGCACGCACCGGCCCGGACGGCGGGTCCGTCCCGCTCCGGACGAGGTGAGAGACACCGGGGCCCGGTGAGCGGTTCACCCGGGTGGCCGTGGCCACCGCAGCGGCGCGGATCGATCGAGCCGATCATTGCCCCATGAGCCGAAAAGACACGCGGAAGCCACCCGGCGGGACGGATGGACGGACGGGCGCCCGCACGGGACGCGGCTCCTTCCTGACGCCCTCCCGGATCACCATGCTGGTCCTCGCCGCCCTCGCCATCGTCCTCATCGCCGAGAACACCCGTGACGTCCCGATCCGCCTGGTGATCCCCGTCGTCACCATGCCGCTGTACCTGGCCCTCCTCATCATGTTCATCCTCGGGGGACTGTGCGGAGCGCTCCTGGTGCGCGGCAGGGGCAGATAGACACCCGCCCGGCCCGGGGGGAAACGGCCCCGCCCACGGCGTGCGGCCGCCGCGCCCCGGCGCCGCAGCAGCCCCATTGACCGGAACGGCCGTGCCGCGGGGCGTCGGCCACGCTTCCGGCCGCCTCGGTGAAGGACCTCCCGGTGAGGGGCGGGTGGGCGTCCGCGAGTGCCGCGCCACCGACCCCGACGGCCGCCACGCCGCACGCGTGCCGGTTCAGACGCGGACCAGCTCCGCCGCTCCGAAGGAGACGTCGAAGCGATCGCACCAGATGCTGACGCTGGTGTAGGCGCTCCAGTCGACATCGGCGGGCAGCGCGTAGTTCTGGTCTCCCTTGTTGCCCTTCAACGCCCCCAGACTGACGTGCTTCCCGTCGTCGAACACGCGCCAGCCGGCCGTCCCCGGCCTGACCGGCGCGTCCGTCAGCCAGACGCGGAGGTCGGGACCGCTGCTCGTGTCCAGGCCTTCGAGGCGGAGGGTGTGACGTCCGTCCGCCAATCGGATGATCTTCGCGGTGCCCGTGGTGGCGTGCTCGTGGCTGATCAGCGATCCCCGGGCGAGGATCCGCGGGCCGGCACTCGGCGCGGGAGCCGTCGGCCCGCCGGTGTGGGACGACGCTGTGGGCGATCCCGGCACGGGCACCGCGGCGGAGGGCAGTTCCTCCCGTACGGTCTCGTCGACCCAGAGCCGCCAGGGCTGGAACCACACGAGCCCCAGGGCCACGACCACGGCACCGGCGGCCGTGATCACGGCTGTCAGTCTCTTCCTCGTCACGCTGTCCATGGCGCGCCCCTCTCAGCTTGGGTCTTCTCTCCGCCCGTTCAACGGCACCGCCCGGGGCCATCGTTCCGTCGATGCCGAGAAATCCCTACGGCGGCGCGGCGGCACGGTGGCGCTCACACGGTGGGCCCGTCCGGCATCCCGGCCGACGCCGTCACCTCCTCCCGCTCACCATCGCCCTGAAGCGGCTGGTGGACCAGGCTCCGGGTCGGTCCGCGGGATCAGTCCGCGGCGACGCGAAGGGCGTCGGATGCCGAGGTGGGGGCGTGGCGGTCAGGTCACGGGAGGGGTGACGGCGGCTCTGCTGACGGTGGGTCTCCTGCCGCGGCCGTCCGGAGCAGGGGCGCGGAGGGGTCAGAGAGCGGCGAACAGGTCGTCGAGCGGGGCGGGGACGCGATCCTGGTCGAGGGCCTCGACCAGGACGTGGCCGTACCGGATCTTGCGCCCCTTCTTCGTCCCGAAGAAGCGCCGCAGCCGCTGCTGATCGGTGCGGCCGCTCTGCGCGGGCTGGCGCAGGAAGGTCCGCAGGGCACGCCGGTCGCCCTCCGCCCGGACGAGCTCCTCCACCCGTGACACGCCCAGCGCCCGGATGAGTTCGTCCTCCAGATCCGCCGCGCAGACGAAGAACTCCCCCTGCGCCTCGCCGGCCCGCTCCCACCCGCGGGCGTAGTACGGCCGCTCCGCCTCGTCGCAGAGTCCGATGAGACGCAGGCCCAGACCGGACGGCCCGAGCAGGGGAGCGAAGCGCCCGACGCTCATCGCGCCGCCCATCGGCAGGACGCTGATGCCTTCGGCGGCGAGGTCCCGGCCGCGGCTCACGGCCAGCGCGTCGACCGCCGCGGCGTCGCTGGGGCCTTCGAGCAGGACGACCGTACGGACGGAGAGCCGCGCGGCCAGATCGCGCGCGGGGTCGCCGGGACCACCGGCCGCCCAGGCGGTGACCGCTTCCCGGAACGCCTCCATGCCGGCCATCGGACGAGTCTCCGCTCCGCTCGGCCGTTCGACGCCTGCGCCGCCCCCGACGCCTGAGCCGCTTCCGGCGCCCCCGGCCGCGAGGCCGGCGGGGCGCGCGGCGGGCATCGTGCGGCCGGCGTCGTCCGGCGCCCCGTCGACCCCCGCCGGGGACGCCGCCTCGCGCCCGTCGGCGGAGCCGGCGGACGTCCCCCGGACGGCTGCCAGGCGCTGACCCCCGGCCGCGGTGATCTCCTGATGCATGCGACGTACCTTGCCGCATCGCCGTCCACGCCTGTCAAACACTTTTGCCCGGCGGACGGTTCCCCGTGGACAGGGGTGCCCGCCGGGCACCAGGAGGGGCTCGTGAGGTGGAGACCACCGGCTCAGCACGCTCCCGGCTGCGCGACGCGCCACGGAGGCTCGGGGCGGGAGTGGTGGACGTCGGGGAAGGCGCGCGGCGCAAGGCGGAGGGATCGCGGCTCTCCAGGCCAGGCGGCGCGCGGCCTCGGCTCGCGGTTCTTGTCGCAGCTCGACACCAGGGATTTCCGCGACGCGGTCCGGCTCCGGATCCACGGCCTCGACAGCCGCTCCAGTGCGCCCAGGCGGCACGCGTCCTCGGCGGACTCGGCCACGAGGAGGCGGACGCCCGCCGCGCCCCGCGGGGACCGGCCGGCGGCCGGGCGGACCCGGAAGTCTGGTGCGCCCGCGACGTGTTCTGCGATCATGAGGCCGAGGGGGCCCTCCGGTTCCCGCCGTTTCCGGTCGGCGGAGCCGGCCGGCACCGACCGAACAGGACCCGTCCCCCGTGACTGTGACGCACCGTTGGCTGCGCCTCGCCGCCGCGCCGGCACTCGCCGCCGCCCTGCTGGGCACCGCTCTCGCCCCCGCGGCTCCCGCCGCCCCTCCCGGCCCGGCTCTCTACGGCGAACTGGTGGTGAACGGAGGCTTCTCCGCCGGCCTGGCCCCGTGGTGGGCCACCGCGAACGCCTCCGCGACCACCACCGGCGGCGCGCTGCGCGCCACCGTCGAGGCCGGGCTCGGCGACCCCTGGGCCACCATGGCCGCGCAGGGAGGAATCACCCTCCGCAAAGGGGCGACGTACACCCTCTCCTTCGACGCCAAGGCGTCGCGGGCGACCCAGATCGCGACGACCGTCCAGCTGGCCGACGCCCCCTACACGGCGACCCTGACGCGCACCCTCGGCGTCGACGCCACGACCAGGCGCTTCAGCTGGACGTTCACCTCGGGTCTGGACACGGCCGCCGGGCAGATCACCTTCCAGCTCGGCAACCAGAGCGCGCGGACCGACATCACCCTCGACAACGTGTCCCTGACCACCTCCACCGCCCGCGAGGGCTTCTACGTCGACCCCCGCAACAACGCCACCGCCTGGGCGGACGCCCACCCCGGCGATCCGCGTGCCGCCGGGATCCGGTCCGCCGTCGGGGACCGCTCCACCGTCAAGTGGTTCGGCGGCTGGGACGCGGACGGGAACCCCGCGACCGGTGTACGGGACGAGGTGAGCGCCTACGTCGGCGCGGCCGCCGCTAAGGGCAAGGTGCCCGTCCTGGTCGCGTACAACATCCCCGGCCGTGACTGCGGCGGCCCGTCCTCCGGGGGCGCGGGCAGCCCGGCCGCGTACAAGACGTGGATCTCCGACTTCGCCCTCGGCCTCGCCGGCCGTCCGGCGATCGTCGTCCTGGAGCCGGACGCGGTGCCCCAGGCGTCCGACGAGGCGTGCATGAACGGCGGTCTCGAACCACGCCTGGACGCGCTGTGGTTCGCGAACCAGCGTCTGCGGGAGCAGGGCGAGTTCGTGCGGACGTACCTGGACGCCGGCAACCTCACCTGGACTCTCGGCGCGGACGGCACCGGCGCGCAGGGGATCGGCCTGGGGAAGATGGCCGAGCTGCTCAACCGCGCCGGGGTCTCCATGGCCCGCGGCTTCTCCGTCAACGTCTCCAACTTCGACGGCACCACCGAGTCGAACGACTACGGCCGGCGCCTCGCCGCACGGCTCCAGGCCGACTTCGGCGTGACCAGCGGCTGGGTGGTGGACACCTCACGCAACGGCAACGGCGGCTACGTCACCCCGGGCGACCCGGCCAGCGGACACGTCGGCTTCTGCAATCCGGCCGGGCGCCGGCTGGGCGTCCCGTCCCAGGCAGGCACGGGCGGCGCCGACCACCTGCTGTGGATCAAGAACCCGGGGGACTCGGACGGTGACTCGGCGCAGTGCCCGGCCGGTTCTCCGCCGGCCGGCGTCTTCTCGCCGGACCTGGCCCAGGCGCTGATCGACGGCAGCTGACCCCTCCCCGACGCTCGGCGGTCCCGCGCGAAGGGCGCGCGGGACCGGACCCCGCGGGCAGCCCCGCGGCGGCGCGACACCTCTCAGGAGGTGCCGGGCAGGGCGGCGGCGCGTTCCCGCCAGGCGCTCGCCAGACCGTCCAGCCAGCCGGGAGGCAGTTCGGCGGCCTCCCACTCGGTCTCCAGCGCCTCGCCCGCGGTGGAGAGGCGCTCGAGCACGGCGATGCTGGTGGGGGAGTGGGCGAGCGAGTGACGGCCGTGGACGGCGATGCCGCTGCCGGGGCCGTAGTCCGCGTACAGGCGCGCCAGTTGTCCCGCGTGGGACTCGGCGAACTTCTCCAGCACGCCCGGATAGCCCACGCGCTCCCGCGCGCTCATCGTGCCGAGGACCGCCATCAGGACCTCGTCCGCCATCTCCGGCTCGAGCTCGGACTTCTGGGTGAAGGTGAGATAGAGCGCCGTCACCGCGACGTGCGCGCGCTCCACGTCCATCCGGCCGACCGGGGGGTGCGCCGCGGGGTCCTCGGGCCGCGGCCCCTGGGCGGCTCCCGTGGGCGCGGTCGCGCCGCGCAGGGTGCGCTCGGCGATACGGAAGAGTTCGTCGCCGACGGCCCGCGCGCCGTCGTACCAGCCGGTGCCGTAGAGCTCTCCCCGCTCCCGTGACGCCTCGCCCTCGATGGCGCCGACCTCGGCGCGCGCGCTCGCGACGGCGCCGGCCTCGACGAGCGAGATCAGGACATCGGCCTCGGTGCGCAGGACACCGGCGCGGCCGAGGAGCTCGTGGAGGGTCTTCTTGGCGTTCATGACGCTGGTGGAGTCCAGGCCGTGCGCCGGGTTGGACAGGTTCATGGTCTCCAGCTTGCCCCGTTTTCCCCGTGCTGTGCGGTGAAGCCGCCACCCTCGGGCGGGCCGTTTCCCGCGCGTACGGCGGCGGGCCCCGCGGAACGCGTACGGCGGACCCCCGCGGAACACGATCCGCGGGGGCCCGCCGTACGCGACGGGACGACGACCGGTGACGGGCGTCAGTCCCTCGTCAGTCCGTGCCGGACTCCATCGCGGCGCGGTCCAGCATCGTCTCCTCGTCCGAGACCTCACCGCGCGAGGCGATGGCCTCGGCGCCGCCGCCCTCCATGGCGCCGATCAGACCGGTCGAGGCCGCCTGGGCCGCGCCGATCAGCTGCGGGTGGGCGGTGCCGACCATGCCCAGGCCCGCGTACTGCTCCAGCCGCGCGCGGGAGTCGGCGATGTCCAGGTTCCGCATGGTGAGCTGGCCGATCCGGTCCACCGGCCCGAACGCCGAGTCCTCGGTCCGCTCCATGGAGAGCTTGTCCGGGTGGTAGCTGAACGCCGGGCCCGTGGTGTCGAGGATCGAGTAGTCCTCGCCGCGCCGCAGCCGCAGCGTCACCTCGCCGGTGACCGCCGCGCCGACCCAGCGCTGCAGCGACTCGCGGATCATCAGCGCCTGCGGGTCCAGCCAGCGGCCCTCGTACATCAGGCGGCCGAGGCGCCTGCCCTCGTTGTGGTACGCGGCCAGGGTGTCCTCGTTGTGGATCGCGTTCACCAGGCGCTCGTAGACGATGTGCAGCAGGGCCATGCCCGGCGCCTCGTAGATGCCGCGGCTCTTGGCCTCGATGATCCGGTTCTCGATCTGGTCGGACATGCCCAGGCCGTGCCGGCCGCCGATCGCGTTGGCCTCCATGACCAGGTCGACGGGGGAGGCGAACTCCTTGCCGTTGATCGAGACCGGGCGGCCCTGGTCGAAGCCGACCGTCACGTCCTCCGTGGCGATCTCCACCGACGGGTCCCAGAACCGCACGCCCATGATCGGGTCGACCGTCTCGACTCCGGTGTCGAGGTGCTCCAGGGTCTTGGCCTCGTGGGTGGCGCCCCAGATGTTGGCGTCCGTGGAGTACGCCTTCTCCGTGGAGTCCCGGTACGGCAGCTCGTGCGCGAGCAGCCACTCCGACATCTCCTTGCGGCCGCCGAGTTCCGTGACGAAGTCCGCGTCGAGCCAGGGCTTGTAGATGCGCAGGTGCGGGTTGGCGAGCAGGCCGTAGCGGTAGAACCGCTCGATGTCGTTGCCCTTGAACGTGGAGCCGTCGCCCCAGATCTGCACCCCGTCCTCGAGCATGGCCCGCACCAGCAGCGTGCCGGTCACGGCACGCCCCAGCGGCGTGGTGTTGAAGTACGGGCGCCCGCCCGACTTGATGTGGAACGCGCCGCACGCGAGCGCCGCCAGGCCTTCCTCGACCAGCGCGGCTCGGCAGTCGACGAGCCGGGTGATCTCGGCGCCGTAGGCGGAGGCACGGCCCGGCACGGACGCGATGTCGGGCTCGTCGTACTGACCGATGTCGGCGGTGTACGTGCACGGGACGGCGCCCTTGTCGCGCATCCAGGCAACGGCGACGGACGTGTCGAGTCCGCCGGAGAAGGCGATGCCGACGCGCTCGCCGGTCGGGAGGGAGGTGAGAACCTTGGACATGGCAAGATTATGCAACGTAATGCATGATCATGCAACCTCGGGGTCCGGCGGGCGGCTCAGGGCCCGCGAGAGCCGCCGCGAAGGCGCGCCCGGGTCCTGCTGGGGGTGAGCATGAGCAGCCGGCACCGCACCCTCGCGTCCCCGGCCAGGGTCTCCGCCCGGCCCGTCGACCCGAGGGACGAACTGTCGGAGGGGACCGGAATGCGGCCCGGCCGCCCTCCGTCCGCCGAGTCAAGATCCAACTTCTTGCTCCGAAAACCAAGGGGCGGATAGGGTCCCGAACCGTCACTCCATGACGGAGCACGTACGCTTCCAGAGCGCCGACCGAGAGGGTCCCCGCGATGAGTCTGCGGTTCACGCTTCAGCCCAACCCCGCTCCGCTGAGCCCCGATCGGCGCGCCGAGATCCTCGCGGACCCCAAGTTCGGCCAGTACTTCACGGACCACATGGCCCGAGCGGTGTGGACGGCGGAAGGCGGCTGGAGCGACGCCGCGGTGGTGCCGTTCGCTCCCATCCCGATGCACCCCGCCGCGGCGGTCCTGCACTACGCGCAGGAGATCTTCGAGGGGATGAAGGCCTACCGGCACCCGGACGGCTCCGTCTGGACGTTCCGCCCGGAGGCCAACGGCGAGCGGTTCATCCGCTCCGCGCGGCGCCTGGCCCTCCCCGAGCTGCCCCTCTCCGCGTTCCTCGACTCGGTGCGCGAACTCGTCCGCGCCGACCAGGCGTGGGTGCCGGGCGAAGGCGAACAGAGCCTGTATCTGCGGCCGTTCATGTTCGCCTCGGAGCCGTTCCTCGGGGTGCGACCCGCCGCCGAGGTGACCTACATGGTCATCGCCTCGCCGGTCGGCTCGTACTTCTCCGGCGGAGTGAAGCCGGTGTCCATCTGGCTGTCGACGGACTACACCCGCGCCGGGCGCGGCGGGACCGGCGCCGCCAAATGCGGCGGCAACTACGCGGCCAGCCTGGCGCCGATGCGAGAGGCCGCCGAGCACGGCTGCGACCAGGTCTGCTTCCTCGACGCGACCGAGGGCCGCTACGTCGAGGAGCTCGGCGGCATGAACCTGTACTTCGTCACGAACGACGGCCGCCTGGTCACCCCGGAGCTCGGCACCATCCTGGAGGGTGTCACGCGCGCCTCCATCCTCTCCCTCGCCAAGGAGACCGGGCTCGAGGTGGAGGAACGGCCGATCGAGATCACCGAATGGCAGGAGGGTGTGCGGACCGGGGCCATCCGGGAGGTGTTCGCCTGTGGCACCGGAGCCGTGGTGACGCCCGTCGGGCGGCTGGTCTGGAACGGCGGTGAGGCGCTCGCGCCGGACACGGGCGCCGAGGACTCCGTGACCATGCGCCTGCGCAACCGGCTCGTGGACATCCAGTTCGGCCGGGCCGCCGACCCGCACGGCTGGATGCGACGCCTGGTCTGAGGCCGCGCGCGCCGGGCGCCCGCACGGCGGGCGGCACGATGGCGGTCGCGTAGGCGGTCACCCCCGAGGTCCCGCTGGACACCGGCCCCCGTCGGCGGGCGCGGTGGAGTCGCAGGCGCTGTCACGGCGGTCGGGCAGACACCCCGGCTGGGGTCGGTGAGACGACGTCCCCGGCCCGCGAGGGCGCCCCGCGGCGCCCCGGCCGAGACCGGCCGGGGCGCCACACCAGGCCTCACGTCGGGCGTCGTGCCACGGTTCAGGCCCGGCCGCAGAGGAGGGGGGGACGGTGGCGGCGGATCACGATCCGGCGCCGGCGGGCGGCCGGTCGGGCCACGGCCGCGGAGCGCCGGCCGACGTCTTCACGAGGGGCCTCGCGAGGCTTCCAGAACAGCAGGAGCACCGCCCCCGCCATCGGTACGCAGGTCAGCAGCGCGAAGGTCATGACATCCCCGCGGCGCTCGCGGCGACCGCCCACCTCCGGCGCGGGGGCGTCGCCACGGAGGCCGGCCCATCCCGCCGCGGCGCGCCGGGGCGGCCTCGACCGCTCCGGGGCGGACGACCCGCGCGCGACAGGGCCACCGCGCACAGAAGGCGCCGGACGGCGGGGGACGGAGGCTCCATACGGAGCCGCAGGCCGCGGCTCATCCACCGGTCCAGCACGTCCAGGAACCCCGAGTCGCAGAACGTGACGCGGGAGGTGTCCAGGACGAGCGAGCGGTAGCCGTCCGCGGCGGCCGAGGCGAGCATCGCCCGCAGGGGGCCGGCGCTGAAGCGGTCGATCTCGCCCGCCAGGTGGATGACCAGGGTGGTGCGGCCGCGAGTCGCGCAGGAGTGGACGATTATGTCGCCCGGTGCGGTGTCCGCACCCGCCGGAGCCGCCGCTCCGGTCGCCGTCGCGGGATCCGGCTCGGGCTGGGTCGTTCCGGGCAGTATCGGGCTCGTTCCGTTTGTGGTACTCACGCCCCCATCAACCCTCCGCCTCCCCCGGGAGGACACGAGGCACGCGGGTCGTTCACCCCTGCGCGCAGGGCGGATCCCCGCCTTGGTGGAACGCCTCCGTCGTCCGGTCGAGCGGAGGACGCTCAGGATCCG
Organism: Streptomyces sp. NPDC053755; assembly: GCF_040677675.1. NCBI lineage: Bacteria > Bacillati > Actinomycetota > Actinomycetes > Kitasatosporales > Streptomycetaceae > Streptomyces > Streptomyces sp. NPDC053755. The sequence goes on along the minus strand of NZ_JBFASK010000005.1, from coordinate 32,359 downwards.
CCCGTCGTACCGCTTCCGCCTCCGGCCACCGGGAGGCCGGTTCGTCCAGGCGCGGGCAGGGGCCGGACAGGGGAGGCGAGGCCGGACGGGAGGGGGAGGAGGGGCCCGGTCACGGAGCCTCGTTGCGGTGCCCGCACACCCACGCCAGGGCGTCGTGCACGCCCCGGTGGTAGTCCCGCGGACCCGCAGCGCTGGTGGGGTCCTCCATCTGCACCACGGCCGCGTCCACCTCCGCGGTGAGGGCCGGAAGCCCGGGACCGCCTTCGGCGCTGCCGCTCCCGGTGACCGGCGAGCGCTCCGCACCGCCGAGGGCCCAGCGGTACGCCGCCGCCGCGCCGCTGGTGAACTGGGGCGACGGGGAGTCCCCCGTCCCGGCCCGGGCGCCCAGCCGGTTCCGGGCCACGACCACGGCGGCGTACTCCCTTGTGCCCACCAGTGCTTCCCGGCCCTGTCGACTGCTCCCGTGACGAGTCATACGTCACGCCTACCCGGCTCGGGCCCCCTGATGTCCGGCGCACGCCCCCGGCGTGCGCGGTCGCGAACGAACGCGATCGATGGAGGACACATGAGATTCCGCCGAAGTGGTAGACGAAGGGGATGAGGAGCACGCCGGAGGCACCACCATCGATCGTGCACGACGTCTCGGTCGCCGCTGCCGTGGGGAGACGCGCCCTGCCGAACCGGCTCTGCGCGGCGTTCACCCGGTCGCTGGGAGCCCAGCGGGCGACCCTGTCCCTGCTGCCGCGCGTGGAGCACTGGCAGCTCCTGCACGCCACCGACGAGTCGGCCCTGCGGGCCGAGGCGGCGCAGTTCACCCGAGCGGACGGCCCGTCGGTCAGCGCCGCCCTCGAGATGCGGCCCGTCTTCGTCCCCGACGTCCCCGAGGCGCCGGACCACGCGTGTCCCCCCGGCCACGACCCGGCCGACGGGCTCGTGGACGCCCGGCACGCGCTGGCCCTTCCGCTGCACGTCCGTGACACGCCGATCGGGGTGATCTGCCTCTACTACACGGAGCACACGCCGCTTACCGAGACCGGCATCGGCCACGCGCAACGCGCCGCCGACGTCGCCCTGGAGGCCCTGCTGCGCTGGCGGGCCGTGCACGCCAGCTCCGACCGGGGCAGGCCGGTGTGGACGACCGACACCCGCGCCGCGCGCTGGGAGCGCATCCACCAGGCCGCCGACTACGTGGCCGCCCGCGAGGACTGCGGCGCGGCCGAGGGCCTCGCCTGGCTCCAGGAGGTGAGCGTGCGCGACGGTCTGTCCCTGCTCGACGTCGCGGACACCGTGCTGCAGCCCTCGCACGCCCACCGGCTCCAGGCCGGAGCGGTCGGTCCGGCGACCGGCCCCGCCCCGCCGCCCGCCCTCCGGCAGGGGACGCGCCCCGAGACGGCGTGAGTGCTCCCGGCCGGCCGCCGGAGAGAGAGGCACCCCCGGACGCGACAGCACCCCGGACGCGACAGCGCCCCGCCCGAACAGCGGGTGCTGTCCGGGCGGGGTCGTGCGGGCGGGCGAGCGCGGGGCGCGCTCCCGTGGGCGCGTCAGGCGCTGTCCGGCGCGCTCGTCGCCTTCGTATGGCGCACCACGGCCGAGCCGGCCAGCGCGACCACGGCCGCGGCGCTGAGCACCGCCACCGCCTTCGCCCAGGCGAAGGTGGAGCCCAGACTGCTGGTCAGCAGGTCGATGGTGCGGGCACTCGCGAGCGCGTGGAGTGCGATGACGCCGACGGCGAGTCCCGCGGAGGCGGCCCAGACTCCCAGCGTGTCCCGGACCGCGATCCAGACGGCGAACACCAGGCACAGGACGGCGACCGTCACCGACAGCGTGCCCGCGTAGCCGGACGTGCCCAGCGCGGCGAGATCCGTGGGCAGATGGATGAGGCCGCAGGCGAACAGCGCGATCGCCGCGGGCCAGCGGAGGGCCGAACGCAGACCCGGCGTGGAGGTGTGGCTGCCGGGACCCGCGGCCAGCGCGCCGTCCAGGGCCTTCGGCCACAGCGCCGATCCGTCCCGCGACTGCTTCGGCTGCTTCGGTTGCCTGGGCTGCTTCGGCTGCTTCGGCTGCTTCTGGGCGGGAGCGATGACCGGGACCGGGTCCCTGCCGGGCGCCGGGTGGTCGTCCTGCGGGACCGGCGCCACGGCCGCCACCGCCGGGGCCGGGCGCTCCCTGGCCTCCGAGCCGCTGGGAGAGCGCCAGTCGCTGCTGTCCGTGCCCAGGATGCTCACGAGCTGCACCACGTCCTCGATCGGCCGTCCCACGGCCGCCGCGCGCAGGGTCGTCTCCGCCTGATGGAGGTCGTACCCCGACGCGTTGAGCAGCGCGACCAGCTGCCGGACCTCCTCCAACGGGCGGGAGACCGCCGCCGCGCGGAGCGCGACGTCGCCGGGGCTGGACAGCTCACCCGTCTCCTTCAGCCGGGCGACCAGCGAGGCGACCTCCGCCACCGGACGCTCGGTGGCCGCCGTCCACAGGAGGGTGTGTATCGCCTCGTCGTCGGCGTCGGTGTGCTTCGTCGCCGACGAGACGGCCACCGGGTCCATCACCGGGACCGCCGAGGGCGCGTGCGCCTCCGCCTCGGGCTTCGCGGCCTCGGACTCCGGCGGTGCCGCCGCGGGCTCCGGTGCCCTCACCTCGGGCCCCGGCTCGGCCGCCGCGGGCTCGGGCTCGGCCGCCGCGGGCTCCGCCTTGGCCGCCGCGGGCTCGGGTTCGGGCGCCTTCGCCGCGGGCTGAGGCTTCGGGGCCTCGGGCTGCTTCGCCTCGGGCTCCGGCTCCCGGGGCTCGGGCTCCCGGGTCTCCGAGGTCTGCTCCCGCCTCAGGACCACCGCCGGTTCCGGGGTCTTGGGCGCCGGCGCGGGTTCCAGCGTCTTGACGGCCGGCACGTGGGGCGCCGTCGTCGGCCGCGGCGGCTCCGTCGTCCGCCAGGGGGCTTCATAGGGAGGCGCCGGGCCGACCGGAGCGGCGGCCACGACCGGGATGCTCGGCGGCCGGGTCGGCATGGCCGGCGGCGGGGTCGGCATGGCGGGGGTGAGCTGCGCGCTGGGAGCCGGGTGCGGAGGGACGGCGAACACGGGGTCCGGCGCGGGGGCGGGACCGGCGGTCCGTTCTGCGTCGTCTTCCGCCGGATTGCTGTTGAAGGGTACGGGGGTCATGTCGCGGGCTCCGTTCGTGGAACATCCGGTAGGTGTCCACCGTGGCTGTCTCGTGACGCACCAGAAGGCGCACACTTGAGTACAACTAGTGCGCAGTTTGCGACACTGCGCCATCCGGGAACCGCCCTGCTAAGCCGACGGGGCGACAAGGACGCTCCGGCCGGTCCCACGGGTCCGCTCGCCCCGCCCCTGGGAAGGGATCCACCGCACCGCTCAGCCCGACGCCCACGCGACGAGACCGGCCAGCGCTCCCGCCAGCGCGTCGAGTCCGGGGCCGGCGGCGCCCCCCGGCTCGTCCATGTAGAGGTCGCGCCGGATCTCGACCATCAGCGCACTGACCTCCGGCGCCTTCCCGTAGTACCGCAGTGGCACGTACGTGCCCGCGAACGGGCTGTCCGCCTCCGTGCCGCCGAAGCCGGCGAACGCCCGGCGGGCTGCGTCGAGCAGCGGGCCGGGCGTGTGGAAGGGGTCGGTGCCCAGGCAGACCGGCGGACGGGGCCCGTCGCCGTGGAGTTCGTACGGCAGGGCTCGGGCCGGGTACGAGTGCACATCCAGGATCACCGCCCGCCCGACCGCCTCCAGCCGCTCCGCGACGGCGTCGGTCACGGCCCGCGCGTAGGGGTGGAAGTAGCGCTCGATCAGCGGCTGCCCGTCGAAGCCCGCCGGGCGCAGCTCCTCGCGGTGGGTGGTCCGGGTGTAGACGGCGCCCATGCCGACCGCCAGCATCTCCTCGCGCTCGTCGGGGAAGCGCTCGGGGTCGACGACGAGACGGGAGAGCCCGTTGACGAACCGCCAGGGAGCGAGGGGTGCGGCCGCGGCCGCACCCTCCGCGATCTCCGCGGTGTGCGCGTCGGTGATGTGGTCCAACTCCCGTGTCAAGGAGGCGTCGTCGAGGGTGATCCCGGCGCGGACGTCCGCCGGGACGACCCGGGAGGCGTGCGGCACGTGGAGGATCACGGGGGAGTCGGGTGCGCCGGACAGGAGCCGGAAGGCAGGGGAGGCGGGGGAGGAAGGAGAGGAGGAAGAGGCGTCGGTCATCTGATTCCTCGCGGTGCTTCGCGTACGGGTGAGGTGTCCCGGACATCGTCGCGGCATCCCCGGGTAGGCGGACGGTACACGGCTAGAGGAGGAACCCATGTCCGGACTGATCACTCGAATCAAGCAGTTCACCCGCAGCCCGCAGGGGCAGCGGACGATCGCGTCGGCCCGGCGGGCCGCGGCCGACCCGCGCAAGCGCGAGCAGGCGCGCAGGCTGTTCGGGCGGCTGCGCGGGCGCCGGTGAAGCCGAGGCCGGAGGGCAGGCATGCGGCGGGCGAGGGGCTCTCCCGATGGGAACGCGCCCTGGAACGCTGGCAGGACGGCCTGCTCTCCAAGGTCCGGCACCGCGAGCACGTCGAGTTGGTCGAGGCCCTGCACCACGAGTGCGACGACCACGCCGTGGTGTGCAGCGAGACCAGAGTGGTCGTGCCGAACGCCTACGAGGTCGAACTGGACACCCGGGTGCACGAGGAGCTGATGCGCCGCGGGCGACGTGACGTGGGGGAGGCCCTGACGGACGACCTGGCCCGTCACGGGGAGCGGAAGGGGTACGAGTGGGCGGGGCCCCTGACCGTCCGCGTGACCCCGGCGGAGCGGCCGCCCGACGAGCCGTACCGGGTGAGCAGCAGCCCCATGCCCCATGTGCGGGCCGACGCCTTCCCCGCCGAGCACTGAACGGACGCGGGGACTGTCCTCCGCCGCCGTCTCGTCCACCGGCCGGGCCGGGCAGCGGAATGCCCGCCCGGCGAGGGGAGTTGGAGCGGTCATGACTCAAGGACCAGCTCCCCGCCCGCTGACGGAGGAAGCCCTCTCCGCCCTGCTGAGCGCCGGCCGCTTCGGCACGCTCGCGACGGTCAAGCGGGACGGCCACCCGCACCTGACCACCATGCTCTACGCCTGGGATCCGCAGGAGCGCGTCCTGCGCTTCTCCACCACGGCGGACCGGGTCAAGGTGGGCCACGTGCGCCGGGCCCCGCAGGCGAGCCTGCACGTGCAGGGCCCCGACGTGTGGTCCTTCGCCGTCGCGGAAGGAGAGGCGGAGGCCACCGGACCCACTACGGCAGCGGGCGACGCCGTCGGCCGGGAACTGCTGTCGATGATCCCCCCGGACGCCCGGCCGGGCGACGAGCGGTCCTTCCTGGAGCAGCAGGTCGCCGAGCGTCGGGTCGTCATCCGCCTCAAGGTCCGTCGGCTCTACGGCACCGCGCTGGACGTGACGCCCTGACGGGTGCCGTAGGGCCGGACGGCCCTCGGAGACGACGAGCCCCGTCAGCGCGGCGGGACCGGGCGGTCGTAGACGTTCTCCGGGGTCGCGATCTCGGTGATGGCCCGGGCGAGGAGCGTGGAGGGTTCCTGGCCCTGGGAGAAGACGTCGGTGTTCAGCATGAGCACCAGGGTCGCCTTCCGGGACGGGAGGTAGACCGTCACGCTCTCGTACCCCGGGATCGACCCGTTGTGCCCGATCCACCCGCCGGTCTCCAGGATGCCGAGGCCGTAACTGGTGCCCGGGAAGCCGGTCGGCAGCGTCTTGAGCCGTTCGCGCTGGGTCTCCGGGCTGAGCAGCGTGCCCGTGGCGACGATCCTGGCCCACCGGTGGAGGTCCCGCAGGTCCGAGATCATCGCCCCGGCTGCCCAGGCCCAGCCCGGATCCCAGTTCGTCGCGTCCGCGATCGCGCCGCTCGGGGTCTGATCCGTGTACCCGTGCGGGTGCGGCTCGGGGAATTCGGCGCCCTTCGGGAACAGCGTGTGGCGCAGACCGGCCGGGCGGAGCACCCGGTCGTGGATGAAGTGGGCGAGCTTCGCGCCGGTGACCTTCTCGATCACCAGGCCCAGCAGGACCAGATTGGTGTTGGAGTACTGGAACCGCGCGCCGGGAGCGAAGGTGTTGGCGTGCCGGAAGGCGTACGACAGGACCTCGTAGGGGGCGAAGGGGCGGGTCGGGTCGCCCTCCAGGTCCTTGACGAAATCCGCGTCGGCGGTGTACGAGAACAGGCCGCTGCGCATCCCGGCGAGATGACGCAGCGTGATGGCGTCCCCGTTCGGCACGCCCCGGATGTAGGTGGAGATCGGGTCGTCCAGCCGGACCAGGCCGTCGTCGACGAGTTCGAGCAGCGCGGTGACCGTGAAGGTCTTGGTCTCGCTGCCGATCCTGATGCGCATGTCGGTGGTCATCGGCTTGCCGGTGACGGTGTCGGCGACGCCGCTCGCGCGGACATAGCTCCCCTTGCCCGGCATCCACAGGCCGACGACGACGCCGGGGATGCCGGCCTGCCGCCGGACGTCCTCGATGGCCTTGTCCAGCCGGGCGGTGAGTTCCGGGCCGAGTCCGGCCGGCCGGCCGTCGTCCCGTCCGGGCCCGTCGGCGTTCACGGCGTGGACGGCGGTGGCGGGCGCCACCGCCGGCGGGGCGAGTACGGACGCCACGAGCAGGGCCGCGGCGAACAGTCGGCGGTGGGGTGTACGTCGCATGAAGGGGCGCCTCTTCCGGGGTCGGGGCCAGAGCGGCCAGATCACCACCCGGAACCCCCGTGACCGGCCCGGTCCGCGACGCGTCGCCGCGAGTCCACCCCTTCGGAGCCATGCGGGCTTTCGCCCTGCCCGAGGTGCGGTGAGCCCGCCCCTCGGACTGTTACCCGCGGAAATGGATGCGGGGGGGAGTGAAGAGGAGAGGTGAAGAAAATGCGAAGTTCGGATGGGCGTTCGGGCTTTCCGTCGGCTGCCGACGGGGGGAAACAAAGCAGGCGACTCGTGTCATCCGTCGAACCCGTCGGTAACTTTCCTTTCGGGGTGGGTTCCCAGGTGCGTGAAGTACGGACAACCGGGCCAACGCGGCGTTTTCGGAAGCCCACGGATCGCAGTCATGGATTTCGGCGGGCGGGGTAGGGTCGAGCCCGCGAAGAGCGACCGAAAGACGTTCGAGGCGAGGCACACCGATGGACGGCAGCAGTGGGGGCGGGGGCTGGTTCAGTCCGAGCCCGAACAGGAATACGACCGCGGCGGGGCAAGGGAATCGGAGGGAAGAAGGCCCCACGGCCGGCGGTCCGGGCGGACCCGGCGTTCCCGGCGCCGACGGGCCGGCAAGCGGAGGCCCGGGCGGTCCCGGCGGTCTCACCGGCTCCGGCGGTCCCAGCAGTGACGTTTCGCCCGAAGCCGTCCTCATACGCCGCACGATGGCCGAGATCGAGCCGATCGCGGACAAGGTCACGTCCTATTTCTACGCGCTCCTCTTCCTGCGCCATCCCGAGCTGCGGAGCCTCTTTCCCGCCGCGATGGACGCCCAGCGCGACCGCCTCTTCCAGGCGTTGCTCACCGCGGCGAGACACGTCGACGACGCCCCCACCCTCACGACGTACCTGTCCCGTCTCGGCCGCGGACACCGCAAGTACGGCACCCGGCCCGAGCACTACCCGGCCGTCGGCGAGGCCCTGCTCGGCGCCCTCGCACACCACGCCCCGCTGGCCTGGAGCCCCGAGACCGAGGCGGCCTGGGTGGGTGCCTACACCACCATCTCGCAGATCATGATCGACGCGGCCGCCGAGGACGAACTGCGCGCCCCCGCCTGGTGGGACGCCGAGGTCGTCGCCCACGAGATGCGCACCTCCGACATAGCGGTGGTGACCGTACGGCCCGGGCAGCCCTACCCCTTCCGTGCCGGACAGTACGCGGCCCTGGAGACACCGTGGTGGCCGCGCGTGTGGCGGCACTACTCCTTCGCCTCCGCGCCGCGCTCGGACGGTCTGCTCTCCTTCCACGTCAAGGCGGTCCCGGCCGGGTGGGTCTCCAACGCCCTCGTCCACCGGGCCCGTCCGGGCGACGTCATCCGCCTCGGTTCCCCCGCCGGCTCCATGACCGTGGACCACAGCACCGACAACGGGCTGCTGTGCCTGGGCGGCGGCACCGGCATCGCGCCCATCAAGGCGCTCATCGAGGACGTGGTCGAGCACGGCCGCCGCCGACCCGTCCAGGTCTTCTACGGGGCCCGCCGCGGCCACGACCTGTACGACATCGAAACGATGCTCCGCATGCAGCAGTCGCACCCCTGGCTGTCGGTCCGCCCCGTCGTCGACGACGGCCCGGGCGGCGACCTGTGCGGCCAACTCCCGGACGCCGTCAGTCAGTACGGGCCCTGGCACACCTACGACGCCTATCTCTCCGGCCCCCCGGCCATGATCCGCCGCAGCGTCGACACCCTCGTCGGCATCGGCATCCCGTCCCACCGCATACGGCACGACTCCATCGAGGAACTGGTCGGAGCAAGGAATTGAGCACATTCGAACAGGCCGGCCCGCAGGCGGCCCCGGCCGTACGGACGACGCGCCCCGGCAGCGAGGGCGAGCACCACGTCCAGCAGCGCATGGGGACGACCGAACGCGCCGACAAGTTCTACGCCGAGCAGGTCCTCGACCGGCTCAACGACCGGATGCGGGAGTTCGTGGCGCGCCAGGAGATGTTCTTCCTGGCCACCTCCGACCGGCACGGCGCGTGCGACAACACCTTCCGGGCCGGTCCGCCCGGCTTCCTCCGGGTCCTGGACGACCTCACCCTCGCCTACCCCGAGTACCGCGGCAACGGCGTGCTCGCCAGTCTCGGCAACATCGAGGAGAACCCGCACGTCGGGATCCTGATGATGGACTTCCTCCAGGACCGCATCGGGCTGCACGTGAACGGCGCGGCGCGGATCGTCGCCGACGAGGAGATGCGCGCGGCCCATCCCGGCCTGACCGTGGACCCCGTGCCGGGGCGCCGTGCCCAGCTGTGGGTCCAGGTCACGGTCGAGGAGGCGTACATCCACTGCGCCAAGCACATCCCGCACCTCCAGAAGATGCCCGTCCAGGGCCGCAGCCGCGCGTGGGGCACCGACGACTTCAAGCGCAAGGGCGGTGACTTCTTCGGCGCCGCCGCCGACGCGGACGAGCGCGGGCCGTTCCTGCCCCCGCCGCGCGCGGACGCGGCGGCGTGGCGCGCGGAGGCGTCCAAGGTACTGGCGAGGGCCGAGCAGCGCGCGGCCGAAGCGCGCGGCGAGGCGTTCAGCGGCTGGTTCCGCCGGGACGTGTCGGTCTGATCCGCGCCCGCGCCCGTCCCCTCGCCGCCCGGTGAGGGGACGGGCGGCCACCGTCCCCACGGCGGCCGGCGTACGGACACCACAAATTCCGGCGCGGTTCAGAAACACGGAAGACCTTCCCGTGCTACAGTCGATAGCAGTTGCAGTTGTGGTTCCCATAAGACTTCAAGTGCCCATGACGGTTTCCCCGTCGGGCACTTTTGTATTTTCGGTGCTTTTTTCCGGACGGGGTAATCATCGCGGCGACGCCGGGATCCGCACAGTGCGGGCCCGGGTAGTGCCCCGAAGGAGATATGACATGGCTACTGGCACCGTGAAGTGGTTCAACTCGGAAAAGGGCTTCGGCTTCATCGAGCAGGAGGGTGGCGGCCCCGACGTCTTCGCCCACTACTCGAACATCGCCACCCAGGGCTTCCGTGAGCTTCAGGAAGGCCAGAAGGTGAACTTCGACGTCACGCAGGGCCAGAAGGGCCCGCAGGCGGAGAACATCGTTCCCGCCTGACGTTGAGGCGTTCTGACGCAGCTGGGGCCCCCACCGCGAGGTGAGGGCCCCGGCTCGTTGGTGTTTCCGGGGCTTTTGCGCCCCATTCCGTCGCACCGGTGACTTCCTTGCATTGTGCACGGGTGCCGTTTATCCCCCTGCATTTCGACCCGTGGCCGGATCGACCTTCCGTCGGTGTCCGCCACGTCGAGGAAGGAATCCATGACCCCTCCGCCCACGAACCGCTCCGCCGAGAATCGCCCGGCGCCGAACGAGTTCGCCCTTCCGGAGACCCTGACCCCGGCCCTTCCCGCGGTGGCGCGTTTCGCGGACATGGAGCTGCCCGCCGCGCTCCTGAAGACGCTCGCCGACCTCGGTGTCGACGCGCCCTTCCCGATCCAGGCCGCCACCCTCCCGAACGCGCTCGCCGGACGTGACGTCCTGGGCCGCGCACGCACCGGCTCGGGCAAGACGCTCGCCTTCGGTCTCGCGCTGCTGACGCGCACGGCGGGACAGCGCGCGGACGCCAAGAAGCCGCTCGCGCTGATCCTCGTCCCCACCCGCGAACTGGCCCAGCAGGTCACCGACGCCCTCACCCCCTACGCCCGGGCGCTGAGCCTGCGCATGGCCACGGTGGTCGGCGGCCTGTCCATCGGGCGCCAGGCTGCCGAGCTGAAGACGGGGGCCGAGGTCCTCGTCGCGACCCCGGGCCGCCTCATGGACCTCGTGGAGCGCAAGGACGTCCGCCTGGACCGGGTGGGCGTCACCGTCCTGGACGAGGCCGACCAGATGGCCGACATGGGCTTCATGCCGCAGGTCACCGCGCTGCTCGACCTCGTACGTCCCGAGGGTCAGCGCATGCTGTTCTCGGCCACCCTGGACCGCAACGTCGACCTCCTGGTCCGCCGCTACCTCACCGACCCCGTCGTCCACTCGGTCGACCCGTCCGCCGGGGCCGTCACCACCCTGGACCACCACGTGCTCCAGGTGCACGGCCCCGACAAGTGGGCCACGGCGACGGAGATCGCCGCCCGTGACGGGCGGGTGCTCATGTTCCTGGACACCAAGCACGCCGTCGACCAGTTCACCCGCCACCTTCTCGGCAGCGGCGTACGGGCCGCCGCCCTGCACGGCGGCAAGTCCCAGCCTCAGCGCTCCCGCACGCTGGAGCGGTTCAAGAGCGGTGAGCTCACGGTGCTGGTCGCGACGAACGTCGCGGCCCGGGGCATCCACGTCGACCGGCTCGACCTCGTCGTCAACGTCGACCCGCCCGCCGACCACAAGGACTACCTGCACCGCGGCGGCCGCACGGCACGCGCCGGCGAGTCCGGCAGCGTCGTCACCCTCGTCACGCAGAGCCAGCGCAAGGACATGGCGCGCATCCTGTCGGAGGCGGGCATCCGGGCGCGGATCACCCCGGTCCGTTCCGGCGAGGCCGAACTGAGCCGCATCACCGGCGCCCAGGCCCCCTCCGGAGTCCCCATCGGCGGAAACGCGGCGGTCAAGGACGCCTCCAAGCGGGGCGCCGCCTTCCGCGGCATGGGGACCGTTCCCGGGCGCCCCGGCCGTGCCAAGAACGAGTCGCGCCGCGCCGCGGAGGCCCGCCAGACGGCCGAGGCCCGCAAGGCCGCCCGCGTCCGCCGGGGCGCGTGACGGATGAACGAGGCGCGTGAGACCGCGCCTGGGCCCTCGGCCCCGGCCGCCTGAGGGGCGCGGGAGGCCGTGACGCGCGCGGGCTGACCCCGGGCCCTCGGCTCCGGCCGCCTGAGGGGCATGTGGGACCGTGACGCGCGCGGGTCGACCCCGGGCCCTCGCCCTCGGCGGACCTGACGACAGGGCCCCGCCCCCGAGACGTACGACCGGGGGTCTCGGTGGTACATCCGCCACAGGCTCTCGGCCCGTCTCACGCCCGGCCCCGGGCGCCGCCCGCGGCGTCGGAGGCCGGGCTCCGGGCCGCGCGCCGCCGGAGAGCCCCAGCGGCTCGGCCCGCGCCTTCTCCCGGCCCCGTGGCGTCCGACGCCAGGGGACCGCGCTCCGTGCCGCCCCGCGTCCTCGGCAGGCCCGGCCCCCTCGGCCCGGAGCTCTTCCCGGCTGCGACGACGCCGGGCCCCACACCGTCCGTGGCCACCTCGACGGCCGCCGGAGCCCCCCGATCCGTCCGGCGGGCGGGCATGGACTTCTCGTACGACTCCATGGACTCTTCGCGGACCCCCCGGTACGACCGGCCCTCTCGCCCCTACGGTGAATCCCGCCGTGCGCAGCCCACGTGGTCCCGCGTTCACGACCTGTACCGCGCCCCCACGCGTCGACGACACGCTCCCGTCCCCTCTCCCGCTGATCTTGGGCTCGCTCGGACCACCGCCCCCCATCCCGCAGAGGTGCTCGGACCCATGACTGATCTCGATCGGCGCCGCTTCCTCCAGATGGCCGGCGCCACCGCCGGTGCCACGGTCGCTTCCACCGCGGGCCTGGCCGCACTCGGTGGCAGCATCGCCCGGGCGGCCGCCATCCCCGCCGCACGGACCTCCGGAACGCTCGCCGACGTCGAGCACATCGTCGTGCTGATGCAGGAGAACCGGTCCTTCGACCACTACTTCGGTGCGCTGAAGGGCGTACGCGGATTCGGTGACCCCCGGCCGATCACGCTCCCCAGCGGCAAGCCGGTCTGGTACCAGCCGGACGGCGCCAAGGACGTCCTGCCCTACCACCCGGCCGCCGACGACCTCGGCATGCAGTTCATCGCCGGCCTCAACCACGACTGGGCCGGTGGCCACAAGGCCTTCAACAACGGCAGGTACGACCAGTGGATACCCGCCAAGTCCGCGGGCACGATGGCGTACCTGACCCGCCAGGACATCCCCTTCCACTACGCCCTCGCCGACGCGTTCACCGTCTGCGACGCGTACCACTGCTCCTTCATCGGCCACGGACCCCAACCGCTACTACATGTGGACGGGATACACCGGGAACGACCGCACCGGCGGGGGACCCGTGCTCGGCAACGACGAGCTGGGCTACGGCTGGACGACGTACCCCGAACGCCTGGAGCAGGCCGGCGTCTCCTGGAAGATCTACCAGGACGTCGGCGACGGCCTGAACGCGGCCGGACACTGGGGCTGGATCGACGACGCCTACCGCGGCAACTACGGCGACAACTCCCTGCTGTACTTCAACAGCTTCCGCAACGCCCAGCCCGGCAGCCCGCTCTACGACAAGGCCCGCACCGGCACCGACGTGAAGGCGGGAGACGGGCTCTTCGACGTCCTGCGGGCGGACGTGGCGGCGGGCCGGCTGCCGCGGATCTCCTGGATCACCGCCCCCGAGGCGTTCAGCGAGCACCCCAACTGGCCCGCCAACTACGGCGCCTGGTACATCGCGCAGGTCCTCGACGCGCTCACCTCCAACCCCGAGGTGTGGAGCCGGACCGCGCTGTTCATCACCTACGACGAGAACGACGGCTACTTCGACCACGTCGTGCCCCCCTACCCGCCGGCCTCGGCCGCGCAGGGGCTCTCCACCGCCGACACGGCGGCCGACTACTTCCCCGGCGACTCCCGCTACGCCGCCGGTGCCTACGGCCTCGGCCAGCGCGTCCCGATGCTGGTCGTCTCTCCGTGGAGCAAGGGCGGATACGTCTGCTCCGAGGTCTTCGACCACACCTCGATCATCCGTTTCATGGAGCGGCGCTTCGGGGTCATCGAGCCGCACATCTCGCCCTGGCGCAGGGCGATCTGCGGCGATCTGACCTCGGCCTTCGACTTCGGTCTCGAGGACACCGCGCCGACGGCGCTGCCGGACACCACCGGCTACCGGCCGCCGGACGGCGACCGGCACCCCAGTTACGTCCCGAAGCCGCCCGCCAAGCCGGCCCTGCCCGCGCAGGAGCCGGGCGCGCGCCCCACCCGCGCCCTGCCCTACGAACTGGTCGTCGACGGATCGGCCACGCCGTCCACCGGCCGCTTCACCCTCGCCTTCGGCGCCGGGGCGAAGGCGGGCGCCTTCTTCTACGTCACCGCCCGGGGCCGGACCGACGGACCGTGGACGTACACCGCGGGAGCCGGCAAGAGCATCTCCGACACCTGGAACACCGCCTACTCACAAGGGGTCTACGACCTGACGGTGACCGGGCCGAACGGCTTCCTGCGCGGCTTCAAGGGGCCGGGCAGGACCGCGGGGCCCGAGGTGACCGCCCGGCACGACGCGGTCACCGGCAGCCTGGTGCTGACCATGACCAACCCGGGCGCCGTCGACGTCCACCTGACCGTCAGGCGCGCCGCCGCGTACGGCGGCGGGTCGCAGACGTTCAAGGTGGCCAGGGGTGCCACGGTGAGGCACACCGTGGACCTGCGGGTCAGCCGGCGCTGGTACGACGTCTCGGTCGTCTCCGACGGCGAGGCCACCTTCCTGCGGCGCTTCGCCGGACACGTCGAGACCGGCGCCACCGGCCTCAGCGACCCCGGGATCGCCACCGGCTGAGTCCGGCCCCACCGCCCGGTCCGGTTCACTCGCAGGTGACGCGGTCGCGCGGGGTGTAGTGCGTGCGGAACGTCTCCCGCCCGACCTCCGCCCCGCCGTCGCGGAAGACCCGGTCGACCGCGATGTCGAAGCCCTCCAGCGGCGTCTGGGGCTCGCACTTCGGGCCGGTGCCCGTCCTCTCGCCCGGCTCGGTGAGGTTGGTCCGGGGGCCCTCCACCGCCTCCACCGCGTCGTACCTCCTCGTGCCGTAGAACGTGACGGTCACCGAGGAGTCGGTGGAGCTCGCCTCGATGTAGATGCCGTGTCCGGAGTCGTTGCGGAACTTCAGGTCCAGCGTGCCCCAGGCGACCGTCGCCTCCCGGCCGGGCGGATACCGCTCGATGTAGAAGGAGTGCGCGCCGTACTCGACCGGCTTGACGCCCGCGAAGAAGATCGCGTTGAAGACGGTGGTGGCCACCGCGGAGACACCGCCACCGGGGGCCGAGTGGTACTGCCCGTCCAGGATCATCGTGCCGTCGACGAAGCCGTTGGCCTTCGTGCGCTCGCCGACGGTCCGGTTGAAACTCCACACCTCGCCGGGCCGCACGAGCGAGCCGTTGATCAGCTCGACCGCCCGGCCGATGTTCGTCGTCCGGTAGGGGGCGGTCGGGAAGTCGACCGTGAACGTGGACATCCGCTCCGTGATCCCGAGCTTCGCCACCGCCGCGGCGGTGAGCTCCGGCTGGATCAGCCGGGTGGCGACCGGACCCGTGCGGGCCGCCGCGCCCGTCCTGGGAAGCAGCGGCAGCACGGCGTCCGCGAGGGCCTTGGCGGACACCTCGTGTCCCGGCCGTCCGTCCGACTCCACCACCACCCGGCCGTCCCGGACCCCCAGCTCCGCCTCGACGGGGCCGTCCGCGATCGCGTCGAGCGGACGGGCGACGTCCGGGTCGCGGATCAGCGCATCGGCGTCGAGCGTCGCGGCCAGCCTCCCCTTGTCCGCCTTCACCTTCACATGCTCGCCGAGCGTCGCCGGAGCGATCCGCAGCGGTTTGCCGGCGGCGGTGACGGTGACCGGGCCCGACATGGCCGGGGTCGCGAACTCCTTCATGAAGCGGTTGACCTCGGCCTCGCCGACCACGGGCCGCGAGACCGCCGCGGGCAGCACCACGGGGGCCGCCGGCGCCTGGCCGGCGGGCGGATAGGCCGCGCGCAGGGCGTCCGCCGCCGCGGCGGTGTCCAGCTTCACCCCGTCGCGGGGCCGGGTCGCGACCGCCCTGCCCTCCTCGAACGAGACGGCGCCCTCGACCGTCGTACGGTCGAGGGCCTTCGCCAGCCGCTCCGTCTCGGCCCGTGCCTCGGCCTCGTCGAAGGCGACGACGGGCTCGATGTCACGGTCCCCGGAGGAGAAGAGGCGGCCGATCACCGTCACCGGGTCGCGCGCGGGGTCGGCGGCACGCTCGGCGGTCTCGGCGACGTCGACGGTCAGACCGGCGGACGCCGGATCGACACTGCCGGCCGCGTCCCCCACCCGTACGGGAATCGGAGCCGTCCAGGACGCCGGAGCCGCGGCCGTCAGCGTGGCCCGCGCCTCCTCCCGGCTCATCCCCCCGATGTCCACGCCGGCGACGCGCGTCCCCTCGGATATGTCGTCCGCGGTGGCGACGAGCCCGGCGACGTACAGCCCGCCCGCGGCGACGACGGCCGCTCCGGCCACCACCGCCGCGATGCGTATCCTCCCGCCCCCTCGCCGGCGGCGGGGTGAGGGGGCCGCGGCCTCACCGGTCGTGGAGCGACGCACACACCCTCCCGTGCAGTCGGGGTCCCGATACACCCGCGACGGTACGCCGGCGGATCGCCCGACGCACCTCGGACCTCGCTGACCTGCGTCGATGACCCCGCCGCCGCACGCGCCACGCCTCCCGCGGACCCGCGCCCGGACCCAGCGCCGAGCCACCCGAACGGCCTGTCCGGGACGGCCCGCGTCAGCCGTCCGGACCAGTCGCCTCGGCCCGGTCCGCGGCCGCCGGCCGTCCGCGCGCCGGTCATCCGCCGGTCAGTCGCCCGCCGGGTCGGCCAGCTCGCCGGACCGCGCCACGCTCGCGTACCAACGGGCGCTCGACTTGGGCGTCCGGGTCTGCGTCGCGTAGTCGACGTGGACCGCCCCGAAGCGCTTGGCGTAGCCGTACGCCCACTCGAAGTTGTCCAGGAGCGACCAGAGGAAGTACCCGCGGACGTCCGCCCCGTCGGCGATCGCCCGGTGCACCGCCGCCAGGTGGGCGTGCACATAGGCGATGCGGTCCGGGTCGTGGACGGTGCCGTCCGCGCCGACCTCGTCCTCGTAGGCCGCGCCGTTCTCCGTGATCAGCAGCGGCAGGCCGGGATACCGGGCCGAGACGCGGGTCAGCAGGTCGTACATGCCGCTCGCGTCCACCGCCCAGCCCATCGCCGTGCGCTCGCCCGGGGCCTGGTGGAACGCGACGTCGTCCGCGGCGGGCCAGGGGGAGTGCTCGCTCGCCCCGTGCCCGTCGTCCTGCGGCTTCTCCATCCCGTCGGCGACCGCCGACACCACCGTCGGCGTGTAGTAGTTGATGCCGAGCGAGTCCAGCGGCTGCCGGATCGTCGCCGTGTCGCCGTCCCGCACGAAGGACCAGTCCGTCACGGAGGCCGTGTCGGCGAGCAGTTCCCGCGGGTAGGCGCCGTCCAGCAGCGGCCCGAGGAAGACCTCGTTGCCGACCGCGTCGATCCTGCGGGCCGCCTCGCGGTCGGCCGGCGACGAGGTGAGCGGCCGGACCTCGTGGAGGTTCAGGCTGATCGACACCCTCGCCCGGCCCGGCAGCGCGGCGTGCAGCGCCTGGGCGGCGAGACCGTGGCCGAGGTTGAGGTGGTGGGCGGCGCGCAGGGCGGCCGCCGGGTCCGTACGGCCCGGGGCGTGGACACCGGAGCCGTAGCCGAGGAAGGCGCTGCACCAGGGCTCGTTGAGCGTGGTGAACCGGGTGACGCGGTCGCCGAGCGCGCCGCCGACCAGCGACGCGTACTCGCCGAACCGCTCGGCGGTCGCCCGCTCGGGCCAGCCGCCCGCGGCCTCCAGGTCCTGCGGCAGGTCCCAGTGGTAGAGGGTGGCGACGGGCTCGATGCCGGCGCCGAGCAGCTCGTCGACGAGCCGGCGGTAGAAGTCCAGGCCCTTCTGGACGGCGGGGCCGCGGCCGGTGGGCTGGACACGGGGCCAGGAGATGGAGAACCGGTAGGCGCTCAGGCCCAGGTCGGCCATCATCTTCACGTCGTCGCGGAACCGGTGGTAGTGGTCGACCGCCACGTCTCCGGTGTGGCCCTCGAACACCTTTCCCGGCGTGTGGGAGAAGGTGTCCCAGATGGAGGGGGTGCGGCCGTCCTCGGCCGCGGCGCCCTCGATCTGGTAGGCGGCGGTGGCGGTGCCCCACAGGAATCCGGCGGGGAACCGGCGGACCGAGGTGAGGGGGCGGGGGTCTGTCGCGGTCATGCGGAGATGCTCCCGAGTGAGAGAGGTGGGGTGTGACGCGGGGCGGGTACGAGGGGTGCGCGAGGACCCGGACGGACGCGCGCACGGCCCGGGGCGGCGGTCAGTTCTTGACCGCACCCGACGTGATGCCGCCGACGATGTGCTTGCCGAGCACGGCGAAGACGAGCAGCAGCGGCACGGTCGATATCAGCGCTCCCGTCAGCACCACGGCCTGGTCGACCGTGTGGTTGCCGGAGCCGAGACCGGCCAGGGCGACCTGGAGCGTGGGGTTCCCGTCCGGGGTCAGCGCGATGAACGGCCAGAAGAAGTCGTTCCACGCCTGCACGAAGACGAGCATCCCGAGGACCGCCATCGCGGGCCGCGCCACCGGGAAGACCACGTGCCAGATGATCCGCAGACTGTGCGCCCCGTCCATCCGGGCCGCCTCGACGAGCTCCACCGGCAGCGCCTCGATGAGGTACTGCCGCATGAAGAACACCCCGAAGGCCGCGACCAGTGAGGGAAGGACGACCGACTGGAGCTGGTCGACCCAGCCCAGGTCGGTGATGATCCGGTAGAGCGGGATCACGCTGAGCTGCGGCGGGATCGTCATGGTGGCGACCACGAGGGCCAGCATGGCCCCCCGCCCCTTGAAGGGCAGTTTGGCGAAGGCGAAGCCGGCCAGGGTGGAGAACATGACGGTGGACAGGGCCACGAGGCCGGCGACGACGGTGGTGTTGACCAGCGCCTCGCCCATGTCCACCTGGTTCCAGGCGAAGGTGAGGTTGTCGAAGAGGCGGGGGCCCGGCAGCAGCGGCGCGGGGGCCTCGACCACCCGCTCGCCCGTGTGGGAGGCGGCGACCAGGTTCCAGTACAGCGGGAAGAGGGAGATGAGGGCGGCCAGGCCGAGCAGGACGTAGGTCAGCGGCCCCGCGTGGTGCTGGCGGCCGGCTCCCGAGCGCCCGAAGCGCCTCGTACGGGTCTTCTCGAGGGTGTGCGTCATGAGGTCATGCCCCCAGCTTCTTGCGGTTCGCCCGGGACACGAGCGTCTGGACGGCTCCGATCAGCAGCAGGAGCAGCAGCATCACCCAGGCGATCGCCGACGCCTGGCCCAGCGCGCCGGTCACCCAGCCCTTCTCGTACATCAGGAGGCTGAGCGTCTGGAACTGGTTGCCGCTGCCGCCGCTGATGCCGAGGCTGCCGCCGAAGATCATCGGCTCGCCGAAGAGCTGGGTGGCGCCGATGGTGGAGACGATGATGGTGAAGAGGATCGTCGGCCTGATCGACGGGATGGTGACGCTGAGGAACTGGCGCCAGCGCGAGGCCCCGTCGAGTGCCGCGGCCTCGTAGAGGTCCTGCGGGACGGCCTGCATCGCGGCCAGGTAGATGAGGGCGTTGTAGCCGGTCCAGCGCCAGGTGACGATCGTCGAGATGGCGATCTGCGAGGGCCACTTGGACGACTCCCAGTCCACCGGATCGAAACCCACCCAGCCGAGCACGGTGTTGATGAGTCCGTAGTCGGTGTTGAACAGCTGGGCGAAGACGAGGGTCGCCGCCGCGATCGAGGTGGCGTACGGGGCGAGGACCGCGACCCGGAAGAAGCCGCGGGCGCGCAGCTTGTAGTTCAGCAGGTGCGCCAGGCCCAGGGCCATCAGCAGCTGGGGGACGGTCGAGACGACGCCGATGGTGAAGGTGTTGGCGAGCGCGTTCCAGAAGAACTCGCTGTCGGTGAGGGCGGTGTAGTTCTCGAGGCCCTTCCACTGCGCGTCGCCGCCGAGCTCCACGCGGTGGAGCGAGAGCCAGCCGGTGTAGAGCAGCGGGAAGAGGCCGAAGGCCGCGAAGGTGAGGAAGAAGGGGGCGACGAAGGCGTACGGGCTCAGCCGCAGGTCCCACCGGTACATCCTGCTGCGCCAACGGCCGGGCGGCTCGGGGCTCTTCGGTCGGGTGGCGGGTGAGGGGCGGGGGGCGGGCGGCGGGGAGCCGTCGGCCGCCGCCCGGACGGAGGTGGCCACGAGGGGCGTCCCTTCGGGTGTCGGTACGTCGGTGCGGATCTGCGTGCGGGTGTGCTGCGGGTGCCGGCGCCTGTCGGTGGCGCGGGGCTGGGAAGGGGCTCGGGTCGGGACGGCGCGAGGGGCGACGGCGTGGGCCGGGGCGGCCGGACGGCCGCCCGACGGGGGAGCGCCGGGCGGCTCGTGGGGCTGCCGGACCGGCGCCGACGGGGCGTCAGCGCCCCGTCGGCGGCCGTCCGGCCGGTCCGCGCCTACTGCGCGATCTTGTCCGCGACCAGCTTCTTGACGTTCTCCCAGGCCTTCGCGGGGTCGGTGCCGCGCTGCTCGATGTCGAGGATGCCGTTGTCGGTGATGAAGGTCTTCACCTGGCCGTCATAGCGGCTGATCGGGGCCGGGGTGATGCCGGCCGCCGCCTCCGAGTAGATCTTCCCGACCGGGGTGTCACCGAAGTACGGGAGCTTGGCGTCCTGCACGGTCGGGGAGGAGAGGGTGTCCTTGGTGGACGGGATGTTGCCGTTCACGCCGAAGACCTTGGCGTGCTGGGCCGGGGCGGTCAGCCAGGCGGCCAGCTTGGCCGCCTCCACGGCGTTCTTGCCCGACTTGGGGACGGCGAGGAAGGAACCGCCCCAGTTGCCGGCGACCGGCGGCGAGGCGATGTCCCACTTGCCCTGGTTGCCCGCCCCCGCCTGGTCCTTGATGATGCCGGTCATCCAGCTCGGGCAGGCGACGGTGGCGAACTTGCTGTTCTTGAACGCGGCGTTCCAGCTGCCCTTCTCGTCGAACTGGCGCAGCTTGGCGGTGATCCCGCTCGTGGCCGCCTCGACGGCGGTCTCCCATGCCTTCTTCACGCCGGGGCTGTTCTCGTAGTCCAGTTCGCCCTTGGCGTTGGCGTACTGGAGGGGCTGGCTGGAGACGACGGCGTTGAAGAGACCGCTCGCGGAGTCGTGGAAGGAGGTTCCCGCGGGAGCGTTCTTCTGGTAGGTCTTGCCCGTCGCGAGGAACTTCGACCAGTCCCCGGCCCACAGCTCGGCGACCTTGGCACGGTCGGTGGGCAGCTTGGCCTTGGCGAAGAGGTCCTTGTTGTAGCAGATGGCCATGGGACCGATGTCGGTGCCGAGGCCGATGACCTTGCCGTCGGGGGTGGTGGCCTGCTTGACCTTCCAGTCGAGGAACGAGGCGAGGTCGGCGCCTCCGGTGGTGCCGAGGTCCGCCCACTTGCCCGCCATCGCCGGGCCGGTGGCCTCGGCGATGTATCCGACCTCCAGGGCCTGGATGTCGGCGAGGCCGCTGTTGCGCGACAGGCGCAGCTTGAGCGTGTCCCAGTACTTCTGGCCGTCGGCGACGTTCGACTCGACGATCTTGATGTTCGGGTGCATCTTCTCGTACTCGGCGTACAGCTTGGCGCCGGTCTTGTCGTCGTACCCGAAGGAACCGAACGTCCCGATGCGCAGGGTGATCTTTCCGTCGCCGGAGGCCTCGTCGGAACCTCCGTCACCACAACCGGTGAGCAGGACCGTGCAGGCCGCGAGTCCCGCGACCATCGCGGTTCTCGTTCTGGAAATGCGCATGCGACTCTCCTCGTCCAAGGCAGGGGGTGGGAGCGCTCCCACTCCCATCTGGCCGGAAGGTTGCGGCCCGACGGGGGTGGGTGTCAAGAGGTATGCGCGGATCCGGTTCCGGTGTCATGGGAGCGCTCCCACTCTTGATAGGGTCGCGGGAGCACAGGGCTGCGAGGGGAGACGGCAGATGGTGGTGAGCGGGCGCCAGACCGGCAGGCCCACCCTGGAGGAGGTCGCGGCCCGGGCGGGTGTCGGCCGTGGCACGGTCTCCCGGGTGATCAACGGCTCCCCTCGGGTGAGCGAGCAGGCCAAGGCCGCCGTCGGCAGGGCCATCGCCGAACTGGGATACGTCCCCAACCGGGCGGCCCGGGCGCTGGCCGGCAGCCGTACCGACGCGGTCGCCCTGGTGATCCCCGAGACCGAGGCCAGGCTGTTCGCCGAGCCGTACTTCCTCGACATCATCCGCGGCGTCAGCGTCGAACTGGCCGACGCCGACAAGCAGTTGCTGCTCACGCTGATCCGCAGCGACAAGGAGCGCCAGCGCTTCGAGCAGTACCTCGCCGCCCAGCGGGTCGACGGCGTGCTGCTCGTGTCGGTGCACGGCGACGATCCGCTGCCCGACCAGGTGCGGGAGCTGGGGCTGCCGGCCGTGCTGAACGGCCGCCGCACGGAGGGCGAGACCGTGGCCTACGTCGACTCCGACAACGTCGGGGCCGGCCGCTCGGCGGTCGCCCATCTCGCCGGCCGGGGCCGCCGCCGCATCGCGACGATCACGGGCCCCCTCGACATGTACGTCGCCCGGTGCCGCCTCGACGGCTACCACGAGGGCCTCGCCGAGGCCGGGCTCTTTGCTGACCGGCAGCTGGTCGCCACCGGCGACTTCACCGAGGAGGGCGGGCAGCGGGCGATGCGCGAGCTGCTCGCGCGCCGCCCCGACCTGGACGCGGTCTTCGCCGCGTCGGACGTGATGGCGGCCGGTGCGCGCGGTGTGCTGCGCGAGGCGGGCCGGCGGGTCCCGGACGACGTCGCCCTGGTCGGCGTCGACGACTCGGCGGTGGCGCGGCACATGGACCCGCCCCTGACGAGCGTGCGCCAGCCGATCGAGGAGATGGGACGGACCATGGCGCGGCTGCTGCTCCAGGAGATCGGGGAGGCGTCGGCGGAGCAGCCCCGCCGGGTGCTGCCGACGGAGCTGGTGGTCCGCGCGTCGTCCTGAGGTGCTCCGCGGCCCGGGCGGGCGGGCCCGCCCGCCCGGGCGCGAGGGGTTCAGCGCACGGCCAGGAGGTGTTCCAGGGCCAGCTGGTCCAGGCGCTCGAACGCCATCGAGCGCTCGGCCGCGGCCGTCGCGTCGAAGTCCTCGTAGGCCGAGCGGTCGGCGAGCAGCGCCGCCAGGCCGTCGGCGGCGGTGGGGGCGGCGAGTTCGGGCAGCCGGGAGGCGGCCAGTGCCTCCCGCACCTCCGGGTCGGCCCGGAAGGCGGCGGCGCGCTCCTTGAGGATCAGGTAGTTGCGCATGCAGTTGCGGGCGGACTCCCACACGCCGTCGGAGCCGTCGGTGCGCACGGGCTTGAAGTCGAAGTGCCGGGGGCCTTCGTATCCGGCCGTCTCCAGCAGGTCCACCAGCCAGAAGGCCTGGCGCAGATCGCCCGCGCCGAAACGGAAGTCCTGGTCGTACTTGATCCCGGACTGGCCGTTGAGGTCGATGTGGAAGAGTTTGCCCGCCCACAGCGCCTGGGCGATGCCGTGCGGGAAGTTGAGGCCGGCCATCTGCTCGTGGCCCGTCTCCGGGTTCACGCCGACCAGTTCGGGCCGCTCCAGGCGCTCGATGAACGCGAGCGCGTGTCCGATGGTCGGCAGCAGGATGTCCCCGCGCGGCTCGTTCGGCTTGGGCTCGATCGCGAAGCGGAGGTCGTAGCCCTGCTCGGTGACGTACTGGCCGAGGAGGTCGAACGCCTCCTTCATCCGGTCGAGGGCCACCCGGACGTCCTTCGCGGCGCCGGATTCCGCGCCTTCCCGCCCGCCCCAGGCGACGTACACGCCCGCGCCGAGCTCGACGGCGAGGTCGATGTTGCGGATCGTCTTGCGCAGCGCGAAACGGCGCACGTCGCGGTCGTTGGCGGTGAAGCCGCCGTCCTTGAAGACGGGGTGCGTGAAGAGGTTCGTCGTGGCCATCGGGACCTTGAGGCCGGTGCGGTCCAGGGCTGCCCGGAAGCGCTTGACGGCGGTCTCGCGCGCGGCCTCGGACGAGCCGAAGGGGATGAGGTCGTCGTCGTGGAACGTGACGCCGTGCGCGCCGAGCGCGGCGAGCCGCTCGACCGACTCGACCGGGTCGAGTTCCGGCCGGGTGGCGTCGCCGAACGGGTCGCGACCCTGCCATCCGACGGTCCACAGGCCGAAGGTGAACCGGTCCTCGGGGGTGGGGGAGAAGCGTGCCGACATGGTCCGGCCCTTTCGGTCGGAGGTCTGGGCGACCTATTTGTTTTGTGAGATAACTATTACGCCACCGGGGCTCCCTCGCGCCAGAGCGGACGCCGGATCCGCAACCGGTACGGCAGGCCCGTGCGTGAGGACGGGACCCGTGAGTGACGACGACGAGAGGCGACGCCCATGCCCGCGCAGCACCCCGTGGTGATCGGAGTGGACAGCTCCACGCAGTCCTCCAAGGCCGCCGTGGTGGACGCCACGACCGGCGCCCTGCTCGCCGTCGGACGCGCCCCGCACACCGTGACCGGCACCGGCGGCGCGCGTGAGAGCGACCCCGAGGAGTGGTGGACGGCCCTCGGCGAGGCGGTCGGACGCGCCCTCGCTGAGGCGGCGGTGCCCGCCTCCGCCGTGACCGGCATCGCGGTCGCCGGGCAGCAGCACGGCCTCGTCGTCCTCGACGCGTCCGGCCGGCCGCTGCGCCCCGCGCTGCTCTGGAACGACACCCGCTCCGCGCCGCAGGCGGCCGCCCTCACCGATGCGATCGACGGCGGTGCGGAGGGCTGGCTGAAGAGGACCGGATCGCTGCCGGTCGCCTCCATGACGGCGGCCAAGTGGCGTTGGCTGTGCGAGAACGAACCCGACGTCGCGGACGCCGCGGCCGCGGTCCGGCTGCCGCACGACTTCCTCACCGAACGCCTCTCCGGCGTCGCCGCGACGGACCCCGGCGACGCCTCCGGCACCTGCTGGTACTCCACAGCCGACCAGGCCTACGATCCCGCCCTCCTCGACCTCCTGGGCCTCGCCCCGGCCCTGCTGCCCGGCGTCGCGCGCACCGCGGCCACCCGGGTCGGCACGCTCACGCCGGCCGCCGCCGCGGCGCTCGGCCTCCCCGCCACCGTCGCCGTCGCCGCCGGCACGGGGGACAACATGGCCGCGGCCGTCGGACTCGGCCTCGGCGCCGCCGGGCTCCTCGACCACCCCGTCGTCAGCCTCGGCACCTCGGGCACCGTCTTCGCCGCGACCCGCACCCGCCCCGCCGCTCCCGGGCTCGCCGGGTTCGCCGCCGCCGACGGGACGTACCTCCCCCTGGGCTGCACCCTCAACTGCACGCTCGCGGTGGACCGTTTCGCCGGTCTCCTCGGCCTCGGCCGCGAGGACACGGCGCCCGGTGAGGGGGTCGTCGTCCTGCCGTACCTCGACGGCGAACGCACCCCCGACCTCCCCCACGCCACCGGCCTCCTCACCGGCCTGCGCCACACCACCGACCCGCGTGCGATCCTCGGCGCGGCCTACGAAGGCGCCGTCTTCACCGTGCTGCGCGCCCTCGACGACCTGCTCGCCGCCTGCGGCGCGGACCCGTCCGACCCGGCGGTCCGAGGCCGCCCGCTGCGCCTGGTCGGCGGCGGGGCGCGCGGCCGCGCCTGGACGAGCACCGTCCGCAGGCTCTCCGGCCGGCCCCTGGTCGTCCCGGCCTCGACCGAACTCGTCGCCCTCGGCGCCGCAGCCCTCGCCGCGGGCGCCGCCACCGGGACCGACCCCGTCGCGCAGGCCGCCGCCTGGGGGACCGGCGACGGCGAACTCCTTCCGCCGCTGGCCCGGGACGAGGAGACCTGGGAGCGCATCGCCGCGGTCCTCGACGGCGCGGCGCCGCCCGTCCACCCCGCCGGGCCCGCCCCCGCGCCCACCGCTCGGCGGTGGGCTCTCTAGGGCGTGTTGCGAAAGTCCCGCCTGCCCCGCGGCGCCTGGCACGCACGCTCGCCGCGTTGTCGGGATCGTTCACGTACGTCCGGTACGAGGGCGCCTCTCCGCCTTGCGATCGCACGCACCGGACGCCGCGGGGCCCGCCCTTCGGGCGGCCGGCGCCACTTTCGAAACCCGCCCTGGGACGTTCCCGACAGTCCCGTCCGGCGGCCGGATGCCGGGGGACTCTGAGGGCGGGTCCCGGGGCGTCTCGTCGACTCCGCCGCCGCGACCCGGGGAGAGCAGCGCCACGCCTCCAGGGGCGGGTCACGGACGGAGCGCCGTCCCCCGGACCCCTGCGCCGACGTGTCGGCGATTCGTTCGGGTGCGTCCAGCGCGCGCACCAGGGCCCGGCGGGTTCGAATCGGGACATGGCTCCTATAGACAGGATCGGTACGGACGGCCGCGCCGTACCGCCGCTGGAGGCCGGCACCTGGTGGTACGCCGCGGTGGCCGCCGAAGCTCCGGGCTCCTTCAACGGACGCGTGCGCAAGCGGCTGCGCAACGCGGCGCTCGGCGCCGTCCTGACGCTGGCCGTCGTCTACGCCGGCCTCGTCCTGACCGCCACCGGCCAACGCTGGGAGGGGGCGGCGACCGCCGGCCGGCTGACGGACGGACCGCTCTCCGCCGCCCGCGTCGTCGGCACCGTCCCGCACCACTTCGCCCTCTACTCCCTCAGCCTCGCCCTGCTGCTGATCGCGGTCGTGGGAGTGCTGCGCCGCCGGTACGCGCCCACCGTGGCCGCCCTCGGCTCGGTGATCGGCTCCGTGGTCCTCGCCGAACTGCTCCAGCGCTTCGTGCTGCACCGCCCGGACCTCACCGGGGCGCCCGGCCACCTCCTGCACGGCGGCTTCCCCAGCGGGCACACCACGCTCGCCCTGAGCGTGACCTTCGCCCTCGCCCTGGTCGTCCCGTACCGCCTGCGGGTACTCGTCGTGGCCGTCGGCGCCCTGTGGGCCACCTTCCTCGGGGTGTACACCCTCGCCATCGGATGGCACCGGCCCGGTGACCTGATCGGCGCCGAGCTGCTCGCCCTGGCGCTCGTCTGCGGGACCGTCGCCCTGCTCGCCCGCAAGGGCAGGGCCCGCCGCGCCCCCCGGGGCCGGGCACCCTTCCGCAACCTCGTCCTGGCCACCCCCCTCGTCCTCGGCGCGCTCGCCGGGCTCGGCGCGGGTCTCGTCCTGCTCTCCCGCTCGATGGGGGTCCGTCTTCCGGCGGACCCGGTGACCGCGAGGCTCGCCTACGAGGCCGGTCAGCTGCTCGCCGCCGGCGCCGGGCTGGCCGCGGCCCTGCTGTTCCTCGCCCTCCTGCGCCACGTCGACCTCGACGAGTCCGCCGCGCCGCCCCGGCGCATCCCCGCCGGTCCCGAGCCCGACGCCGAGATCACGGGCCCCTTTACCGCGGAGCGGGATCACGAGATATCTTGATGTCGAGCAATCTCGCAGACGCAGACGTGGAGCGGAGCACCCGGTGACTGACTCGACCATCATCTACACGCACACTGACGAGGCGCCCGCCCTGGCGACGTACTCGTTCCTGCCCGTGATCCAGGCGTACGCCTCGACCGCGGGGATCAATGTCGAGACCCGTGACATCTCCCTGGCCGGCCGCATCATCGCCAGCTTCCCCGAGCGTCTCGAAGAGGGTCAGCGCATCGACGACGCCCTCGCCGAGCTCGGCGAGCTGGCCAAGACGCCCGGCGCCAACATCATCAAGCTGCCGAACATCTCGGCGTCCATCCCGCAGCTGAAGGCCGCGATCGCCGAGCTCCAGGCCCAGGGCTACGCCCTCCCGGACTACCCGGACGACCCGCGGACGGACGAGGACAAGGACGTCCGCGCCCGCTACGACAAGGTCAAGGGCAGCGCCGTCAACCCGGTCCTGCGCGAGGGCAACTCCGACCGCCGCGCCCCCGCCTCGGTGAAGAACTACGCCAAGGCCCACCCGCACCGCATGGGCGCCTGGACCGCCGACTCGAAGACGAACGTCGCCACCATGGGCGAGAACGACTTCCGGTCCACCGAGAAGTCCACCGTCATCGCCGAGGACGGCACCCTGCGCATCGAGCACGTGGCCGCCGACGGCACCACGACGGTCCTGCGCGAGTCGGTCCCCGTCCTCGCCGGCGAGGTCGTCGACGCCTCCGTCATGCGCGTCGCCGCCCTGCGCACCTTCCTGAGCGAGCAGATCGCGCGCGCCAAGGCCGAGGACGTGCTGTTCTCCGTCCACCTCAAGGCCACCATGATGAAGGTGTCCGACCCGATCGTCTTCGGTCACGTCGTCCGCGCCTTCTTCCCGAAGACCTTCGCGAAGTACGGCGAGGCGCTCGCCGCCGCCGGCCTGTCCCCCAACGACGGCCTCGGCACCATTCTCAAGGGCCTCGACTCGGTGCCGGACCTCGGCGCGGAGATCAAGGTGTCCTTCGATGCCGAGATCGCCGAGGGCCCCGCCCTCGCCATGGTCGACTCCGACAAGGGCATCACCAACCTCCACGTACCGTCCGACGTCATCGTCGACGCCTCCATGCCGGCCATGATCCGCACCTCCGGCCACATGTGGGGCCCGGACGGCCAGGAGGCCGACACCCTCGCCGTCCTCCCGGACAGCAGCTACTCCGGCGTCTACCAGGCCGTCGTCGACGACTGCCGCGCCCACGGCGCCTTCGACCCGTCGACCATGGGCTCCGTACCCAACGTCGGGCTCATGGCGCAGAAGGCCGAGGAGTACGGCAGCCACGACAAGACCTTCGAGATCGCCGCCGCCGGCACCGTCCGCCTCGTCGACGCCGCCGGTGACGTCGTCCTGGAGCAGGAGGTCGCCGAGGGCGACATCTTCCGCGCCTGCCAGACCAAGGACCTCCCGATCCAGGACTGGGTCAAGCTCGCCGTCACCCGCGCCCGCGCCACCGGCGACCCGGCCGTCTTCTGGCTGGACGAGACCCGCGCCCACGACGCGCAGCTCATCGCCAAGGTCGAGCAGTACCTGCCGGAGCACGACACCGAGGGCCTCCGGATCGAGATCCTCTCCCCGGTCGAGGCCACGAAGTTCTCCCTCGAGCGCATCCGCCGCGGCGAGAACACCATCTCGGTCACCGGCAACGTCCTCCGCGACTACCTGACCGACCTCTTCCCGATCCTGGAGCTGGGCACCAGCGCCAAGATGCTGTCGGTCGTCCCGCTGATGAACGGCGGCGGCCTGTTCGAGACGGGTGCCGGCGGCTCCGCCCCCAAGCACGTCCAGCAGCTCGTCAAGGAGAACTACCTCCGCTGGGACTCCCTCGGCGAGTTCCTCGCGCTCGCGGTCTCCTTCGAGCACCTGGCGACCACCACGGGCAACGCCCGCGCCCAGGTCCTCGCCGACACCCTCGACCGCGCCACCGGCACGTTCCTCAACGAGGACAAGTCGCCGAGCCGCCGCCTCGGCGGCATCGACAACCGCGGCAGCCACTTCTACCTGGCGCTCTACTGGGCCCAGGAGCTGGCCCGGCAGACCGAGGACGCGCAGCTCGCGGAGGCCTTCGCGGCTCTGGCCAAGACCCTGGCCGAGCAGGAGGAGACCATCGTCGCCGAGCTCGTCGCCGTCCAGGGCTCCCCGGCCGAGATCGGCGGCTACTACCAGCCGGACGCCGCCAAGGCCTCGGCCGTGATGCGTCCGTCCGCCACCTTCAACGAGGCCATCGCCACCCTCGGCTGATCCCGGCGCACCAGCGGTTCCGCCCCGGCCCGGACTTCGGTTCCGAGCCGGGGCGTCCCCGTCGGTGGCGCCTAGGCCGTTCGGGTGTGAACCTGGATGGATGAGCTGGGCATCATGGACGACCGCCGGGGTCTATACCGGGCGAGGTGGGGTGCTGACCGACGAGGCCGGCGCCCTCACCGGCGATGTGACCGTGCACACCACCTACGCGGACGGTGAGGCACGCGTGGCCGTGCAGTACAGCGGCGCGTCCGACTGGTTCACCATGTCGGGCAGTCCGGTGCCGTGCTCCTCGGAGCCGGAGAGCCGGGACATCCACGAGGCGGTGGTCGAGGCGGTACGGGAGGGGAACGCGGCCGTCGTGCCGTACCGGCCCCCCTCACCCGCCTGAGGCCGTCACCCGCACCGTCACCACTGCATCACCGCCGCGATCACCGTCGTCGTGCGGATAACCGTTATCGCGCCCCCTCCCACGGGTCTCCTTCACCACAGGGACGGACGGACCACGGGACGAGGGAGCACGTTCATGCACAGCGACGAGTGGGCCACGGCCGAGCTGGTGGAGGCGGCCGCGGCCGGAGACGCCGACGCCCGCGACGGGCTGATACGCGCCTACCTCCCCCTCGTCCGCGACATCGTGGCCCGCGCGCTCGACGGCCACGCCGACGTCGACGACGTCGTGCAGGACACCCTGCTGCGGGCCCTGGACGGGCTGACCGCCCTCCGCGACCCCCTTCGCTTCCGTTCCTGGCTCGTCGCCATCGCGATGAACCAGATCCGCCGGCGGTGGCGCGAGCGGCAGAACGGCCCGGTGCCGGGCCTCGACCGTGCCGCCGACATCGCCGACCCCGGCGCGGACTTCGTCGACCTCACCATCCTGCGTCTCGGCCTCTCCGGACAGCGCCGCGAGGTGGCCGAGGCCACCCGCTGGCTGGACGAGGGCGACCGCGACCTGCTCTCCCTGTGGTGGCTGGAGGCCACCGGCGAACTCACCCGCGCCGACCTCGCGGAGGCGCTCGCCGTCTCCCCGCAGCACGCGGCGGTCCGGGTCCAGCGCATGAAGGAGCAGCTGGAGACCGGCCGTACCGTCGTCCGCGCCCTCGCCGCCACGCCCCCGTGCCCGGGACTCGCCGCGATCGTCGCCGGATGGGACGGCCGCCCGGCGCCGGTGTGGCGCAAGAGGTTCGCCCGCCATCTGCGGAGCTGCGACGCCTGCGCTCCCGCCCGGTCGGGACTCGCCCCGGCCGAAGGGCTGCTGGTCGGCCTCGGCCTCGTGCCGCTCCTCGCCGGGGACCCGGGCGCCCACGTGCCCTCGGTGGCGGCCGAGACGGCCGCCTGGACCTCCGCCCCGGCCCCGGAGGCCACCTGGCCGGGGGAGCGGTGGGCGCAGACGGGCCCCGCGCCGGACGCCACCGGGAGTGGGGCGGCGGGCCCCGGCTCGACGCCGTGGCCCTCCCCGGATCCGTGGACGGTCCCCGGCGCCGCCGGCCACGCGGCGGGCGGCGGCCCCGGTGCGGGTGCGGCCCCCGGGCACTCCGGCGCGGGCCGCGGCGGGGGCCGGGGATCCGTGGTGCGGCGGGCCTGCGCCGCCGGCGCGGTGGCACTGGGCGTCCTCGGGAGCGTCATCCTCCTCGTACCGTCGAAGCCGCCGGCGCAGCGGCCCGTCCCCGTCCCGTCCTTCGCCGCCCCGGCCCAGGTCGCCACGACCGCCCCGCCGGTGCCCGCGAGCGCGCCGCCCACCCCGCGCCGGACGCCCGTCCCGTCCCCGTCGAGGACGCGGCAGCCCGGCGCCGAGGAACGGCTGACCGGGCTGGTCAACCGGCGTCGCGCACAGGAGGGCTGCGCTCCGCTGCGGACCGACCGACGGCTGACGGAGGCCGCGCGCGCGTACGCGAACGACATGGTCCGGCGCGGCTACTACGCGCACAGCAGCCCCGAGGGCGCCCAGGCGGACGCGCGGATCTCGGCGGCCGGCTACCGGTGGAGCCGGTGGGCGGAGAACCTGGCGCGCGGGACGGCCGACCCGGCCGACGTCTTCGCGGGCTGGATGGACGGCGGGGGCCATCAGGCGAACATGCTGGACTGCCGCTACCGCGACACGGGTGTCGCCGCGGTCCGGGGACCCGACGGTACGGTGTGGGTGCAGAAGCTGGCCGCCGCCACCTCCTGAACCGCCACCGTGCCGTCGGGGGCCGGGAACCGGGGCCGTCAGCGCCGTGCGGCGAAGTTCTGCACCCACCACGGGCCGTCGGAGGTGAGGGACAGACCGACGCCGATGTCCTTGAACGAGCAGTTGAGGATGTTGCGGCGGTGTCCGTCGCTGTTCATCCACGCGCGCATCGCCTCGGGGGGAGTCTTGGGACCGCGGTGGATGTTCTCGGCCCAGGTCGACCAGGCGTACCCGGCCGCCGTGATCCGGTCGCCCGCCTTCCGGCCCTCGGGGCTCTCGTGACCGTAGTAGTCCCGGGCGGCCATGTCGTCGGCGTGCGCCTGCGCCGCGGACCGCAGACGGCCGTCGGAGCGGAGCGGGCCGCATCCGGCCTTGTCCCGCTCCGCGTTGACGAGGGAGATCACCCGGTCGACGTACGGTGCGACCTTGCCGGGGGCCGGGACCACCCTCGACGTCGGCGCGGCCGGCGCGCTCGCGGTGGGCGAGGGCGTGGTGGCGGCCGGGGCCGCCCCGGCCGCCGCCCGCGGGTCGCCCGGGCTCGGGGCGAGGCCGGGCGACGAGGCCGGCGGGGTCGACGGGCCGGCGGAAGCGGACCGGGAGGATTCGGCCGAAGGGGTGATTGGGAGCCCGGAGGGCGCGGCGCCTCGCGAGGCCGGCGTCGGGGAGGCGGGCGCCCCGGACTGCGGTGTCACCGTCGTGCGGACCTGGACCGCCGTGTCCAGCCGCCCTCCGGCCACGGCCGACGCACCGAGGGACGCCACGTACGCGCCCGCCGTCACGGTGAGGGCGACCGTCGCCGTGCCGGCCATGGTCACGGCGGTACGGAAGGAGGGCACCCGGCGGGCGCGCCGCCGGACCGGGCCCCCTCTGCGATGCCTGCCTCCGCCCCGCGCCGGATGCTTGTTCGGGACACGGTCCTCGTGGTGGTGCATGGGCTCCGCTCTCTTTCCGAGGCCGCCGGACGGTCCGGCGGAAGGGAGAGCCGCCGAGGCGACGGCCCTCACACTTTCCGGCCTCGGCGCCGTCGACACACCTCGTCAACCCAGGGGGTCAACCCGCCGTGACGCCGAGAGGGGTCCCCGGCCGGGGACCCCTCTCGGCGTC
>NZ_JBFASK010000004.1:240805-322877 GCF_040677675.1 Streptomyces sp. NPDC053755 | reverse complement strand
TCTTCGGACGGGCGGTACAGGTCGAAGTCCTTGCCCATGATCTGGAGCTCCCCTAAGAACGCGTGTCGGCGACGCTTGTGGCCACGCATATGGCACTGAGTACCCTCAGCAAAACACACTCAGTGCCATGATGCCAGTATCGGCGTTCAGCCCGGCCCGCCAGGCGAGAAAAACCCCAGGTCAGGGGAGTGCGAACGACGGGCCCGAGGTCGCGCGGCCTGGAGGCGGGGTCGTCACGGCGACGGCATCGGCGAGGTACCGGGTTCTTCGACAGGAACGCGCCGGCCGGGGTCAGCAGCGGCGCGGCGCGGTGCAGGGCGGCGGGGCGGGGCGGCCGACGCGCAGGGGACCGGCGCAGGGCGCCGAGGAGGGATCGCGGGAGGAGCTGACGGCAGGAAGGCCGCGGCGCCACCGCCCCCGGCCGCTGCCCTGGGGCGGTCAGGCGGGGACGGACGCGAGGCCGCTCCCGTCGAAGGGGGGATAGCCGTCGCCGGCGGTGCGCTCGGCCGCGTGGATGTACCGCGTCAGCGCGTCGTGGGACCGGGCGAGCGTGCTCATCCGGTCCTCCAGGCGCCGCAGCCGTGACCGCATCGCGGTCAGCAGCTCCGGACACCCCGGCAGCTCCGGCTCCTCGCCCACCGCGCAGGGCAGCACGTACGCGATGTCCTCGGACGACAAGCCGGCGGCCAGCAGGTGCCGGATCTGGCGCACCCGGAGCACGGCGCTCTCGTCGTAGTCCCGGTAGCCGTTCGCGCCGCGCTCCGCCTCCAGCAGGCCCTGCGCCTCGTAGTAGCGCAACTGGTGGGCGTTGACGCCCGTCCGACGGCTCAGTTCGCCGATCCGCATGGAAACCTCGCTTGACCTTCACATCGGTATGAACGTTGACGATGCTGCCATGACCAACGAAACCGAGACACCCTCAACTCCCGTGACCGTCATCGGACTCGGGCTGATGGGCCAGGCGCTCGCCCGCGCGTTCCTCAAGGCCGGCCACCCCACCACCGTGTGGAACCGCACGGCCTCCAAGGCCGACGCGCTGGTGGCCGAGGGCGCGCGGCCGGCGCCGTCGGTCGGCGACGCGCTGCGCGCTTCCGCCCTGACGATCGTCTGCGTCACCGACTACGACGCCGTGTACGAGCTGCTCGGAGCGAGCGAGGCCGAGCTGGCCGGCACCACGCTGATCAACCTCACCTCGGGCGATTCGGCCCAGGCCCGGGAGGCCGCCCGATGGGCCGGACGGCACGGCGCGCGCTATCTGGACGGCGCCGTCATGGCCGTCCCGCCGGCGATCGGAACCGCCGAGGCCGTGATCCTGCACAGCGGACCGGAAGCCGACTTCGAGGCGCACCGGCCGGCGCTGGAGGCGCTCGGCACCGTCAGCCATCTGGGCGCGGACCACGGCCTCGCGGCCCTGTACGACGTGGCGGGCCTGGCCATGATGTGGAGCGTCCTGAACGCCTGGCTCCAGGGCACCGCCCTGCTCAGGACGGCCGGTGTCGACGCCGTGACGTACGCTCCGTTCGCACGGCAGATCGCCGCAGGCGTGGCCGACTGGCTCCCCGGGTACGCCGAGCAGATCGACAGCGGCTCCTTCCCGGCCGAGGTGTCGGCCCTGGAGACCGACGCGCGGGCGATGGCGCACCTGATCGAGGAGAGCGAGGCCGTGGGCGTCAACGCCGAACTGCCGAGGCTGTTCAAGGCGATGGCCGACCGCGCGATCGCCGCCGGGCACGGCGCGGAGCAGTACCCCGTGCTGATCGAGGAGTTCGGCATTCCCCGCCCCGCGGCGGCGGCGCCGACGACCCCGCCCTCCGGGCCGACCACCGCCCCGGCGTCCGGGCCGACCCAGGCACCCGCCTCCGGGCCGACCACCGCCCCCGCGTCCGCCGGGTGACCTGTCCCGGTCGCGCCGATCCGGGGCTCGCATCTCGTCCGCGCCCCGGACGCGGAGCCCGCCCGCCTCGGTCCCCTGGCATGATCACCCGATGATCGATGACAAGCGCGTCCATCCCTCCAAGGCGGCCGGTGACCGTGCCTCGCTGACCTCGTTCCTCGACTACCAGCGCGCCACACTCGCCATGAAGTGCGAGGGGCTGACCGGCGAACAGCTGAAGCGGAAGGCCGTCCCGACCTCGGGCCTGTCCCTCCTCGGCCTCGTACGGCACGCGGCCGGGGTCGAGCGGGGCTGGTTCCGGCTGGTGCTGAAGGGCGAGGACGTCACGGCGCTCTGGCCGGGGACCGACGGCGAGTCCGCCGAGTTCCAGGTGGACGGCGCCGACGTGGACGAGGCGTTCGCGTACTGGCGGGAGGCGTGCGAGGCCTCCCGCGCCGCCGCGGAGGCCTTCGACTCCCTCGACGACACCGTGGACTTCCGGGGCGAGGCCATCTCGCTCCGCTACGTCCTCACCCACATGATCGAGGAGTACGCGCGCCACAACGGCCACGCCGACCTGCTCCGGGAGGCGATCGACGGGGAGGTCGGCGAGTAGGACGTCAGGACGCCGACCGGGCCGCCCTCGGCCGGCGGGGCGCGGGGCACGGCGGTCCGGGTGCCCGCACCGCGCGACCCGGCGGGGATGGCGGGGACGACGGGACAGGCCTCAGAGGGGGTCCAGCCCGCCCAGGCCCAGCGTGCGCAGGGTGTGTTCGGCCATCCGCAGGTGGCCGACCGCGTTGGGGTGGGCCGCGTCGTCCAGCCACGCGATGGGGTCGGCCGTGCCGTGGTGCTCCCGCCAGTGCCTCTCGTGGTCCACGAGCAGCGCGCCGGTGTCCTCGGCGATCTCCCGTACGGCCTGGCAGTACGCGGGAAGCGCCGCGCGCCGCTCCCGGCCCGAGAAGCCGACCAGGGCGGGTGTGTGCAGCACGACCTGCGTCCCCGGGCCCGCCCCGGCGACGATCCGGCGCATCGCGTCGTGGAACGCGGGCAGCCCGTCCTCCCCGGCGAGGCAGTCGTTGGTGCCGAGGGACACGGACAGCACATCGGGAGCGAAACGGCCGACGAGCCGGTCGTGGGCCGCCAGCACGTCGACCGCGCTCCAGCCGGAGACGCCGGTGTTGACCACGATGTCGGTGAGCCGGTCCAGCTGCCAGCGGACCCGCTCGTGCAGGTGCTCGACCCAGCCGCGGGCGCCGTGCGTGTGCAGGACGCCCTGCGTGATGCTGTCCCCCGTCGCCACCCAGGTCATGGGGCCGTCCGCCAGCCTGATCATTCCGTGCTCCTCCCGCCCGGCCGCCGGGACTCCGGGGCGGCCCCGGCGTCCCGTCGTCGGGCCATGCCGCCCGCGCAAGATCGTCCGCGCGCGGGCGGTACCCGTCAAGTCCCGGCCGGGCCCCCTGGCCTACGCCGCCACGTCCGAACCCGTCGGAGGCGTCCTGCCGGGGGAGCGGCGAGGCAGTCCACCCAGGGCATGTGCCGGACGTCCCGCCTGCCCCGCACCGCCTGGCACGCCGGCGCCGCGGGGTCGGAATCCTCCGAGTACGCCCCGTACGAGGACGATCCCCCGCCTGGCGAGCGCACCCACCGGGCGCCGCGGGGCCCGCCCTTCGGGCGGACGGCGCTCCTTTCGTCACACGCCCTAGTCGACGGCCGGGCTGCGGCGTTCGACCAGGACCGTGTCGCGCCAGCGGCCGTGGTGGCGGCCGATGCGTTCGCGGGTGCCGATGACACGGAAGCCGGCGCGCGCGTGGACGGCGAGGCTCGCGGCGTTCTCCGGGAAGACGCCCGACTGGACGGTCCAGATCCCGGCCGCCTCCGTCGAGTCGATCAGGGCCTTCAGCAGGGCCGACGCGACCCCACGGCCCCGGGCGCCCGGGTCGACGTACACCGAGTGCTCCACGACTCCCGCGTACGCGCACCGGTCGGTCACCCGGCTCGCGGCCACCCAGCCGAGCACCGCCCCGTCGGCGTCGAGGGCCACGAAGCGGTGCGCGGGCAGCCGGGCGGCGTCGAACGCCTCCCAGCCGGGGGCCTCGGTCTCGAAGGTGGCGTCGCCCTCGTCGATGCCCGCCTGGTAGATCGCCAGGACCCGCTCGGCGTGTTCGGCCGTGAGCGGCACGATCCTCAGGTCCGGCCCGGTGCCGGTACGGCTCGTCATGGCGTCCTCGCTCCTCCCGGAGCCCCGCCCCGCCGGTCGGGCCCCGCCCCTACGGTGCCACCGGGACGGACCCCTGACCGGCCCCCGCCCCCGGCGCCCCGGCCACACGTACGTCCGCGGACGGCTCAGCCGGAGCGCCCGTCCCGGTCGTCGCCCGCGTCACCCTCCGCGCCGCCCGCGTCACCCCGGGCCGCCGCGCGGCGGTACTCGGCGTTGATGCGCTGGGCCTCTTCGAGCTGGTCCTCGAGGATGACGATGCGGCACGCCGCCTCGATCGGGGTGCCCTGGTCGACGAGCTCACGGGCGCGGGCCGCGACCCGCAGCTGATAGCGGGAGTAGCGCCGGTGGCCGCCCTCGGAACGGAGCGGAGTGATCAGCCGCGCCTCGCCGAGGGCACGGAGGAAGCCGGGCGTGGTGCCGAGCATCTCCGCCGCCCGGCCCATCGTGTAGGCGGGATAGTCGTCGTCGTCCAGGCGGCCGCCGAGCGCGTCATCCGCTGTCATCTGCACCTCTTCATCAAGAACGCGTCAAGGGCCCCGATGCCCCATGGCACCGGCGCCCCGAGGAATTCAACACCATCCCTCCGCTCCGGTGCCGCGCCGACCTGTGTTTCGGCCGCGGTCTCGCCGTCACGAGGGACGGAGGACCGGGGGCGCGAACGCGCCACCGGCCGCCCCGACCGGCCCGGCGGACGCGTACAGGTGGCCCTGCCGCACCCCGCCGGGCGCGACCGCGAATAGAATCGGCTTTCATGTCGAAGCCTGACGAGTTGCTCGTTGACATCGCCGCCCTGGTGGAGTCCGGACAGAGCAACCAGATGTCCCTGACCGTGGTCACGGGTGGCACGGTCATCACCGGTCGGCTGGCTCCCGAAGCCGTGTGGAGACAGCGCGTCTCGGAGGTCCTGACGGATTCGGAGCGCCTCGGCGAGTTCTCCGGAATCTTCAGCACCTCCAGGGAGAAGGAAGGACCGCCCCGCTATCTCCACTTCCACGTCGCCCGCATCCTTCAGGGCACCGTGGGCATCCCGGAGACGGGCGGGATGTACCGCGTCCTGATCGAGGAGGTCAGTGCGTGGACGATGGGCGACTTCAGCTACTCCGACCACTGAACCGACGACGCCACCGCCGCCGGGACCGGGAACGGGGCTCGGACGGCACGCGATGAGGGCCCGACCGGCGCGCGCCGGTCGGGCCCTCATCCTCGTCCGGCCGTGCGGCTCACGCCGCCGGCCGGTCCGTCAGGCGGCGGTCGGAGCGCCGAGCAGCACGGAGGCGCGCTGGACCGCGCCGCCGACGGGCACGGGCGCCTCCTCAGGACGGAGACGGCAGGTGAAGCCGAGGGCCGTCATGGCCCGCACGACCTCGCCTGCGCTGAAGTCGCGGCGGTCCTGCCGGGTGATGACCTCACCCACCTGCTTGACGGGATAGGAACGGCGGCCGATGGTCACGGACTCGCCGGTGACCGGCTCGGGCTTGACGCCCTTCATCGCGTCCAGGACGTCGTTCTTCGTCAGGTCGAACGGGAAGCGGGCGATGACGCAGCGCATGGGGCCTCACAGGGAGAAGAGGGGGACGGCCCGGGCGGACCGACGGGGAGGGGGAGGTTCAGGGGGCGAGGGTGAGGACACCCAGCGCGCACCCGTGCTCGTCGACCACGGGCAGCGCCCCGACCCGGCGGCGGCGCATGGAGTGCTCGGCTTCGGCCATCGTGGCCAGGGGAGAGGTGAAAGGGCCGCGGTCCCCGGCGATCTCGCGCAGCCGGACCCGGTCCGTGTACGCGGAGCCGTCCCGTACGGCGACCAGCTGCGCCTCGGTCAGCAGACCGGTGCACCGGCCGTCGTCGTCGCGGACGAGCAGATGACCGGAGCGCGCGCCCGCCATGACGGAGAGCGCGACCTCGACGGTCATGTCGTCACCGACCTGCGGTCCGGCCTCGCCCATCGCGTCGAGCACCGGCCTGGTGCGCAGGGGCGCCGTGTACGGGAGGGGGTGGAGCCGCGTCTGAACCGGTGTCACAAAAAGCCTCCTGCGGAGAGAAGCGGAGAGGGAACGAACGGCCGGGCTCGCCGGGACGGAAAGCGCCCCGGCCGGCCCGGCCCGGTCCCCGGCGGACGGGCACGGCCGAGGGGGTGTCTCACCCTCGCGCCGGGAGCGCGTCGCCCGGCGCCCGAGCCGGCCCGGACGACAAGGCGGCGCGGGCGGGGGCGAGGCGTCGAGGCCCGGGCAAGACCCCGGAGCCGCTGACTAGGGCGTGTTTCGAGAGTCCCGCCTGCCCCGCGACGCCTGGCACGCACGCTCGCCGCGTTGTCGGATCGTCCGAGTACGTCCGGTACGAGGCCGACCCACCGCCGTGCGATCGCACGCACCGGACGCCGCGGGGCCCGCCCTTCGGGCGGACGGCGCCCTTTCGAAACACGCCCTAGGCGGCCGGGCCGAGCGCCGTGCGCCGCTGGGTGCCGCGGCGCGTGGCCTGGGAGGGGCGGTGGCGGCGCGGGCGTCCGGAGGCGCCCCGCTGGGGACGCTCGGCCGGCGGCGCCGTGATGACGACCGGGACACCCGAAGGCGCCTGGGCGCCGGTGATGCGGTGCAGCGCGTCCTCACCGGAGCGGACCTCGGTGATCCGCGGACGGATCCCCGCGTCCGACATCAGGCGCGCCATGGTGCGGCGCTGGTTCGGCGTGACGAGGGTGACGACGCTGCCGGACTCGCCCGCGCGTGCGGTACGGCCGCCACGGTGCAGGTAGTCCTTGTGATCGGTCGGCGGGTCGACGTTCACGACGAGGTCGAGGTTGTCGACGTGGATCCCGCGGGCGGCGACGTTCGTGGCGACGAGCACGGTGACGTGTCCCGTCTTGAACTGCGCCAGCGTGCGGGTGCGCTGCGGCTGCGACTTGCCGCCGTGCAGCGCCGCGGCCCGGACGCCGCTGCCCAGCAGGTCCTTGGTCAGCCGGTCGACGGCGTGCTTGGTGTCCAGGAACATGATCACGCGGCCGTCGCGGGCGGCGATCTCCGTCGTGGTGGCCTGCTTGTCGGCGCTGTGGACGTGCAGCACGTGGTGCTCCATCGTCGTGACCGCCCCGGCGGAGGGGTCCACCGAGTGCACCACCGGGTCGGTGAGGTAGCGGCGGACCAGCAGGTCGACGTTGCGGTCCAGGGTGGCCGAGAACAGCATCCGCTGCCCCTCGGGACGCACCTGGTCGAGCAGTGCGGTGACCTGCGGCATGAAGCCCATGTCGGCCATCTGGTCGGCCTCGTCCAGGACGGTGATCGCCACCTGGTTCAGCCGGCAGTCACCGCGGTCGATGAGGTCCTTGAGCCGCCCCGGGGTGGCGACGACCACTTCCGCACCGCTGCGCAGCGCGCCGGCCTGGCGGCCGATCGACATCCCGCCGACGACCGTGGCGAGCCGCAGCCTGAGGGAGCGGGCGTACGGGGTCAGCGCGTCGGTCACCTGCTGCGCCAGCTCGCGGGTGGGGACGAGGACAAGGGCGAGCGGCTGGCGGGGCTCGGCGCGCTGTCCCGCCGTACGGGCGAGCAGCGCCAGGCCGAAGGCCAGCGTCTTTCCGGAGCCCGTACGCCCGCGGCCCAGGGCGTCGCGGCCCGCGAGGGTGTTCGGCAGGGTCGCGCCCTGGATCGGGAACGGGACGGTCACCCCCTCGGCGGTCAGCGCGGCGAGCAGCTGCCCGGGCATGTCGAGGTCGGCGAACGACTCGACGGCGGGCAGGGCGGGGGTGGTCGTGCGGGGGAGGGCGAACTCGCCGCGCACGGGTGCGGGCCGGCGGTTGCCGGCGGCCGGACGCGTACGGGGGAATCGGTTGCCCGCGCGCTCGTTGACCCGGTCGCCCGAGTGGTTGGTGCGATTGCTCGTGCGGTTGTTCGTGCGTGTGCGGTTCATGCGGAACCTTCCTTGATGCGGGCGCGTATCAGGGAATTCCCGCAGCAGATGAGCCGCACGGAGAATTGCGAGAACGAGCCGACAGGAGAAACGACAAGGCCGTCGCGGAAAAACGCGGACGGAGCCGTGCGTCAGAGGGGGGGTTCCGGAGCGGAGACCCGAGTGGGTGTGCGTCCGGAGCCGGGCGGTACGTCCGCCGTACGGGGCGTCCGCCGAGCGCGGACCACCCTTGAATGCAACGAGCTGGGGCCCGCACCCCAAGGTGCGGGCCCCAGCTCCTACGACGTGCGAGCGTCAGGCGGGAACGATGTTCTCGGCCGTCGGGCCCTTCTGGCCCTGCGCGATGTCGAAGTTCACCTTCTGGCCTTCCTGAAGCTCACGGAAGCCCTGGGCGGCGATGTTCGAGTAGTGGGCGAAGACGTCGGGGCCGCCGCCGTCCTGCTCGATGAAGCCGAAGCCCTTTTCAGCGTTGAACCACTTCACGGTGCCAGATGCCATGTCAAATCTCCTTCGGGGCAGTGCCCGGAGTCCACACTGTGCGGACTCCGCGTCGCCGCGATGATTGCCCCGCCCGGAAAAAAGACCGGAAATACAAAAGCGCTTCCCGCGGCAGAAAATACCGTCGGGGCGCTTGGGTTTTGGGAACCACAACTGCAACTGGCATCGACACTAGCACGGCGAGATCGGCCTGGCGCGGTGAGTAATTCCACTTGCCCGCAGGCGGGAGAAACCCTTACCGCGCCTTGTTTCCAATTCTCACTCCGCGGTCACAGATATTGACGGTCCGGGCGCGGAGAACGCCCTCGGTCGCGGTCGGCGGAAGACCTCGCGGGGACGGGCTCCCCGGCAAGCCCCGCGTCACGGCGCCGGCGGGGAAGGGCCCCGGCCGTGGGCGACCTGGACCCGTGACGGCGTCGGCCCGGGTCGTCGGCCTGGCGGGGGTTTGCCACGGATCCGCGGCTGGGCATCCATGGGTCGTACGGGAACGACCCGGAAACCCGAGCGGCGAGGTGCCCCAGATGCCCGACACGAGCCCGGAACCGATCGCGACCTTCTGCGGGAAGTGCGACTGCGGCTGCCCGCAGCTCTTCGTGGACGCCGACGCGCCCGAGGACAAGCGGGTGCGCATCACCGACGACTTCGGACAGCACGTGCAGATGAGCGAGGAGCAGTTCGCCGACCTCGTGGCCCAGGCCAAGGCCGGCGCGCTGGACCGGCTGACCGCGGCGCCCGCCTCGGCCTGACCCGGCCGGAGGACGCCCGAGCGGAGCCGTCCCGGTGAGGCGGCCGCCGGTCGTGCGGAGCCGTGACCGGGCCCGCCCCGGCACAGGGGCCGCCGATCGTGCGGAGCGCCCCCGGCCACGGCCGTCAGGGGCAGCCCCGGTCAGGCGTCGCCCGCCTCGGCCCGGTCCGTGTTCTCGAAGGCCCGCAGGATGCGTTCCGCGGCCAGGGTCGCGGTCAACTCACCGTTCCTGACCTGTTGTTCGAGGTCGGGTGCGAGAGCGCGGATGGTGGGGTCGGTGTGGAGGCGGGTGAGGAGTTCGTCGTG
The DNA here is from genome assembly GCF_040677675.1 of Streptomyces sp. NPDC053755. Classification (NCBI taxonomy): domain Bacteria; kingdom Bacillati; phylum Actinomycetota; class Actinomycetes; order Kitasatosporales; family Streptomycetaceae; genus Streptomyces; species Streptomyces sp. NPDC053755. Next base: position 313,337 of record NZ_JBFASK010000004.1, on the reverse strand, counting down.
GACCATGGTCCATGTCCAGTCGACCTGCTGGTCGCGGCGGCGGGCGGCGAGGCCGCCGGTGGTGTCGAGCAGGGTGCGGTGCTGCTCCAGGCGCTCCCAGAGGGTGTCCAGGCCGGTCGACTCGCGGGCGCTGCAGTGCAGGACGGGCGGGGTCCAGGCGGGGTGCCTGTTCTGCATCAGCCGTAGGGCGCTCGCCAGTTCGCGTGCGGCGGCGCGGGCGTCGTGCTCGTGGGGCCCGTCCGCCTTGTTGACGGCGACGACATCGGCGAGTTCGAGGACGCCCTTCTTGATGCCCTGGAGCTGGTCGCCGGTGCGGGCGAGCGTGAGCAGGAGGAAGGAGTCGACCATGTCGGCCACGGCGGTCTCGGACTGGCCGACGCCGACGGTCTCGACCAGGACGACGTCGTAGCCGGCGGCCTCCATGACGAGGATCGATTCGCGGGTGGCCTTGGCGACGCCGCCGAGGGTCCCGGCGGTGGGGGAGGGGCGGACGAAGGCGGCGGGGTCGACGGCGAGGCGTTCCATGCGGGTCTTGTCGCCGAGGATCGAACCCTTGGTGCGGCTGGAGGAGGGGTCGACGGCGAGGACGGCGACGCGGTGGCCCAGGCCGGTGAGCATGGTGCCGAACGCGTCGATGAACGTCGACTTGCCGACCCCGGGGACACCGCTGATCCCGATCCGGCGTGCTGTGCCGCTGTACGGCAGGAGCGCGGTCAGGAGCTCCTGGGCGAGCGCCCGGTGCTGGGGACGGGTGGACTCGACGAGCGTGATGGCGCGGGCGATGACCGCCCGCTTCCCGTCGAGGACACCCTTCACGTACGCGTCGACGTCGATCACAGGTCGTGCCCGAGGCCGTCCGACAGTCGTCGCACCAGGTCGTACGCCGCGTCAGGGATGACCGTGCCGGGCGGGAAGACGGCGGCCGCGCCCATCTCCAACAGCGTCGGCACGTCCTGCGGGGGGATGACGCCGCCGACGACGATCATGATGTCGTCGCGTCCTTCGGCGGCGAGTTCCTCGCGCAGGGCGGGGACGAGGGTGAGGTGTCCGGCGGCGAGTGAGGAGACGCCGACGATGTGGACGTCGGCCTCGACGGCCTGGCGGGCGACCTCGGCCGGGGTCTGGAACAGCGGGCCGACGTCGACGTCGAAGCCGAGGTCGGCGAAGGCGGTGGCGATGACCTTCTGGCCGCGGTCGTGGCCGTCCTGGCCCATCTTGGCGACCAGGATCCGCGGCCGGCGGCCTTCGGCTTCGGCGAATGCGTCGACCAGGGTGCGGGTGCGTTCCACGGTGGGGGACTGGCCTGCTTCGTCGCGGTACACGCCGGAGATGGTACGGATCTGGCCGGCGTGGCGTCCGTAGACCTTCTCCAGGGCGTCGGAGATCTCGCCCACGGTCGCCTTGGCGCGGGCGGCGCGTACGGCGAGTTCGAGCAGGTTGCCCTGCCCGGCGGCGGCACGGGTCAGTGCGTCGAGGGCGTCCTGGCAGGCGCTTTCGTCGCGTTCGGCGCGCAGCCGGCGCAGTTTGGCGATCTGCTGTGCGCGGACGGAGGAGTTGTCGACCTTGAGGACGTCGATCTGCTCGTCGGTCTCCACGCGGTACTTGTTGACGCCGATGACGGGCTGGCGGCCGGAGTCGATCCGGGCCTGGGTGCGGGCGGCGGCTTCCTCGACGCGCAGTTTGGGGATGCCGGCGTCGATGGCCTGGGCCATACCGCCGGCGGCCTCGACCTCCTGGATGTGCTGCCAGGCCCGGCGCGCGAGGTCGTAGGTCAGCTTCTCGACGTAGGCGCTGCCGCCCCACGGGTCGATCGTGCGCGTCGTACCGGATTCCTGCTGGAGCAGCAGCTGGGTGTTGCGGGCGATCCGCGCGGAGAAGTCGGTGGGCAGGGCCAGGGCCTCGTCGAGGGCGTTGGTGTGCAGCGACTGGGTGTGGCCCTGGGTGGCGGCCATCGCCTCCACGCAGGTGCGCGTCACGTTGTTGAACACGTCCTGCGCGGTCAGCGACCAGCCACTCGTCTGCGAATGGGTGCGCAGGGACAGGGACTTGGCGTTCTTCGGGTCGAACCGGCCGACCAGCTTCGCCCACAGCAGACGCGCCGCGCGCAGCTTGGCGACCTCCATGAAGAAGTTCATCCCGATCGCCCAGAAGAAGCTCAGTCGCGGCGCGAACGCGTCGACGTCCAGGCCCGCCGCGCGTCCGGCCCGCAGGTACTCCACCCCGTCGGCCAGGGTGTAGGCCAGCTCCAGGTCGGCCGTCGCACCCGCTTCCTGGATGTGGTAGCCGGAGATGGAGATCGAGTTGTAGCGCGGCATCCGCTGCGAGGTGTAGGCGAAGATGTCGGAGATGATCCGCATCGACGGCTTCGGCGGATAGATGTAGGTGTTGCGGACCATGAACTCCTTGAGGATGTCGTTCTGGATGGTCCCGGCCAGCTTCTCGGGCGGCACGCCCTGCTCCTCGGCCGCCACGATGTAGAGCGCGAGGACCGGCAGCACGGCGCCGTTCATCGTCATCGACACCGACATCCTGTCCAGCGGGATGCCGTCGAAGAGCTGACGCATGTCGAGAATCGAGTCGATCGCCACGCCGGCCATGCCGACGTCGCCGGTCACACGCGGGTGGTCGCTGTCGTAGCCGCGGTGGGTGGGCAGGTCGAAGGCGACCGACAGCCCCTTCTGGCCGGCCGCGAGATTGCGGCGGTAGAAGGCGTTGGACTCCTCGGCGGTGGAGAAGCCGGCGTACTGCCGGATCGTCCAGGGCTGGTTGACGTACATCGTCGGGTACGGCCCGCGCAGATACGGTGCCATGCCGGGGTAGGTGCCCAGGAAGTCCAGGCCCTCCAGGTCCTGCCCGGTGTAGAGCGGCTTGACGGGGATGCCTTCCGGTGTCTCCCACACAAGGTCCTCACCCCCGCCGGCCTGCTTCACCGCCGTGCGCCACGCCTCCGCGGAGCCGTCGGCGGCCGGGGATCCCAGCTCGATCGCGGAGAAATCGGGGATGGACATCAGGACACTCCCATGCGGTCGAGCGTGGCGGAGAGCACGGCCACGGCATCACAGCCGGCGAAGACGTACGAGTCGGCACCCGGAGACGCTCCGGGACGGCCGGCGAGGAACACATGAGAGGCCCCGGCCGCCCGCACCCGCGCGGCGAGCGCCTCGCCCTGCTCCTCGTAGAGCGCGTCGCTGGAGCACAGGCAGGTCTCGCTCGCCCCGCTCTCCTCGAAAGAGCTCCCGGAGACGGCCTCGATGCCGCCCGCCTGGAAGAAGTTGGCGGCGAACGTGGCCCGCGCCGTGTGGGCCGCGGCCGGACCGATGGTGGACAGATGGATCCGCGGCCGGGTGCCCGTGGCCGCGAGGTGTGCGTCCGAGCGGGCCCGCAGCGCCTCGAACGCGTCGTCACGGCGGACCCGGGGCAGCCCGCCCGCGCGCGGCGCGGGCGCCGGTTCGCGCACCACCAGGCGCTCGGCCAGATGCGGGAACTCGCTCACACCGGTCACCGGCTCACGCCGCGTGGCCAGCCTCGCACTCCGCGCCGACCAGGTCGCGGCCAGCCGCTCACCGATCATCCCCGACCGCAGGGCCGCACCCTGCCCGCCCGCCCGCTCGACCTCCTGGAAGAACTCCCAGCCCGCCCGGGCCAGTTCGTCCGTCAAGCGCTCCACATACCAGGAACCGCCCGCCGGGTCGATCACGCGCGACAGATGCGACTCCTCGATCAGGATCGAGGAGGTGTTGCGGGCGATGCGACGCGCGAAAGCGTCCGGCAGCCCCAGCGCGTGGTCGAACGGCAACACCGTCACCGCGTCGGCACCACCCACCCCCGCCGCCAGCGTGGCCACCGTCGTGCGCAGCATGTTCACCCACGGATCGCGACGCGTCATCATCACCGGCGACGTCACCACGTGCTGCACCTGCCCACCGGCGCCGCCCGCACCGCAGGCCTCTGCGACCCGCGCCCACAGCCTGCGAGCGGCCCGCAGCTTCGCGATCGTCAGGAACTGATCGGCCGTCGCCGCGAAACGGAACTCCAGCTGCCCGCACGCCTGCTCCACACTCAGGCCGGCGCCGGTCAGCTCCCGCAGACAGGCGACACCCGTCGCCAGCGAGCACCCCAGCTCCTGCGCCGCCGAACCACCGGCCTCGTGGTACGGCAGGGCGTCCACGGTGAAGGCCCGCAGTCCCGGAAACTCCACGGCACAGCGCCGGGCGAGACGTGACAGCGGCGCGACGTCCAGCGCTTCACCCGTACGCGCCTCGAAGCCCAGCGGGTCCGCGCCCAGGCTGCCGCGTACGGCCTCCGGCGCGACGCCCCGCTCCCCGTACAGACGCAGCAACGCCTCCGCGGCGGCCTCGGTGTCCTTCCCCGCGTCCAGGACCACGGGAGCCAGGTCGAGGTAGACCCCGTCCAGCACCCGTTCGAGCGACGACACCGGCATGCCGCCCTCGCCGACGACCAGCCAGAGCGAGGTGACGCCGTTCTCCAGGTCGGACAGGACCGCGCCGTCGTCCGGCGCCGTGTGGCACCCGCGCACGTCCCAGCCGCCGCGGGTGTTCCCCTCGGCCCCGCTTCCGCGCGTGAACGGCGCGAAACCCGGAAGACCGGCCTCGGGCGCGGTGTCGTCGGCCGCGTACAGGGGACGGACACGAAGCCCGTCCTCCAGAGCGGTGGAAAGGAAGTCCTCCGCCGCGGCTCCGGAGACCTCCTTGCCCGACTTGCGCAGGACGCCGGCCACGAGGCCCTGCCACTGTTCACGGGACGCGTCGGGGAAATCGGCGGCGAGGGCAAGCCCGTCGTCGGGGAGGACTGTCATGCTCGGATGCTAGGTCAGGTGAACAAAGGAGCAGCAGTGCGCACAGCTGTGACCTTGCCCTCTCCTGAACGGTCTTGAAGCCGCGGGAGCATTCGTTCTATGTCACCGGCGCGGGCGGCCTCCGTGACCGGCGCCGTCGTCCGCCGAATGACCGCACGCGTGGTCTTCCCGCCGCCCGCCGGGCCGGTCGGTGCCCGTCGGGGCCGGCCGCCCGAAGTGGCGTGCGCCGGGCGCCAGGGCCGCGGCGGCCGGGACGAGGAAGCAGGCGACGGCGCACACGGCGAGGACGGGCGTGACGCCGAACCGGCCGATGGCCGGGGCGATCAGTGAGAGGCCGATCGGCGCCAGGCCGTAGGAGACCAGGAAGTCCAGCGAGGAGACCCGGGCCAGTTTGTCCGGGGCGACCTCGCGCTGGGTGGCGGTGAACCAGGGCACGTTGAACAGTTCGATCCCGGTCCCCGCGACGGCGTAGGCGGCGACCACGACCGACGGGTGGACGGGGAGCATCAGGCTGAGCGGTGCGAAGCCGTACGCGGCGAGTCCGGCGAGGGCCGCCCAGCCCTGGAAGCGGGGCCGGAGGCGGGCGATGATCAGGGCGCCGCCGAGCGCACCGACGGTGTAGGCGGTCATGGCCGCGGCGAGCACCCACTCGCTGCCGTAGCGGTCCCGGCTGATGAGGGGAAGGGCGACGCTGGTCGCGGAGTAGCCGAGGGCGATGACGGCGACCAGGGCGGCGAGACCGGCCAGGAACCAGGGGTGGCGCCGGGCCTCACGTATCCCTTCGAGGAATTCGGCGCGGAAGCCGGGACGCCGGACGGCCTGGGCGGCCCCGCCCGTCGTGGCGCGCGCCGCCCTCGCCGTGCCTCCCCGGGCCGCGCCCGCGCGGCCCGCTGCGGTCGTGGCGCCTTCGGCGGTCGTGGCGGCCGGGGCCGGGACGAGCGCGGCGACGAGCCAGAGGGCCCCGATGCCGAACAGCAGCGACCGGACGTCGAGGAATGCCGCGAGCAGTGCGGTCAGGGCGGGGCCGGCGAGCGTGGCGGACCGTACGGACAGGGTCATGGCGGCGTTGGCCTGCTGTCGGCGCTCGGGCTCGACGGTCTCGGCGGTGAGCGCCTGGAACGCCGGGCGGCAGGCGCCCTGTCCGGCACCCGCGAGCGCGGCGGCGGCCGTCATCAGTGCGAGGGAGTGGCCGAGACCGGCGGCGAGGAGGGGCGCGGCGAGGGCCGCCGCCAGCGCGGACCAGAGGACGACGGCGCGGCGGGAGTGCCGGTCTGCGAGCACGCCGCCGACGGCGACGGCGAGGAGGAAGCCGGCGGTGCGGGCGGCGAGGACCAGGCCGAGCCCGGTGGCGCCGAGGTCGTGGTGGAGGACGGCGAGTCCGAGGACGAAGGGCAGCGCCCAGGTCGCGAGACCGGAGGCGGTGGTGCCCGCCCACAGGCGAAGGAACGCGGGGTCGCGCAGGACCGAACCTGCCGAGACAGGAACGGACTTGGTCGCGGGGGACGCGGGTGTGGTGGCCACGGTGGAGGTGCTCCTTGGCGGCGGGGCGCGGTCGGTAGGACGCCCCGGAGGTCGTTAATGAAAATGATTACCATTACAGTACCTTCGAGCGGGGCACTCCTGTCAGCCGCCCACCCCCCTTTTCCCTCCGCCCCGCGCCGCGTCGAACCGGAGACCGTCCATGCGCCACCCCGTCCACCCCGCCCGCCTCGCCCTGGTCCTGGCCCTGGCGCTCGCCACCGCCGGCTGCTCGGCCGCCCGCCCCGCGACCACCGCGCCGGCGACCGCCGGCGCGTCCCCCGCCGCCTCCGCCGGGGCGACGACCCTCATCAGCTGCGGCCGCCGGGCGACCTTCGCCCAGCCGCCGGAGCGCACCGTCGCACTGGACCAGGCCTCGACCGAGACACTGCTCGCGCTCGGCCTCCAGGAACGGATGGCGGGCACCGCCAACCTCAAGACGAAGATCCCCGCGCAGTACCGGGCCGCGTACGACTCGGTTCCCGTCATCGCCCCCAAGATCGCCACGAGCGAGCAACTACGCTCGGCCGTACCGGACTTCGTGGTCGCCTCCTCCGCCGACCTGCTCACCGCGGACCGGGCCGGCACCCGCGACGAACTCGGCGCCCTCAAGGTCCCCACCTTCGTCAGCGCCGTGGACTGCCCCGAGCGGAACCCGGCCGGCACGACCCCCTTCGAACTGCTCTTCTCCGACTACGAGAACCTCGGCAGGGTCTTCGGCGTCGAGAAGCGGGCCGCCGAACTCGCGGCCGGCCAGCGCGCGGCGGTCGCCCGGGCGAGGCAGGAGGCCCCCACCACCACCCCGCCCGCGAGCGTGGACCGTCCGACCGTCGTCTTCCTCTACTCCGTCTTCAACGGCATGCCGTACGTCGCGGGCGGGACCGGCCTGCCGAGCGAGATGAGCGGGGTCGTCGGCGCGAGGAACGCCTTCGACGACGTGAAGGAGGACTGGCCGGAGGTCACCTGGGAGGAGGTCGCCCGGCGCGACCCCGACGTCATCGTCATCGGCGACCTGTCCGAGCGCGGGCGCCCCGGCGACAGCGCCGCAGAGAAGCGCGCCACGATGGCACGGCACCCGGTGATCTCCCGCCTCGCCGCGGTCCGACAGGGAAGGATCATCGAAGTGCCGGGCATCGAACTGGACCCGTCCGTACGCTCCGTGCACGCGCTCGGGCTCCTCGCCCAGGGGATGAAGGACCTCGGTCATGCCCGTTGACCTCCTCCTGCCCTCGGCCCGCGGCCGCGTGGTGAGCGAACCCACCGACGCCGGACCCGCGCCGACGGGCGCCACGCCGGCGGCCGCACGGGCCGGGCGATCCGGCCGGCCCGCCGCCGGACGGTCGTCCGCCGCGGGATCGGCCGCTGTCCGGGCGGGGCTGCCGGTGCTCGCCGTGGTCGTCCTGCTGGCATCCATGGCGGCGGCGCTGCGCGTCGGCGCCGCCGACGTGGACGGGAACGGCCTCGCCCGCGTCCTCGGCAGCCGTCTCGGCCTCGACGTGGAGCCCCTGCCCCCGATCGTCGACTCGCTCGTCTGGGACCTGCGGCTGCCGCGGGTCCTGATGGCCGCCCTCGTCGGCGCCTCGCTCGCCGTGTGCGGCACGGTGCTCCAGGCGGTCACCCGCAACGTCCTGGCCGACCCCTATCTGCTCGGCATCTCCTCGGGCGCGTCGGCCGGCGCCGTCGCCGTGGTCGTCCTCGGGATCGGCGCGAGCACGCTCGGCGTCACCGGCGGCGCCCTCGCCGGCGCGCTGCTCTCGTTCGGCACGCTGCTCTTCCTGCTGCGTCGCGGCGGCCTCGACTCGGTCCGTATCGTCCTCACCGGCGTCGTCGTCGGGCAGCTCTTCACCGCGCTGACCTCGCTCGTCCTGATGGCCTCGGCCGACGCGGACACCACGCGCGCCGTCACCCACTGGCTCCTCGGCTCGATGGCCCCGGCCCGCTGGAACACCGTCCAGGTCTGCGCGGTCGTCACCCCGCTGGGGCTCCTGGCCGCGTGGCTGTACGCCAACGCGCTCGACGCTCTCGCGTTCGGCGCCGACACCGCGGCGTCCCTCGGCATCGGGGTGCGGCGCACGAGAACGGTGCTCCTCGTGGTCACCGCCGCGCTGACTGCGGTGGCGGTGGCCACCGTCGGCGCCATCGGATTCGTCGGGCTGATCGTCCCCCACGGCGTACGGTTCCTGGTCGGGCCGACGCACCGGGTGCTGCTCCCGTACGCGGCGCTCGCCGGGGCGGTGTTCCTGGTGTGGACGGACGCCCTGGCGCGGATCGCCTTCGCCCCCCGCGAGATGCCCGTGGGCGTGATCACCGCCCTCCTCGGCGTACCGCTCTTCCTCCTCGTCCTGCGCAGGAGGGGAGCGCTGTGAGGATCACCGCCGAGAGCCTGGACTGGTCGGTGGCGGGCACACCGGTCGTCCGCGGGGTCAGCGCCGACATCGCCCCCGGCGAGACGGTCGGACTGCTCGGCCCCAACGGTTCGGGCAAGTCCTCGCTGCTGCGCTGCCTGGCCGGTCTGCGGACCCCGGACGCCGGCACCGTCCGCTACGACGGCGCGTCCGTACGGGAGTGGAGTGCCCGCCGGATCGCCCGCCACGTGGCCTTCGTGGAACAGGAGCCGGGCGCCGACAGCGACCTGTCGGTCGCCGGCCTCGTGGGCCTGGGGCGCACCCCCTTCCGGGACCGCTGGCGCGGACCGGACGCCACCGACCGGGCCGTGGTCGCCGCAGCGCTGGAGCGCGTCGGCCTCACCGCACTCGCCGGCCGCTCCTGGCAGGCGCTCTCGGGCGGCGAGCGGCAACGCGCCCACCTCGCCCGCGCGCTGGCCCAGCAGCCGTACGCACTCCTGCTCGACGAGCCCACCAACCACCTCGACGTCGGACACCGGCTGGAGCTGATGGAACTCCTCGCCGCCACCGGGCAGACGGTCGTGGTCGCCCTGCACGACCTGTCGCTCGCCGCCCGCCACTGCGACCGGCTACTGCTCCTGCACCACGGCCGCCTGGTCGCCGCGGGCCCGCCCGCCGCCGTCCTGACGGCCGAACGCCTCGCGGAGGTCTTCGACGTGGAGGCGGAACTCACCACCGACTCCCTCGGACACCCGACCGTCACCTACCGCCGGCCGCTCGGCACCCGGCTCCCGGCATCCCGCCCCGCACCGTGAGAAGGAACCCCATGACCCCGCCCACCCCCTCCGCCCTCTCCGTCGACGCGCTCGTCGCATCCGTCCTGGCCGGTGGAGACGGCCCCGGCCCGCTCGCCTCCCGGCCCGTCGCGACCAGCGTGTTCTGGATCCACCACGGCACCCGGCTCGCCGGCGGTGACACCACCTACCTCAACCAGTACGTCCTGGTCCGCCTCGGCGGCTCGTTCGGCGGCTGCGCCTTCGAAGCGGGCGAGATCGAACCGGCCGTGTGCCGGGACGCCTCCGGCACCCCGCTCGACGTCCTGCTGCGCGAGGCTCCGCGCCCGCTGCGGATCGCCGCCCTCGACGCCTGGCTCTCCGAGGCGCGCCCGCACCGCACGGCCGCCGAGGAGGGCGACGCCGAGCCCGTCATCCTCCCCGCCGGGACCCCCGAGGTCCGCGCGAAGGCCCGCGACGCCGCCATCGCCGGGCTGCTCGACATCGAGGACGGCGCCGAGGTCGGCCTCATCGGTGTCGTCAACCCGCTGGTCGCCGCCATCCGCGAGCGCGGCGGCCGTCCGCTGCCGTGCGACTTCAACCTCACCACCACCCAGTGGGGCGACCCCGTCACCGACGACATGCACCAGGTCCTCGACCGCGCCGAGGCCGTCGTCGCCACCGGCATGACCCTGAGCAACGGTTCGTTCGACGTCATCCTGGAGCGCTGCCGTGCCCGGGGCATCCCGCTGATCGTCTACGCCCAGTCCGGCAGCGCCGTCGCCCGTGCCTTCCTCGGCTCGGGCGTGACCGCCCTCTCGGCGGAGCCCTTCCCCTTCTCCCAGTTCAGCGCCGACGAGACGGCCCTGTACCGCTACCGGACGGCGGGCCGCGCGTGATCCCCACCGCCCGCCGTGCCGCACCCGGTGCCGAGGCCCTTCCCGCAGGCACCGGATACGCGCCCTGCCACCACGGCGAGATCCTCCAAGGGGTCTTCCTCGACGCCGAAGGACGCCGGTGCGCCGGCCTCGTCACCCTCCCGCTGGCCGGGCCGGGCAGCCACGCCGAGTTCGTCCGCCGCCCCGGCACCGCACCCGGCACCCTCACGGCCGTGCCCCCCGACCGTACGAAGGCCGCGCGCGCCGCGGCCCTCGCGGTCGCCCACTGCGCGCGGGAAGCCGGACTCCCCGCCAGCGGAGGCGAGTTGACGCTCACGGGCGACATACCCGTGGGCCTGGGCATGGGCAGCTCCACCAGCGACGTGATCGCCACCGTGCGCGCGGTCGCCGACTCGTACCGGCTGACCCTGGGCCCGGAGGTGATCGCCCGGCTCGCCGTGCGGGCGGAATCGGCCTGCGATCCGCTGATGCTGGACGGCCGCCCGGTGCTCTTCGCCCAGCGGGAGGGCCGGGTCCTGGAGGTCCTCGGCCCGGCCCTCCCGCGCCTGGTCGTCGTCGGCTGCGCCCTCGGCGGCGGCGCACCCGTCGACACCCTCGCCCAGCCCCTGGGGGAGGCGTCCGACGCCGACGTACGGGACTTCGAGCGGCTGCGCGCGCTGCTGCGCCGGGCGGTGGCCACCGGTGACGCCGGGCTCCTCGGCCAGGTCGCCACCGCCAGCGCCCGTCGAGGGCAACGCACGCTTCGCCACCCGGAGTTCGACGCCCTGACCGGCCTCGCGCGGCGGACCGGGGCGGTCGGCGTGCAGATCGCGCACAGCGGTGCTGTCGCGGGCGTGCTGTTCGATCCCGCCGTGCCGGGATGGCGCCACCGCGTCCGGGGCTGCCTGCGCGCCCTGGACGCCCACGGCATCCCTGCCACCCACACCTTCACCACCACGACTTCGGAGATCCTCCATGGACCAGCACATCGCGGAGGCCGTCGGCCGACCGGATCTGATACGTGTCGACGACCGGCTCGTCTGCCTGCGCTTTGAGACGATGAAGGTGGTCTCCGCGCTCGCCGCGGTCCGCCACCTGCTCGACACCGGAGCCGTACGACGGGGCGACACCCTCCTCGACAGCTCCAGCGGCATCTACGCGTACGCCCTCGCCCTGGCCTGCCACCGCCACGGCATGCGCTGTCACATCGTCGGCTCGACGACCGTGGACCGCGCTCTGCGCACCCAACTGACCGTGCTCGGAGCCACGTGGGAACGGATGGAGCCGTGCAGCGACCTCAAGCTCGACCAGAAGCGCCGGGTGGAACGGATCCACCGGATCCTCGCCGCGCACCCCGAGTACCACTGGATGCGGCAGTATCACGACGACGTCCACTACCTCGGCTACCGCGCGATCGCCGACCGGGTCCGCGAGGCGACGGGCGCGGACGGGCTCACCGTCGTCGGCGGTGTCGGCTCCGGCGCCTCCACCGGCGCCCTCGCCCGCTACCTGCGCGCGGCCCCCGACGGGCGGACGGCCGACGTGGAACTCGTCGGAGTCCAGCCGTACGGCAGCGTCACCTTCGGCGCCGAGCATACGTCCGACCCCGAGATCATCATCGCCGGCATCGGCAGCTCCATCCCCTTCGGGAACGTCACCCACGAGCTGTACGACACCCTCCACTGGATCTCGTTCGACGCCGCCCTGTCCGGCAGCGTGGACCTCCTGCGCCGGCACGCGGTCTTCGCGGGCCTGTCCACGGGCGCCGCCTACCTCGCCGCCCGCCACGAGCGCGACCGCGCCCCCGGACGGACCGTCCTCTTCGTCGCCGCCGACACCGGCCACCGCTACGTCGACACCGTCTTCGCCCGCCACCACGAGGCGAGGCCCCTGACGGCCCTCGCACCCCAGGAGATCCACGACCGGCGCGACCTCTCCCCGCCCTGGTCCCGGATGGAGTGGAACCGCGCCCCGGGATCCGCGGCGCCGCCCGCGACGGTCCGTACGTGACGGACGGCGTCCCGGACCGCGACGCGCCGCGCTGGCCCGCGTCGTCGACGGGGGTCGTCGATCACCTCGACCACCGTGTACGTCGCCTCCGCGCGGCCCAGGGGCACCCGCGTGCTCGGCCCGTTCCCTACAGCCAGTCCCGCCGCTTGAAGACGAAGTACAGGCTCGTGCACACCACGGCCATCAGGAGGATCGCGAACGGGTAGCCGAACGCCCAGTCCAGCTCCGGCATCGCGTCGAAGTTCATGCCGTAGATCGTGCCGACCAGGGTGGGGGCGAAGAGGATCGCCGCCCACGAGGAGATCTTCTTGATCTCCTCGTTCTGCTCGAAGCCGGCCTCCGCCAGGGCGCGCATCTCCGCGTTCTGCTGTTGGGTGACCAGGGTCGCGTTGACCGTGAGGATCTCCGTCAGGGCCTGGCGGAAGCCGTCCACGCGCTCACTGGTGTGGGTCACGTGGTCGGCGACGTCGCGGAGGTAGCGCTGGAGTTCCTCGTCCGTGCCGTACTTCGCGAAGCCCGCCATCAGGCCGTGCAGCATGCCGACGAGGGGGCGGGTCGCCCGCTGGAACTCGACCATCTCGCGGGAGAGTTCGTAGATGCGGCGGGAGACGGCCGGGTCGCCGCCGAAGACCTCGGTCTCGATCTCGTCGATGTCGTTCTGGACGCCCGCCACCACCGGGGCGTAGCCGTCCACGACCGCGTCGAGGATGGCGTACAGGACCGCCTCCGGTCCCAGGGCGAGGAGTTCGGGGTTCTCCTCCATGCGGTGGCGCACCGCCGAGAGGTCCGGGGCGGCGCCGTGGCGGACCGTGATCACGAAGTCCGGGCCGACGAAGACGTGCAGTTCGCCGAAGTCGACCTCCTCCTGCGCGTCGAGGTAGCGGGCCGCGCGCAGGACGACGAAGAGGGTCTCGCCGTACCGCTCCAGCTTCGGCCGCTGGTGGGCCTCCAGCGCGTCCTCGATCGCCAGCTCGTGGAGGTCGAACTCGGCGGCGAGGGAGTGGAGTTCCGCCTCCGAGGGGCGGTGCAGCCCGATCCACGCCATCCCGTCCGGGTACTTGCGGAGCTGACGGAAGGTCTCGGCGAGCGAGCCGGGGGACGCGACCCGGTGTCCGTCGCGGTACAGCGTGCCCTGCACCACGCTCGGCCGGTCCGCCGGAGCCTCCTCGGCTGCGGCAGGAGGCGCGGGAGTGGCGGCGGCCGGCGGCTCCGGCTGACGCCGCCATGCCGCGCGGGGGCGGCGCTCCGGCATCGTGGGTCCACCTTCACGTCGGGATCGGCTCGTACCAGGGTCTCCGGGCAGGATATACGGGGCGAATCACACCGGCGCGGCGGATCGCGGCCCCGGGGGCGGGTCGTGCCGGCGCGGCGGATCGTACCCGCCGGGTGGATCGCCGGAGCGCGGCGCATCGCGGCCACCGCCCACCACCCCCGGCGGCGCCCTTGCGGACCATAACCGTCCGCAAGCCCCAGTAACGTGCCGACCATGGCCTCCACGACGAACGCCCCGGTTCTCACCACCCGTGCCCTCGGCCGCGCCACGCTCGCGCGGCAGTTGCTGCTGAGCCCCGCCGAGCTGTCCGCCGAGGACGCCGTCTCGCACCTCCTCGGCTTGCAGGCGCAGAACACCAAGCCGCCGTACTACGCCCTCGCCGCCCGCCTCTCCGGCTTCCGGCCCGAGGAGCTGTCCACGCTCATGGAGACGCGCAAGGCAGCCCGCATCGTCACCATGCGCTCCACCATCCACACCCACACCGCCGAGGACGTGCTCACCCTGCGGCCCCTGGTCCAGGCCGCCCGCGAACGGGAGCTCACCCTCTTCCGCAAGGGACTCGTCGGCGTCGACCTCGACCGGCTGGCCGCCCTCGCTCGCGACCTCGTCGAGGAGCGCCCCCGCACCCCCAAGGAGATCCGCGAGGCGCTCCTCGTGGAGTGGCCGCACGCCGACCCGCAGGCGCTCGGCATCGCCGCGCGCTGCCTGCTGCCGCTGGTCCAGGTCACCCCCCGTGGCCTGTGGCGCAGGAGCGGACAGGTGTGCCTGACCACCGCCGAGACCTGGCTCGGGAGCACCGCCACGCCGGCCCCCGCCCCCGACGGGACCGTCCTGCGCTACCTCGCCGCCTTCGGTCCCGCCTCCGTCAAGGACATGCAGACCTGGTCCGGCCTCACCCGGCTCCGGGACGCCTTCGAGCGCCTGCGCCCCCGGCTCCTCACCTTCCGCGACGAGCACGGCGTGGAACTCTTCGACCTGCCCGGCGCCCCGCGCCCCGACGAAAACACCCCGGCCCCCGCGCGCTTCCTCCCCGAGTTCGACAACCTGCTGCTCTCCCACGCCGACCGCTCCCGGCTCGTGCCCGCCGGGGCGAAGGACCGCACCTGGAAGGGGAACCAGGCGTACTGCGTCTTCCTGCTCGACGGCCTCGTCGCCGGCCTGTGGCGACTGGAGGAGGGCAAGGAGCGAACGACGATGACCATCGAGCCCTTCGGCCGTCCGGGCAAGGAGCAGCGCGCCGAGCTGACCGGGGAGGCCGAGCGCCTGCTCGGGGTGATGGCGCGGGAAGGGCTTCCGTACGAGATCCGGTTCGGGGCCGTGGCCACCTGACCGCACGCGGGCGGGCCGACCGCGCGCGCTCCCCGGGCGTCTCCCGTCGGTCGGTCCGCATCGGGGAGCGGCACCGGCCGCCGGTCGGCGAGGCCAGTGAGGGTCTTCCGGGTGATCGCGAGGTGTTCGAGGTGGGTCTCTGCCTCCCGCGAAGCACTGACGAAAGGTGCCTCGTCCCTGTGACGGAAGTCGCTGGTGGCGGGGCACCTTTTGTGGTCCGTCCGGACCTCCTGCCGGGGGCGCTGCTCCATCGCGGGAAGCGAGCGCTTCGCCCCCCTTGATCACGCCGGTGTGCCTCGGTGCATGATGTGCCGGGACATAGGGGGGACGCATGACGCAGACCACGCCGCCGAAATGGGGGCTGACACCGCCGGGGGCTCCTGGGAATCCGGGTGTGCCGCCACAGGGGTTCATGCCCGTGCGGCCTCCGGACGGCGGGAACGCTGCGGTGTTCACCGTCGGGGCTGTGGCAATCGGGGCTGAGACCGTGATCGCCGCGCTGGTCGCCGTCCTGTACAGCTTGCGGTCCGAGTCCCACGGAGGCGAAGGCGGCCTCGGATGGCTGTTCGGCACCGTATTCGCGCTCGTGCTGGTGGCGGTCATTTCGGTGATCGCAGGGCTGGCCGGTTCGGCGATGGCGGTGCTTCCCCTCGTCTTCCTCGGGCGGGCGGTGGCCCGCCGTACCGGGCGGCGCGACAGCTGGCAGCTCACCCTGGCCACTGTGGCGGTCGTTGCCGCCGCCCTGGCGCTGCTCATCGGCTCCTGCATGCTCCTGGCCGGCTTCGACGGCCCCGGCGACCTGCTCGTTTATCCCGTCCTTGCCCTCAGCCTCATCGTCGGGCTGGCACCCGCGACCCTGTGCGCCCGGGCGGCGGGGAACCCCGGAAGGCCCGGGGCCCGATGGCGGGTGCTCGGGGGCGTGGCGCTGGGCGGTCTGGGGCTGCTCGCGGCGACGCTTGCGGTCGGGGTCGCGGCGTACAGCTCGGGGATCCTCAAGATCTACGAACCGCCCCGGCTCACCGAAGCCGACATGGTCGGCACCTGGACGGACGGCGACGGCGGAAGCCTCCGCTTCGAGGCGGACGGCACGGTGACGGCTAAGGGCGTCAACGAGCACGAGGCCACGGGTGAGCAGTCCGGTGCCTCCAACTGCACCGGGACATGGCAGCTGACCGAGAACGACGGTGTCGGTCGGCCGTTCGAGCTCGGCATCGCGGACTGCGAGAACCTGTCCTCCGGCTGGGACATCGGCGGTACGGAGGAACATCCGACGGTCTTCACCTGGATCGGCGAGCCGGATTCGGGTGAGCGGTACATCCTTACGCGGCAGCGGTAAGCCGTCCGGTGCTGAGGTCTCGGGCCCGGCCGGGTGTAGGTGTGCGGTCATGCCGCCCTCGATCCGTAGCCTCCACCGCCACACGGGTCCCAGCCGACTGCTCCGAAGCGACGCCGTAAGCACCACGCAGTACGCCAGGAACGCGGGAAACGATCTCCACCAACGTGGGATGGCCCTGGCTGTCGCAGCTCTCTCACCGCTCGTCAGCGACTTCCGCCGGTGCCCCCCGCAGCCGGCCGTGCAGTTCTTCGATCTGGGTGCGGAGGTCGCCGCCCATGGTCCGGGCGGTGTTCGCAGTCGCGTGACACTCTCGCGCATCTCGTAGGCGCCCTGATGGCCGCCGACCGAGCGGTGCCGGTCCTTCCACGCGGTGATCACCGGCTCGATCAACGCCCCCTGCTACTGCTCGTCCGATAAGTCGCCGGGGTACGGCTTGCGTTCGCTCGTATCATCACACCGGCAGACGGGCGGCTACGGACCGGCGGATTCTGTCCTGCCCCCACACCGTCAGGCGATGACAGAACCTGCCAAAGGCTCATGAACCGGCCTCTCACAGGGCGGGACTCTCCCGACACGGCCTAGGGCAGCAGCCCCGCCCTCCGCGCCGCGACCACCGCCTCCAGCCGGTTGTGCGCCCCCAGCTTCCGCATCGTCGAGCGGAGGTAGCCCTTCACCGTCTCCGGGCGCAGCCCGAGGCGGTGAGCCACCGCCGCGTTGGTCGCCCCGGAGGCCACCGCCGCCAGCACGTCCGTCTCGCGCGGCGTCAGCGTCACCCCCGCCGGCCGCCCCGGCCCGGCCGGCGCCGTCTCCAGGCGCCCGCACACCGCGAGGAGCCGCGCCCGCACCTCCGGGTCACCGATCAGCGGAGCCAGTTCCCGCAGCTCTCCGTGCGCCTGCCGCACCTCCTCCCACGCCGGCCCCGGGGCCGGGCCGCCGCCGGCGAGGAGCCGCGGCGCCTCGTCCCGTACCGCCAGCGCCTGTTCCACGTCGCGGGCCGCCGCCACCGCCGCGTCGAGGACCCGCTCGCCGATCGGAACGGCCTCGCGCAGCGCCCCGTACAGCACACCGCGCACCGTCCGGCGCACGACGACGGGCACGGCGACCACGGAGCGCAGCCCCTCCGCCGCCACCGGCACGTCGTACTCGTGCGTGATGTGGCGGGCGGAGGCGTAGTCCGTGACCGCGCACGGCCGCGACAGGGCCAGGCACCGTCCGCCCAGACCGTTCCCGGCCGTGATCGACAGACCGTGCAGGGCCGGTGTCACGGCGCCGTCCACCTCGGCGATGCGCAGCCGTCGGCCGTCATGGAGCAGGCCGCCGAAGACCACCTGCAGCCCGGTGGTCCGCCGCAGCCGCAGCAGGGCCGCGCGCATCTCCACCTCGTGCGTCCGCCGCGTCTGCTCGGGCACGGAACCACCCCTTCACCCCCGAACGGGGGTAGTGAGACCTGGGTCACCGATTACACGATGTCCCTGACCGGTCCCGCAACGAGGAGGACACATGACGGCCACCAGCGCGACGGAGAGGTTCCGGGCCGCCCGGGACTTCCTGCTGGAGCACCGCGAGGACTACGAGACGGCGTACGAGGGCTTCGCCTGGCCCCGCCCCGACCGTTTCAACTGGGCCCTCGAGTGGTTCGACGTCATCGCCGCCGGCAACGACAGGACGGCCCTGCACCTCGTCGAGGAGGACGGCTCCGAGACGAGGCTGAGCTTCGCCGAGATGTCCGACCGCTCCGCGCGGGCCGCCAACTGGCTGCGTGCGCAGGGCGTGCGCCCCGGCGATCGGATCATCGTCATGCTCGGCAACCAGGCCGAGCTGTGGGAGACGGCCCTCGCCGCCATGAAGCTCCGCGCCGTCGTCATCCCCGCGACCCCTCTGCTCGGCCCCGCCGACCTGCGCGACCGGGTCGAGCGCGGCCGCGCCCGGCACGTGATCGCCCGCGCCGAGGACACGGCCAAGTTCGACGAGGTGCCGGGGGACTACACCCGCGTCGTCGTCGGCGCCGGCGACGGGGAGGCGGGCCCCGACGGCGGCGACCGGCGCGGCCCCGTCGACGGATGGCTCCGCTACGAGCGGGCGTACGACGCCTCGGGGACGTTCGAGCCCGAAGGCGAGACGCTCGCCGACGACCCGTTGATGCTCTACTTCACCTCCGGTACGACCGCCCGCCCCAAACTCGTGGAGCACACCCACACCTCGTATCCGGTGGGCCATCTCGCCACCATGTTCTGGATCGGTCTCCGACCGGGCGACGTGCATCTCAACATCTCCTCGCCCGGCTGGGCCAAGCACGCCTGGTCGAACCTCTTCGCGCCGTGGAACGCCGAGGCGACCGTCTTCCTGCACAACTACACCCGCTTCGAGCCGGCCCGGCTCCTGGCCGAGATGGACCGGCACGGCGTGACCAGCTTCTGCGCGCCGCCCACCGTCTGGCGGATGCTGATCCAGGCCGACCTGACGCAGCTCGCGCACCCTCCGCGTGAGGTCGTCGCCGCCGGCGAGCCGCTCAACCCGGAGGTCATCGAGGCAGTCCGCCGGGCCTGGGGCGTCACCATCCGGGACGGCTTCGGTCAGACGGAGACCGCCGTCCAGGTCTCCAACAGCCCGGGCCAGCGGCTCAAGGAGGGCTCCATGGGCCGGCCGAGCCCCGGCTTCCGGGTCACGCTGGTCGACCCGGTCAGCGGGCGGCCGGACGTGGACGAGGGGGAGATCTGCATCGACCTCTCCAACGACCCGGTGGGCCTGATGACGGGGTACCACGGCGACCCGGAGCGCACGGCCGAGGCGATGGCGGGCGGCTTCTACCGCACCGGGGACATCGGATCGCGGGACGCGGAGGGGTACTTCACCTATGTCGGGCGGGCCGACGACGTCTTCAAGGCCAGTGACTACAAGATCTCCCCGTTCGAACTGGAGAGCGCCCTCCTGGAGCACGAGGCGGTCGTCGAGGCGGCGGTCGTCCCGGCCCCCGACCCGCTGAGGCTCGCGGTCCCCAAGGCCTACGTCGTCCTCGCCGAGGGCTGGGCTCCGGACGCCGAGACGGCGAAGGCGCTCTTCGCCCACTCCCGCGCCGTCCTCGCCCCCTACAAGCGGGTGCGGCGCATCGAGTTCGCCGAGCTGCCGAAGACCGTGTCGGGCAAGATCCGCCGGATCGAGCTGCGCGAGCGCACGGCCAAGGGCGAGGGCAGCGAGTTCACCGAGGGGGACGCGGCATGAGGCCGTCCACGACGCGGAGCCTGTCGTACGCCCACGGCGCGAGCACCACCGAGCTGCTCGGTGACACCATCGGCGCCAACCTGGACCGGACCGTCGCCGCCTGGCCGGACCGGGAGGCACTGGTCGACGTCCCCACCGGCCGCCGCTGGACGTACGCCGAACTCGGCGCGGACGTGGAGCGGCTGGCGGACGCGCTGCTGGGCAGCGGGGTCGCGAAGGGCGACCGGGTGGGGATCTGGGCGGTGAACTGCGCCGAGTGGGTGCTCGTGCAGTACGCGACGGCCCGCATCGGGGCCGTCATGGTGAACATCAACCCGGCCTATCGCGCCCACGAGTTGGCGTACGTCCTCCGGCAGGCCGGGATCTCGCTGCTCTTCGCCTCGGTGAGCCACAAGACGAGCGACTACCGCGCGATGGTCGAGCAGGTGCGTGCCCAGTGCCCGGAGCTGCGCGAGGCGGTGTACTTCGGGGACCCGAGCTGGGACACGCTGCTCGCCCGGCCGGCGGGGGACCGGCGGCCGGCGGAGCTGTCCTGCGACGAGCCGGTCAACATCCAGTACACGTCGGGCACGACGGGGTTCCCCAAGGGTGCCACCTTGTCCCACCACAACATCCTCAACAACGGCTATTTCGTGGGAGAGATGATCGGCTACACGGAGCGGGACCGCGTCTGCGTCCCCGTGCCGTTCTACCACTGCTTCGGCATGGTCATGGGAAACCTCGCGGCCACCTCACACGGCGCCTGTCTGGTCATCCCCGCCCCCTCGTTCGACCCCGGCGCCACCCTGCGCGCGGTCGAGCGGGAGCGGTGCACCTCGCTGTACGGCGTACCGACGATGTTCATCGCCGAGCTGAACCTCCCCGACTTCACGACGTACGACCTCTCGACGCTCCGCACCGGGATCATGGCGGGCTCGCCCTGTCCGGTGGAGGTGATGAAGCGGGTCGTGGCGGAGATGAACATGGCGGAGGTGTCGATCTGTTACGGCATGACCGAGACCTCGCCCGTCTCCACCCAGACCCGCCGTGAGGACGACCTGGAGCGCCGGACGGGGACCGTGGGCCGGGTCATGCCGCACGTCGAGGTGAAGATCGTCGACCCGGCCACCGGCGTCACGGTGCCGCGCGGGACGGCGGGCGAGCTGTGCACCAGGGGCTACAGCGTGATGCTCGGCTACTGGAACGAGCCCGGGAAGACCGCGGAGGCGATCGACGAGGGCCGCTGGATGCACACCGGAGACCTCGCGCTGATGCGGGAGGACGGGTACGTCCGGATCGTCGGCCGCATCAAGGACATGATCATCCGCGGCGGCGAGAACGTGTATCCGAGGGAGATCGAGGAGTTCCTCTACGGCCACGCGAAGATCGCCGACGTCCAGGTGGTGGGCGTCCCCGACGAGCGCTACGGCGAGGAGATCCTCGCCTGCGTGATCCCCCGCGACCCGGCGGACCCGCCCACCCTGGAGGACGTCACCGCCTTCTGCCGCGACCGGCTCGCGCACTACAAGATCCCGCGCCGGGTGGAGATCCTCGCGGAGTTCCCGATGACGGTGAGCGGGAAGGTGCGGAAGGTCGAGCTGCGCCGGAGGTACGGGGACGAGGGCTCGCAGGAGGGGTGACACGGGTATCCGGAGCGGGCTCCGTCGCCCCGGCATGGGGAGGTGAAGGAGGGCGGGGCATTCCCGGAGCGGGCTCCGTCCCCAGGTCCGCTCGTGGACGCGGCGCCGTCACCCGTCCGAGTGGCTCAGGCGGGGGCGGCGCTCAGTTCGCGGCGCATGCACACCCGCGGCCAGGTCGCCAGCCCGTGTGCCGCCTCGGCCCGCTGGATGGCGCGCAGTCCGGCGGTGAGGGCGGGGTCGGTGTCGGTGAGGGCGCGGAAGCCGAGGCGCGTGTAGTACGGGGCGTTCCACGGCACCTGGCTGAAGGTGGTCAGTGTCAGCGCGGTCAGGCCCTGCCGCGCCGCTCCGGTCGCCAGGTGCTCGATGAGCGAGCGTCCGATACCGCGGCGGGCGGCGGCCGGGTGCACCGAGACCTGTTCGATGTGGGCCGCCCCGTCGACGGTGTCGGTGAGCAGATAGCCCACCGGGAGGTCCGCCGCGTCGACCGCCACCCAGGCGCGGCCGGCCCGCCGGTAGGCGTCCAGGACGTCCAGGGGCAGGGGTTCGTCGTCGGCGACGACCGCCATGCCGAGGGAACGGAAGGGCTCGCCCGCGGCCCGCTCGATGTCCTGGAGCAACGGGAGCTCGGCCGGCGCGGCCGCTCGGATGCGCATACGGGAAGTATGGCGCGCGCGCTCACGGACTGTCCCGGGCGAGGAGGCCTCCGTCGCGGGAGAAGCGGGGGAGGAAGAGAGCCAGCGCGGGGTCGCCGTACAGGGCGACGTACAGCTGGACCAGCTCGCCGTCCGTGACCTCGGCGCGGTCCGCCGGCAGCGGGTGGCGCTCGCGCAGCCCCGCGAGAAGCCGGTGCGCGGCCCGCGACGTCGGCGGGAGCAGGAACAGGGCGGCCGCTCCCAGGAGCGGCAGGGTGCCCAGGCCGAGGGCGAGCGCGAGTGCCGCCCCGGACGGCCTGGCCGTCAGCAGCCCGGCGGCGACCGTGAGCGGTACGCAGCCGAGGAGGGCCCGCACGGCCGGTGTCCGTCCCGGCGGGCGCACCAGTCCGGCTCGCCCCAGCTCGGACCGGAGCGCGTCGACGGCCCGGCGCGCCGCCGGCCTGGTGGCCAACACCCTTATGTCCACGGCGCGTTGGAGTGAGCGGTGCACCCCGAGCTGCACCGGGTCGCGGGTCTGCCCGGGCCCGCCGTTGGCGCGAATGGTCCCCTTGCGCCCGGCGGCCACCGCGCCCCGCTGGTGCAGGGCGACGAGGGCCACGGTGACGGCGGCCCGCCGTCCTCCGCGCAGCAGGGCGAGCGCCTGCGGGGAGAGCTCCACCCCTTGCGGGCTGCGGTTTCGCGACAGAAAGGCCGCCAGGGCCAGCTGACCGCAGGCCGCGGCGAGGAACCACCACATCTCGATCGGCATCACGCCCACCCCCCAAGGGAGTTGTGCCCACGAGAAGCTTGATCGTCACGCGCCGCATGGCCGGAACCCATGGCCCGTCATGCCCGCATTTGCGGTGTTATCCACCTGTCCTGAGGTCGGAATCATTTATTCCAGGCACCGCACAACTTACCGGTAGCGTAATTGGGCTATCGCGGGTGGTTGACGGACGGCATTGCCGATCATTAGCTTGTCCGTGCCGCGCACACCATGCCCGGCCGCACTCATCGAAATACTGCTCGACTCCCCGCTGAGGATCACCCCTTCCTCGCAGGTCCGAATACGGTCACCCGCCAGCCGGAGGCAGTACGTTGTATGAACACCCGAAAACGGGTGGGTTTGCGCTCGTGGCGTTCCCCCCACCCGTTCAGTACGTCCTGCACTTTTCTCGCCCCCGCTGGGCTCCACTGATCTCCGCAGTGGCCTCTGAAGCGAACCAGTCGGCGGTGTTCTGAGGGTCGTCCCGAGAGACGGCCCTTCCCCTCTGCGGTCACGGACCTTCCGCGCGTCCGGCGTTTTTCGTGTGCCCTTTTCCGTGCGCCCGCATATGCCCTGAGGCGTGTCATGTCCATGCCCTTCGGGGTGTCTTTTTCCAAGCCTGTCCGCCGCGCTTCGCCCTGCCCGTGCACTCCCTCTCCGGCTAGCCGAATTCCCCTCACCCCTGCCTTGGTCCGGACCTTTTCCGGGCGCAAGTGAATTCAGGCTGCCCGCCCCACACGAGTCGAAAGGTCCCCGCCGAGATGACCCATGCCCCCACGAAGGTGCTCACCCGCAGACGCGTCCTGCCCATCGGCGAGAACGGATCCCTCTGGGCCGCGCGACCGTCCTTCGGGATCTTCGAGTTCCGCGGGAGGAAGCTCCGCATCGGCGTCAGCGACCCCTCCGAGGTGCTCTTCCCCACCGACTGCGGGCTCAGCCTGGTCGCCGCGCTCGACGGTGAGCACGCGCTGGACCTCGACGGCGTGCACGCGCTCGACGTGGGCTGCGGGTCCGGCCTCTACACCGTCGCGCTGCTCGCCGCCGGCGCCGCGCACGTGACCGCGCTGGACATCAACGCGGCCTCGGCCCCCGAGACCCGGTCCAACGTCGAGCTCAACGGCCTGGACACGGGCCGCCTGTCCTGCGTCACCGCCGACCTGGCGCAGTACACGCCGCCCAGGAGGTTCGACCTGGTCGTCACCAACCCGCCGCACCTGCCCCACGACCCGAGCTACGCCACCGACAACGGCCTCGAGACGGCGCTCGTCGCGGGCCGGAACGGCCGGGCCCTGTACGACGCGGTCGTCGCGCGGATGGACGATCTCCTCGCCCCCGGAGGCCGGCTGATCATGGCGCACTCCTCGCTGGCCGATGTCCCGCGCACCATCGCCGACCTCGAGATGCGGGGATACGAGTGGCGCACGCTCGAAGTGTGCGAGATGGACATTCCGCTGCTCGCCTATGCCGAACACAAGGAGACCATGCTCGGCATTCTGGAGGCGCAGCGGGCCGTCGGCAGCGCCGAATTCGAAGGTGAGCGGTTCTCGGTCCACGCACTCGAGTTCCGCCGCCCGGTCGACGCCACCCTGTGAGCCACTGACGTCCCCCCGGTGAAATCCGGGCCCGGACCCGGTATTCCGCACGCAGAGCTCCGCACCGCACACCACACCACGAGGGAAAACAGATGACCGCTGAGGGAAGCACGCTGCGCGTCACGGCAGCCGAGGTGAACGGGCTGCTCGGCCGCCATTTCACGGAGAATTTCGACGGCGAGGCCAAGACCGCGCTGCGCGAACAGTTCGCCTCGGAGCACATCGTCCCGCTCCGGCAGCTCTGTCCGCCCGAACTCTTCGCGCCCATCAAGGACGAGGCCTGCTCCATCATGGACAGGTACGGGGTGAATCACGATCTCGTCTTCGAAATCACCGACAACACCCCGCGCAGTATGACCACGGTCGGACAGCCGGTCATCAAGGACGAGGGTCCGCTGATCGACGCGTTCTACTTCTCCTCCGAACTCCTCGAATTCGTCTCCGGCATCGTGGGCGAACAGGTGCATTCCTGTCCGTACGCCGGCGAGCACTACGTCATCAGCCGTCTCGGGAAGTCGGGCGACACCCATGGCTGGCACTGGGACGACTACACCTACGGCATCATCCTGGTCCTCGAAGCGCCGCCCTACACCGAGGGCGGATTCGTCCAGGCCGTGCCCCACACCTCCTGGGACAAGGAGAATCCGGACGTCTACGGCGCCCTCATCAGCAGCCAGGTCCGCTCGTACGCGCTGGAGGCCGGCGACGCCTACGTCGTGAAGACGAACACCACGATGCACCGCGTGCACCCCATCCGGGGCGAGGGCCGCCGGACCATCGTCAACATGACGCTGGCCAGCACCGAGGACCTGACCAAGCCGATGACCCACGAGACCAACGACACCCTCTTCGGCGGCGTCCGGGACCCCCGAAGTGCCGGCTGACGCGATGCGGCCGTCCACCGAGGAGCCGTCGATGCCCCCACACGAGCACGAGCACGAGCAGACGCGGGCGCCCGAGCCGACACCGCCGGCGGAGGCGAAGGCCCGGGGGACCACGCCCCGTGGGACGACCCAGCCGCGCGAGACGATGCGCGGCCTGCCGCGCGCCCTCCAGCCCTTCCTGACCTGGGTGACCGGCGTCCCGCTGGCCGGGTCCCGGCCACGGGTGCTCTGGCACCCCACGCTGGCCCTGGCCGCCGGAGCCGTCCAGACCGCCTTCGGCATCGCCCTCGGCGTGTACGCGCTCGGCCGCCCCTGGTACGTCCTCGTCCCGCTGGTCCTGCTCTCCTGGCCCACCACGGCCGGCGGCATGCGCCGTCTGGACGTGGTGGTCGTCCACCAGACGCTGCACCGGATGTTCACCGGCTCCACCGCCGGGAACCGCGTCGTCAGCGAGATCGTCACCACCCTGCTGTGGCGCCCGCCCTACGACGGCAACCGTCAGGAGCACCTCACCCACCACGCCTTTCCCTGTTCCCTCAAGGACGGCGACACGCTCTACCTCCAGAGCACCGGCGCCGGCCCCGGCATGAGCCGGCGGGAGTTCCGCCGCTATCTGCTCAAGGCCGTCCTGTCCCCGGCCCACCACGGGGGCTTCCTCGCCGCCCGGATCCGCGCCAACTTCCTCACCAGGTCGCCGCTCTACCGCATGGTCATGGCGTACACCCACCTCGCGGGCACGGCCGTCCTCCTCGCGCTCACCGGCTGGTGGCTTCCCTGGCTGCTCTTCTGGTTCCTGCCCGCCACCTTCTTCTTCCAGAACCAGACGCTGCTCTACACCCTCAGCGAGCACCGCTGGTGGCTGCACGGCAACGCCGAACGGCTCACGAAGGCACAGCGCGACCAGCTCACCTTCGGCCGCTTCTGCGGCGCGCCCGTCCCGGACACCGCCGGCGCCGGGCCGCTCGCCCGCTGCGGCGCCTGGACCGGCTGGTGGCTGCGGATGGTGCTGCTCTACGCGCCGTACCGGATGTGGATCCTCGTCGGCGACACCGTGCAGCACGACCTGCACCACGTCCGCCCCAAGGTCGACTGGGCGAACTCCTCGTGGATACGCAACGAGGACCTGGCGACCGGCAACGCCGACCGCTACTTCGAGGCGTGGGGCGGCCTGCTCACCCACGTGTACGTCGGCAACGGCGTCCGCGACTGGACCGCCGTCCCCTCCGCTCCGCTCACCGCGACCAGGGCGGGGTGACCCGGTGACCCGGACACCCCACGCGGTCCTCGTGGTGGACGGCACCGGACGCGGCCACGCGATCTGCGAGCTGTTCACCCGCACCGACCCGCACGTGACCGTCCACTACGGCCCCGGATGCGACGTCGTCGACCACCCGCGCATCGTGCCCGCCGGATCGGTCCGCCTGGACGACCCGCGCACGGCCCTGGCCTACCTGGCCGTCCACCCCGTCGAGTTCGTCTTCGTCTCCCACATCGACGCCCTCTCCGTGGGGTACGTCGACGAGCTGCGCCGGGCCGGCCACCGGGTCATCGGCCCCACGGCGGCCGCGGCCGCCCTGGAGTCCAGCAAGACCCGCGGCAAGGAGTTCTGCCGCGACCACGGCATCCCGGTCGCCGAGTTCGAGGTGTTCACGGACGCGGCGAAGGCGAAGGAGTACGTCGCCTCACGGCCGTACCGCTGTGTCGTCAAGACGGACGGGCTGACCCCGGACGGCGACGGCTCGGTGGTCTGCGACTCCCCGGGCGAGGCCCTCGCCGCGATCGACCGGTTCGCGGCCGAGGCCGACCGGGCGGCCGGAACGGAACCGGGCGGCGGCGCCGGCTCCGGGCTGCGCCTCGTCGTCGAGGAGCGCCTGACCGGTCGCGAGATCTCGGTGTTCGCCCTCCTCGACGGCGACAGCGCACTCGTCTTCCCGACCGCCATGGACTACAAGCGGACCCTGGAGGCCGACGCCGGCAAGAACTGCGACGGCATGGGGTCCGTGGCCCCGCACCCGTGCGACAGCCCCGCGCTGCGCGAGGAGTTGCGCGCCACGCTGGTCGACCCGCTGGTGCGCGGACTGCGGGCGGAGGGCCTCGACTTCACGGGCTTCGTCTACGTCGGCGCCATGCTCACCCCCCGGGGCCCTGTCGCCATCGAGATCAACGCCCGGTTCGGCGACTCCGAGGCCGAGGTCGTCCTGCCGGGCGTCCGCGGCGACTTCACGCAGCTGTGCCGCGCCGTCCTCGCCCGCGACCTCGCCCGGCACCGGCTCGACACCGACGGGCTCGCCCGCTGCTCCGTCGCCCTCGTCCAGGGCTGCCTCGACCCGGCGGACCCGGACGCCCTGGTGGGCTGGCCCTTCGGCCCGTACGCCACCGGCCAGCCGGTCCACGGCCTCGACGGGCCCCCCACCGCCACCGCCCGGCCCGTCCACGGCCTGGACAGGCCCCCCACCGGCACCGGCCCCGACGGTCCCGACCGCACCTCCGGCCCCGCCGCGGGCGAGGAGGCCGGTCACGCCGGGCCCGGCGCGACCGCAGGCACGCTCGTCTTCTGCGCCAACGTCCGCCGCGACGCCTCCGGCGTCCCGCGGACCACCGGCGGCCGCGTCGTCCATGTCGTCGGCGCCGGACGGACGCCCGAGCAGGCCCGGCGCAGGGCCTACGCCCGCATCGAGCGCATCTCCTTCCCCGGCATGCGCTACCGCACCGACATCGGGACCGAACCGGCCACGGCCGCCGCGCCGCACGCCGACGCCGTCCCCACAGGGAAGTGAGAACGCCATGCCCCGCAGAAGAGCGTTCGTCCTCTTCGAGCTGATGAACGCCATGCTCCACACCGCGCAGGCGGCGAAGGCGCGCGGCTTCGACATCGTCGCCCTCAACCACAACCCGCTGTGCGCCACAGGACCCTTCACCGTCCCGGACGGACTCGTCGACGAACTCGTCCCGATCGCCTCCTGGGCCGACGCCCCCGCCCTCGACACCGTCCTCAAGGACCTGGCCGACCGCTACGACATCGCCGGCACGCACAGCATGTTCGAGCCGACCCTGCCCCACCAGGCCGCCCTGCGCCGGCTCGCCGGGCTCCCGACGACCGACCCCGGCACCCTGCTGGGCATCCTCGACAAGACCAGGGTCCGCGCGACGCTGTACGAGGCCGGGCTCTCCGCCCTGCGCGGGGTCCCGCTCGACGAGGCCCTGGCGTGGCAGGACTGGGAGTTCGCCGGAGCGGCCGTCCTGAAGCCCGCGAACGGCACGGGCAGCGCGCTGTGCTTCGAGGTCTCCACGCTCGCCGGGCTGCACGCCGTCGCGGAGCGCGTCCGTACCGCCGACGTCGTCAACCCGCTGATGCGCGACTACATCCGGGCGCACGGCGGCTTCGTCCTGGAGGAGAAGGCCGAAGGCGAGCTGCTCTCCGTCGAATCCGTGGTGCACCGGGGCGAGGTCGGCTTCGTCACCCTCACCGGGCGCTACGTCCTCGCCTCCGACCCGGTCGTCGAGCAGGGCATGCAGACCCCCTACCACCACCCCCGCCTGCCGCGGCTCGCCGAGACATCGCGGGCGGTCCACGCGTGCCTCGGCTTCCACCACGGCGGTACGCACCTGGAGTTCATGGTCGCCGACGACGGCACCGCCGAACTCATCGACTTCAACCCGCGCCCCGCCGGCTTCGCCTCCCCCGTCTCCATCGGGGAGGCGTACGGGCTCGACTACGCGAACGTGCTCGTGGACGTCGGCTGCGGCATCGCGCCGGACCTCGGCTTCACCGCCCGGCCGCCCCGTTACGCCGTCGAGATGGTGGTGCTGCCCCCGCCGGGCACCACCGAGTTCCGGAGCATCGAGTTCCCCGAGGGCACCATCGCCGCCCGCGCCACCAAGAGCCCGGGAGAGCGGCTCAGCGGCCGTGCCGACCAGCTCGACGCCGTCGGCATGTTCATCGTCACCGCGCCCACGGCCGCCGAGGCGCACCGGCTCGGCCTCGCGGCCCGCCGGGAGGTCGTCGTCAACGGCGTACGGCTCGGCGACAACCCGCACAACATCGTCGCCTTCTCCGAGTACATCGGCCGGGACCTGCCCGCGCCCGACGGACGGCGGCCGTGACCGCATCCGCACCCGCATGCGACAGAGAGGGAACCATGAACCAGGGCCCAGGCCTGGCCGAGGTGTTCGAGGACCGTGAATCGGCGGTCCGCTCGTACACGCGGTCCTTCCCCGCCACCTTCGAGACCGCCAGCGGGGAGTTCCTGGTCAGCGCGGACGGCACCCGCTACCTCGACTTCCTCGCCGGGGCGGGCGCGCTCAACTACGGCCACAACCCGCACTTCGCCAAGCGGGCCCTCATCGACCACATGGAGCGGGACGGGCTGACCCACGGGCTCGACCTGGCGACCACCGCCAAACAGGACTTCCTGGAGGTCTTCCGGGACCTGGTGCTCGCCCCGCGCGGCCTCGACCACAAGGTGCAGTTCTGCAGCCCGTCGGGGACCAACGCGGTGGAGGCGGCGCTGAAGGTCGCCCGCCTGGTCACCGGGCGGACGAACGTCATCGCCTTCGGCGGCGGCTTCCACGGGATGAGCGCCGGCGCGCTCGCCGCGGTCGGCTCCGACTTCTACAAGCAGGGCCTTCGCCCGACGCTGTCCGGCGTGACCCACGTGCCCTACCCGGACTCCCCGATGGGGCCGTTCGACAGCCTCGACCTCCTCGACCGGCTGGTGGGCGACACCAGCTCCGGGGTCGAGAAGCCGGCCGCCGTGCTCCTGGAGACCGTCCAGTGCGAGGGCGGCGTGTACGTCGCACCCGACGCGTTCCTGACCGGGCTGCGCCGCTGGTGCGACACCCACCGGGTGCTCCTCGTCGTCGACGACATCCAGGTCGGCTGCGGCCGTACCGGCTCCTTCTTCTCCTTCGAGCGGGCCGGGATCGAGCCGGACCTGATCACCCTCTCCAAGTCGATCAGCGGATTCGGGCTGCCGATGGCGCTGCTGCTGCTCAAGCCCGCGTACGACATCTGGAAGCCGGGCCAGCACAACGGCACCTTCCGCGGAAACCAGCTCGCGTTCGTCGCGGCCGCGGCCGCCGTCCGCACCCACTGGGCGGACGGCGCCGACCCGGCCTTCGGGGCGGAGGTGCGCCGCAAGGGCGAGCTGGTGGCCGACGTCCTCCGCCGGGAGGTCGTCGCACGGTTCGCAGCGCGGCTGCGGGGCCGCGGCCTCATCCAGGGCGTCGACCTGAGCGCCACGGGCATCTCCGGCGCCAAGGTCTCCCGCCGCTGCTTCGACCACGGACTGATCGTGGAGACCTGCGGCCGCGACAGCGAGGTGGTCAAGATCCTGCCCCCGCTCGTCGCGGAGGACAGCAGCCTGCTGCGGGGCCTGGAGATCCTTATCGAGGCCCTCTACGACGAGGCGGAAGGCGCCGGCCGGCGCCCCGCGACCGACGGACGCGCCGCGGTGGCGGCGACCTCATGACGAGCGAAGGAGCGGCCCCCATGGACACCGACACCCCCCACGCCCCCGGAAACGGCGGGAGCGACGCGCCCGCCACCATCCTCATCATCGGCGGACGCCTGGAGGCGCTGCGGAAGGCCAGGGAACTCGGTCTGCGGACCGTCTTCCTCCAGCACAAGGAGCGCCTGCTGCCCGGCCAGGCCGAGACGGCCGACGTGCTGCTGCTGGTCGACTACCTCGACTGGGAGGTGACCCGCCCGATCGTCCGCGCCGCCCACGAGGCGTACGGCTTCACCGCGGTCATGACCCTGGTGGAGCAGGCCACCGAACTGGCCGGCCGCATCAACGACATGCTGGGCTTCGACGGCACGTCGTACGAGGTGGCGCGCCGCTTCCACGACAAGCTGCGGATGCGCGAGTGGCTGCACAGCACCGGTTTCGAGTCGGTGGGCTGCGCCGAGGTCTCCTCGGCCGCCGACGTGCGCGACTTCGCCGGCCGGTACGGCTTCCCGGTGATCGTCAAGCCGCTCGACGGCACGGCGAGCCGGGGAATCGCCGTCATCCACGGCCCGGAGGAGACGGACCGGGCGTGGGCGGAGCTGACCGGGCTGCGCGGCCGCGACGACCTGCCGATGGCCACCTTCTACCCCGTGGACCGCTTCATCGCCGAGGAGTACATCGACGGGGTCGAGTACAGCGTCGAGAGCTTCTCCTTCGACGGCCGGCACGTCGTCGTCTCGATCACCGACAAGTTCCACGACGGCTGCGTCGAGATGGGGCACGCCCTGCCGGCGATCCTGAGCGACGAGGACGAGTCCGCCATCGTGGACCACGTCGTCGGCTTCCTCACGGCCATGGGTCTGCGGCACGGGGTCGGCCACACCGAGATCAAGCTCTCCTCGAAGGGCCCGCGGATCATCGAGGGCCACGACCGGGTGGCCGGCGACAGACTCCTGGACTTCATGGCCGTCACCCACGGCTTCGACATCGAGCGGTACGCCTCCGGCTGGCCGACGCGCGTCCTGCCCGCCCTCACCGACCGCCCGAGGCCCGTCCTCGGCGCCGCCACCAAGTGGGTCAACGGCGAGCCGGGGACGGTCGAGACCGTCGAAGGCGTCGAGGAACTACGCGCGCAGGAGGGGGTGTTCGGCGTCGACGTCCACGTCCGTCCCGGTGACGTGATCGAGCCGATGAGCGACAACTTCGGCCGCCACGTCCAGGTCCTGGTCACCGCCGACACCACCGCGGCCGCCATCGAGCGCATCGACACGCTCATCGGCCGGGTGCGGGTCGTCACCCGCCCCGCCGCGGGCTGAGCCCGCGACCCCCCACGAGCCGACGAGAGAGAGCCGGGACAGTGGCAACCACCCTCGCACCCGAGACGGTATGGCAGAGACTCGGCATACCCCGACTGAAGGGCAACGGAAGGTTCGTCTCCGCGAGCCTCATCGACAGCCTAGGCACCGGGCTGATCATGGCGTTCACCCTGGTGTACTTCGCCAGGACGACCTCGGTCTCGGTGACGGCGATCGGCGCCGCGATGACCGTCGCCCGGCTGATCGCCCTGCCCGCCTCGCTCGTCGTGGGGCCGCTGATCGACCGCTTCACCGCCCGCCGGACCGCCGCCTGGGGCAACCTCGTCTCGGTCGTCGGCTATCTCGGCTTCCTCATGGCCCACTCCGTCTGGCAGATCGTCGTCGTCGTCTTCCTGGTGCAGGTCGGCCACACCACCTACTGGACCTCCAGCAGCGGTCTGGTGGTGCTCGCCTCGCCGGAGGACCGGCGCACCACGTGGTTCGGCTTCATGACGGCCCTGCGCAACACGGCGATGGGCATCGGGGGCGCGCTCGCCGCCTTCGCCTTCACGCTGGGCGAGGGAACCGCCCTGCACGCCATCGTGGTGGGGAACGCGGTCAGCTACGTCCTGGCCGCCACCCTGCTCTTCCTGTGGAAGCCGGTGCGCCGGGAGCCTCGCGAGCCCACGACGGCCGCCGGCGCCGGGGGGCAGGCGGAGCAGGCCGGGGCGAGCTACGCCACCGTCCTGCGGGACGTCTCGTACACCCTGCTCATCGGGGTCAACGCCACCCTGGTCTTCGGGCAGATGCTGATCAAGGTGCTGCTCGCGATCTACATCGTCGACGCGCTGGACCTGCCCGCCTGGACCGCCGGCACCCTGATCGTGGTCAACGCCGTCCAGGTCTCCCTCACCCAGACCCTCGTCTCCAAGCGGACCGAAGGGTCCCGGATGACCCGGGTCATCATGCTGGCGGCGGTGCTCAACGCGGCCGCCTTCGGCCTCTTCGCGTTCCTCTACACGACGCCCGACGCCGTCACCTACGCGGGACTCCTCCTGGCGATGGTCGTCTTCACGCTTGCCGAGGTCATCGCGTTCCCCGCCGTCGAGACGCTCAGCGTGTCGATGGCCCCCGCCCACATCCGCGGCCGCTATCTGGCCACCTACCAGTTGTCCTGGACCGTCGGCGAGGTCGCCGCGCCAGGTCTGCTCACCTTCCTGCTGGCCAGGGGAGAGGTCCTGCCGATGCTCTTCCTGCTCGGGCTGAGCCTGCTGGCGATCCCGCTGCTGCTGGTGCTGGAACGCCGAGCGCACACCACGAAGACGATCGGAGAGAACGCATGAGGACAGTCGCAGTGATATCGACGCGTGGCTTCGGAGTCTTCCGCCACGACCTGCTGGTCGAGCCGGAGAAGGTCCGCTTCGTCGGGATCTTCTCCGAGCAGGACAGCGCCAACGTCTCGGACGCCGAGCGGGCCTACTTCCACCGGATCCACGTCGTCCCGTGCGGCCTGGAGGACCCGTCGTACACCGAGTCCTCGATCGTCGACCCCGCGGCCACGCGGAGGATCGTCCGGGAGCTGGCCGCCGGAGCCGGCCCCGGCGAGCTGACCCTGCACTGCTTCGACGAGCGCAACCTGCTGCTCACGGCCGAACTGCGCGAGGAACTCGGGCTCCCCGGGCCCACCTACGAGCAGCTGCTGCCCTACCGCGACAAGTGTCTGATGAAGGAGAAACTGGCCGGAACCGGCCTGCGCGTGCCCCGCTTCGGGCGCTTCGACCAGCGGGCCTTCCAGGACGACCCGGCCGCCTGCCTGGACCGTATCGTCGCCGACGTCGGCATGCCGTTCGTGCTCAAGCCGGTCGACGCCGCCTCCGCCGACGGCGTGTACAAGGTCTTCACGGCGGAGGAGTTCCTGGCCCTGCCGCGCGACCTCGGACGCAGCTACGAGTACGAGGAGCACATCGACGGCACCATGTTCAGCGTCAACCTCGTCGTCAAGGACGGGCTGACCGTCTTCGGCGGAGTGACGGAGTACCTGGTCAACTCCACCGAGGTGCAACGCGGCCGGGTCAACGCCGACATCAACCTGATCGACTCCGACCCGCGCGTCCCCCGCATGATCCGCTTCGCCGAGACGGTCCTCGACGCGCTCGGCAGGCTCGACGGCGCCTCCCACCTGGAGCTGTTCCACACCAAGGACGACGAGCTGGTCTTCCTGGAGGTGGGCGCCCGCTTCAAGGGACTCGCCGGGCTCGCCGCCATGCAGCAGAACTACGCCGTCGCCCTCCTCAACCTGGCCTTCGAGATCGAGGCCGGACTGGCGAGCCGCCCCTGGGACCAGGAGCAGATGTACTGCTTCGACGCGGTCATGCCCAAGCGGCCCGGGATCGTCGCCGAACTGATGGCCCCGGACGTGGAGAGCGAGGTCGAGATGAAGTGGAAGGTCCGGGTCGGCGAGGAGATCGGGCAGGGCGCCTCCCTCATCGACAACGGCGGAACGTTCCTCGTCCGCAACCACGACTACGCCACCCTCTACCGCGACTTCGAACGGCTCGCCTCCTACGAGCCCATCCGCTACGAGGACTGACCGTGCTCCGCAGACGACGTCACGACCCCGTCGACATCGAAGCGGTCCGCTCCGCGGTGAAACGCATTGTCGAATCGGACCGGTTCGACGGGTGGCTCACCGAGACGCCGGACCACGTCCTGGTCCAGATGTCCGCCCCGCTGGAGATGCTCGGATTCCACCACTTCCTGACGCCCCCGCAGGACCGTCTGCTGGTCAGGGCCGCGCGGGTGGTGTGGGACGCTGTCGCCGGCCTCCTGGACGACTGTCCGGACGATCTGGCCGCCGCCTTCGCCGCGCTCGGCGCGTCCCTCGCGGACCGTGCCCCCGAGCCGGACCCCGCCACGGCGGGCGGCCAGAGGTGAGCCGCCCACCCCCGGCCCCGGCCCTCGGCGGGGCGAGGAACGACAGGAGAATCTCCGTGCACTACACCGGACTCGACCTCGACCGGGCCGGCGGCCGACGCACCGACGCCGCGTGGATCACGGGCCTCGCCGCCCGGCCCGGCACCCGGGTCGTCCCGCTCTGGCGCGACCAGTGCCTGGTGCGGGGCGGCGCGCCGGTCACCCTCGGAACGGTCGAGGCCCGCGCGCTCCTCGACGCGGCCCCCGAACCGGTGTTCCTGGGCATGGACGGCGAGACCGCGATCCTCGCGGCCGACCTGTCCGGCCTGCCCCGGGAAGAGGCGCTCACCCTGGCGGTCGCGGACGCCGTCCAGGACGTGCGCGCCCTCGTGTCGACCATCGGGACGGCGGAGGCGGGTCTGTTCGCCTACGCCCGGGGCATCACGCACTGGATCCGCGAACAGCGGTTCTGCGGCGCCTGCGGCGGGCCGACCGACGGCCGCGACGGGGGACACGTGCGGGTCTGCCGGGACTGCGGCAAGCTCCTCTTCCCGCGCATCGAGCCCGCGGTGATCGTCCTGGTGGAAGGGTCCGGGGAGCCCCGGCGGTGCCTCCTGGGACGGCACGCCGGCTCCGCACCGGAGGCCTTCACCACCCTCGCCGGGTTCGTCGAGATCGGCGAGAGCCTGGAGGACGCCGTCCGTCGCGAGGTCTTCGAGGAGGCCGGAGCGGTGGTCGAGGACGTCGTCTACCAGGGCTCCCAGGCGTGGCCGTTCCCGGCCGGGCTGATGGTCGCCTTCCGTGCCGAGGCCGTCTCGGACGAGACGGCCGCCGACGGCGAGGAACTGGTCGAGACCCGCTGGTTCACCCCCGCCGAACTGCGCGAGCACATCGAGGCCGGCCACGGCTACCGGCCGGACTCCATCGGCAAATTCCTCATCGAGAGCTGGATTGCGGAGAACGGGAACGCGGATGAGAACACCACGGAGAACACGGCCCCAGGCGGTCCGGAGCGGTGACGACGATGCGGCGGGCGGGAACCCCCCTTCCGGGACTCCCGTCCCCGGGATGCCCGGCTCGCGCGTCCTGGGCGTCCCCGCCGCCGCTCCGGAGACGGCGCTCGGCTACTTCCTCACGGCGCGGCTCGCCTGCGAGACCGACCCCTACGACGTCCACCACGACCTGACGGCGGGGGTGACGGGTTTCGTCCTCGTCGACGCGCGGTCGACGGCCGCGTACGAGGAGGAGTGCCTGCCCGGCGCCCTCGGCCTGCCCCACGCCGACCTGACGGACGCCGTCCTGCGCGGGCTCGACCCCGGCCCGGTCTACGTCACCTACGGCTGGGGCCCCGCCTGCAACGCGGGCTCCAGGGCCGCCGCGACACTCGCGGCGGCCGGTTTCCGGGTCAAGGAGATGATCGGCGGCCTCGAGTACTGGAAACGGCAGAACCATCCCACGACGAAGGCGAGGCGGTAGCGGTGGTAGCGGTGTCGAACGAGATCAAGGCCGTCATCGACGAGGTCAACGAGATACGCCGCCGGATCGTCCCGGGAACGGACGTCACCGGACCCGTGTTCCTCGCCGAACTCCTGCGTCACCTGGAGGAGTCCGAGCACCTGCGCCACCAGCCCGCCGCACAGGCCTTCATGGACGACCTCCGTGAGGACCTGCGCGAGGGCCTGGCGGAGCGGCGGCTGAGCCGCACCAAGGAGCACATCAACATCGAGCGGGACCGGCACCTCTTCTCGCTCTTCAACGCCTCCTACTTTCCCCGCCTCTCCCTCGACTACCTCACCTACGAGACGCTGCCGACCCACCCCCATCTGGCCCGCCGCTACGGCAGCAACACCATGCCGGTGAACATCACGGCGTGCTCGGACGGCTTCGCGTCCCGGGTGGTCGTCGCGCTGTTCCCGGAGAACCACATCGACGGCCGGCAGGACCCCGACGACCTCATCTTCTACTTCATCGACAAGTTCGTGGAACGGCACAACCGCGTCACGCGGAAGATGATCGACGAGGTGATGGCGCCGGGCAGCTTCCCGCTCGTCCAGGGGGCCGACGACGACCTCGTCGAGGCGGCGTCGTCCTGGTGGGTGCGGCTGCACGAGTACCACCACCGGCAGGGCGACATGCCGATACCGGACTACCTCCACGCGAAGAAGCTGAAGCCCCTGGCCGGTCTCGAGGAGCTGCGGGTCGACGTCTCCTCGATGCTGGTGTGCCTGAACGACCCCGAGCTCCCGGCGGAGGAGGCCCGTCGGGCGTACGAGTACATGCTCGCCGAGCGGCTCCTGCGGTACGCGGTGGAGGGCATCCCGCGGCCCAACTACGACGCCGTCGCCTCCCAGCTGCTCTTCAACTACCTCTCACGGCACGGCGGGATCGCCCTGCGCGAGCAGAAGATCCACCTCCGGCCCGAGCTGCCCGACGTCCTCGCGGCCTTCCTGGGCGAGATCCAGGCCGTCGAGCGGCGGATCCACACCGCGTCGGTCGCCGAGGTGAAGACGGGCCTCCTGGACTTCACGAACCGGTACACCGACTACGACGAGGAGGCCGGGGACTACCGCCACATCCCCTTCTTCGCCGACGTCAAGCAGCGGCTCGGGGTCTGAGCGGCCGTGCGGTCGCTGCCGGCCGAGCTGGTGCTGCGGGCGAGCCACGACAGGGCCCTGCGGTCACCGCTGCGCAGGACGGAACTGGGCTACGCCACGGCGGGCGCGGCGCTGCACGAGCTGGCCCTGACGGGAAGGATCACCGCGGCGCCCGGCGGGATCCTCGTCTGCGGCGCGGAGCGCTGTCCCGACAGGGCGGTGGACCTGACCCTCGAACGCCTGCTCCTCGCGGAACGGGCCCGCGGCCCCCGGGCATGGGTCGAGCGGCTCGGCGCCGAGCTCCTCGACGCCACGCGGGGCGACCTGGTGGCCGGAGGGCTGCTGGTGCCGGTGCGGCGGCGGGTGATGGGCGTGGTGCCGGTACGGGAGTACGTGCCCGCGGGCGCACGGGAGCGGCAGGGCGAGGGGTGGCGGGGGCAGGTCCTCGCGGAGCTGCTGGACGCCGTCCGTCACCCGTGCCGGGGCCGCCCCGGCCCGGCGGCCACCGGGCCGATCACCGACGCGGTGGCCTCGGCGATGAAGGCGGCGACGTACCGGCTGGCCTTTCCCGGGTGACCGGGCCGGCGCGCCGCGCGTCACCGGCCTGCGCGCCGACCAGGTCTGCGGGTCAGCGTGCGGTGGCGGAGATCAGCTCCTCGGCGTGCGAGTTGACCGCTTGGGGTGTGCCGGTCAGGTCGAGGACGAAGAGCGGGACACCGAGGCCGTCGGCGCGGGAGCGTGCCTCGGGCGTGTAGCCCGCGAGGGAGAAGAAGACGCTCACGGCGGCGTTGCTGAGCCCGTTGAGCCAGAGGCACTCGACGGCTCGGAGCGTGGACGGACGGGTGCTCGGGTCGACCTGGGCGACCAGGCCCGGTCCCCGGAGGTCGACGCCCGAGACGGACCGCTCCTCGGGCTGGACCACGTCCCGGAATCCCAGCCACCGCAGATACCCGGCCGCCGCGGCGACGGCGTCGCGCGCCGTGCGGATGGTGACCGGCCGGAACACGTCCCGCCCTTCCGCGACCCTCGGCACGGTCCGGTGGCCCGGGCCCCGGCCCGCGGTGCCATCCCAGCCGGCGAGCGGCGCGGCGGGGAGCGGCGACTCCCGCGCCGGGGGCGCGTCCGCGCCGTCCCAGTCGTCGATCCGGCGGCCCGCGCCGCCCCGGCCGTCCGTCGGGATCCCGCCGCCGGGCCGGACCTCACCGCTCCCGCCCCGGGCGGTCGTGGCTCCGTCCCGCCCGCCGGCCTGCGGGCCCGTCTCGGGCAGCACGCCCGTGCCGCTCCGGCCGGCCGCCTGGACGTGGCCGTCGTGGCCGTCGTCGTCCGGACCGGCGGCGCGCGGCCCGGCATCGGGGCGTACGCCCGTGCCGTTCCCGCCGTCCGTCAGCGCCGGGCCGTCGTCGTCCCGGCGGCCCGCGTGCTCCGGCCGGGCCGTCGACCCGGCACCCTCGCCACGGGAGGCGTCCCACAGGCCGTCGTAGCCGTCGCCCGCACGGGCGGCGGCGCTCCCGAGGCCGTCGCCGGCCGGCCGGATCGCGTCCGGGGGACGGACCGGCACCCGCAGCACCGTGCCGCACGCGCAGCCCAGCTCCGGATGGGGCCACGCGTCCTCGCGGCCGCAGGCCGTGCACCGCACCAGGACCCACTCGTCGGTCCAGTTGCGGTGCGTGATCGGCTCCGCCGTCGCCCCCGCGATCACCGGCGGCTCGACCGGAGTGCCGCAGACACACGGAAAGACCGGTGGCGCGTAACTCTGCGTACAGAGGCATTCCGGACAGCGCACCGTTACCGATTCACCCACACCCACACCGAACCCCCTGTCGTCCGACCCCATCGTCCACCAATCCGGCCGTCCAGGGGAGGGAGTTCGGCCATCGGCCCCTCCGGCTCCCTTGACGGCTCTCGGCCCCTCGACCTACATTGCTTCCGTATAGCAGAACAATACTTCCGCATTACGGAAACAAGCTCGTCGAGTCGAGGAGCTTGGTTCCGCCTGGTCGAAGCAGGAGCCCTCCCATGCCTCGTATGACCGCCGCCGCAGCGGCCGTTGAGATCCTCAAGCGCGAAGGCGTCACCAACGCGTTCGGCGTGCCCGGCGCGGCGATCAACCCCTTCTACCGCGAGCTCAAGAACGTCGGCGGCATCAGCCACACCCTCGCCCGCCACGTCGAGGGGGCCTCGCACATGGCCGAGGGCTTCACCCGCGCCAAGGCCGGCAACATCGGTGTCTGCATCGGTACCTCCGGCCCCGCCGGCACCGACATGATCACCGGCCTGTACTCCGCGATCGCCGACTCGATCCCGATCCTGTGCATCACCGGCCAGGCCCCGGTCTCGAAGCTCCACAAGGAGGACTTCCAGGCCGTCGACATCGCCTCGATCGCCAAGCCGGTCACCAAGGCCGCCACCACGGTCCTGGAGGCCGCCCAGGTCCCGGGCGTCTTCCAGCAGGCCTTCCACCTGATGCGCTCCGGCCGTCCCGGCCCGGTCCTCATCGACCTGCCGATCGACGTCCAGCTGACCGAGATCGAGTTCGACCCGGAGACGTACCAGCCGCTGCCGGTCTACAAGCCGTCCGCGACCCGCGCGCAGGCCGAGAAGGCCCTGGGCTTCCTGCTGGAGTCCGAGCGCCCGCTCATCGTCGCCGGCGGCGGCATCATCAACGCCGACGCCTCCGACCTGCTGGTCGAGTTCGCCGAGCTGACCGGCATCCCCGTCATCTCCACCCTCATGGGCTGGGGCACCATCCCGGACGACCACGAGCTGGCCGCCGGCATGGTCGGTGTGCAGACCGCGCACCGCTACGGCAACGCGACGTTCCTCGAGTCGGACTTCGTCCTCGGCATCGGCAACCGCTGGGCCAACCGCCACACCGGTTACAACATGGAGGCCTACACCAAGGGCCGGAAGTTCGTCCACGTCGACATCGAGCCCACCCAGCTCGGCAAGATCTTCGCCCCGGACTTCGGCATCGCCTCCGACGCCAAGGCCGCCCTGGAGCTCTTCGTCGAGATCGCCAAGGAGTGGAAGGCCGCGGGCAAGCTGCCCGACTTCGGTGCCTGGGCCGCCTCCGCCCAGGAGCGCAAGGCCACGCTGCAGCGCCGTACGCACTTCGAGAACGTCCCGATCAAGCCGCAGCGCGTCTACGAGGAGATGAACAAGGCGTTCGGCCCGGAGACGCGCTACGTCACCACCATCGGCCTCTCCCAGATCGCCGCCGCGCAGTTCCTCCACGTCTACAAGCCGCGCCACTGGATCAACTGCGGCCAGGCGGGCCCGCTCGGCTGGACCATCCCGGCCGCGATCGGCGCCGCCACCGCGGACCCGGAGACCCCGATCGTCGCGCTCTCCGGCGACTACGACTTCCAGTTCATGATCGAGGAACTGGCCGTCGCCGCCCAGCACAAGGTCCCCTACGTCCACGTCCTGGTGAACAACGCCTACCTGGGCCTGATCCGTCAGGCGCAGGGCGGCCTGGGCATCAACTTCGAGGTCAACCTCGAGTTCGAGAACATCAACACCCCGGAGATCGGCGTCTACGGCGTCGACCACGTCAAGGTCGCCGAGGGTCTGGGCGTCAAGGCGATCCGGGTCACCGACCCGGAGAAGCTGGGCGAGGCGTTCGAGGAGGCCAAGAAGCTGGCCGTCGAGCACCAGGTCCCGGTCGTCGTCGAGGCCATCCTGGAGCGCGTCACCAACATCGCGATGAGCAAGACGGTCGACATGAGCGACGTCACCGAGTTCGAGGAGCTCGCGACCGAGCCCGGCCACGCGCCGACCGCGATCAAGGCCCTTGCGGTCTGATCCCCCTGGGGGGACGGCCCCCGCCCCGAGAGCACCGGGGCGGGGGCCGCGGCGTGTCCGCGATCCCCGAGCACGTCACCGGAGCACCGCCGGAGCGGCGCCGGAGCGGCGCCGGAGCACCGCCGGAGCACCGCCGGAGCACCGCCGGAGCGGCGCCGGAGCACCGCCGGAGCGGCGCCGGAGCACCGCCGGGACAGTCCGGAAGGCCGCCGGAAAACCGCCGGAAAACCGCCGGACGGTCCGGAAGACCGCACGACCGAGCCGACCGCGCAGGAAGTCACCACGCCCGCGCGGTCCTTCGGCATGCCCGCGGCCGACGACTCCCGGCGCGCCCGCCCGGCCGCCCTCACGTGCGCCGCCGCACGTCACCGCGGGGCCGGCGACCTCACCACGACCGTGTCCTCGCAGGGCCCGTCGGCCAGCGGCTTGAGCGCCTCGACCTCGTCCTTGTCCGCGGACAGGCCCCAGCGCAGCTTGGTGCCCACCCACTCGGCGGCGTAGCGGCAGTACTGGCTGGAGGCCGAGGGGATCCATTCGGCGGGGTCCCGGCCCGCCTTGTCCTTCTGGCTGCGGGCGGTCACCGCGACGAGCGTGGCG
Organism: Streptomyces sp. NPDC053755; assembly: GCF_040677675.1. Classification (NCBI taxonomy): domain Bacteria; kingdom Bacillati; phylum Actinomycetota; class Actinomycetes; order Kitasatosporales; family Streptomycetaceae; genus Streptomyces; species Streptomyces sp. NPDC053755. The sequence continues at coordinate 271,694 of NZ_JBFASK010000004.1, read as the reverse complement.
GCCGCTCCCTGGTCGTTGGCGTACTTCTCCCGGCGCGCCGCGCTCCAGCCGGACGCGCCCGACTCCCAGGCCTCGCCCAGCGGGACGATGTGGTCGACGCGGAGCGCGGCGGGGTCGGTGACGCTCTGACCGTCGTAGTACGACGTCCACCTGCCGCCCGTGAGCGTGCAGCCCGCGCCCGCCTTCGGAGCGTCGACGGCCTCCTCCAGGAGGACTTCGCCACGGGTGTCGCAGCCGTCGGCGGGGTCGAGCCCGCGGTTCCAGTGCCGGAAGGCGGACGCGCGGAAGCCGGCCGCGTCCTCGGTGGTCACCTCGAGTTCGCCGAGCGCGTCGGGGAGCAGCACGACGCCCGCGGAGAGGGCGGGGGAGGGGACGGCGAGCGGGGAGAGGATCAGGGCGAGCGGGGTGAGACCGCGCATCAGGTTCTTGATCATGAGGCCGTGGATAGCCGCGCGGCCGGGGCGCGCGCGGAGGAATCGTGGGGGCGTTCGCCCGTGCGGGTGTCGATCTTCACCGCAGAAACGATGCGCTGACGGCCGTGCGGGACAAGGGCCCCGACGTGCGGAGGCCCGGTCCTGGCCGGCGGGGACGGTCGTACGCGGGCGGGAGCGGGAGTGCACCGGTGGTGACGGGCGGGCGTACGCCGGCGGTGACGCGGGCGTGCACCGCCGCTTCGCGCCGCGCACGCGAAAGAGCGCGGAACCAGGGACCGTAAACCTGGTTCCGCGCTCTCGTCTGAAGCCCGCCCGACGGTGCGAGGCTGGCGCGACAGGACGTTCGCGCCGCCGGGCGGAGTCATGGGGTTGCGTGCCCCTGAGGGGCGTTGGGACCGCGGCGGCGGTGACGGGCGTCCCGGACAGCCTCTTCCTTCAGGTCAAGAAGAGGATCCTGACGTCCTTACCACCGCACTGGCTCACTCGCCGCCGCGGTCCTCACGCTGTCCGTACCGTCGGCCACCCCTCATCCGGGCCGCCGGTCCGGACGGCGTACGGCGGCTGACCTCCCGTCATCCGCCGCACGCGGTCTGGTACCGCGTGGGATCAGTCCTCGCGCAGGGCGCGGACCGCCTCCTCCACGCGCTTGCCGTACTCCGGGTCGGCCGCGGCGAAGTGCGCGATGTTCTTCTCGATGACGTCCTCGCGGGACACCTGGGACAGGCCGCCGGCGATGTTGGCGACCAGGCGGTTCTTCTCGTCCTCGGACATCAGGCGGTAGAGCTCCCCGGCCTGGAAGAAGTCGTCGTCCTTGGCGTGCTGCGGCGCCTCGTGCGTGCCGGTCCAGCCGTGGATGGCGAGCGGGGCGGAGAGCGCCGCGTCCGTCTGGGCCGGGCCCTGGTACGAGTTGGGCTCGTAGTTCTTGTCCGTGCGCGAGCCGTTGCGGGTGGCCATGAAGCCGTCGCGGCCGTAGTTCTCGGCCACGGTCGCCTTCGGCGCGTTCACCGGCAGCTGGGTGTGGTTGACACCGAGGCGGTAGCGGTGGGCGTCGGCGTAGGCGAAGAGGCGGCCCTGGAGCATCTTGTCCGGGGAGGGACCGATGCCCGGCACGAAGTTGTTCGGGGAGAACGCGGCCTGCTCGACCTCGGCGAAGACGTTGTCCGGGTTGCGGTCGAGGACCAGCCGGCCCACGCGCTGCAGCGGGTAGTCCGCGTGCGGCCACACCTTGGTGAGATCGAACGGGTTGAAGCGGTAGTCCACGGCCTCGGCGGCCGGCATGACCTGGACGTACAGGGTCCAGGAAGGGTTCACACCGCGCTCGATGGCCTGCAGCAGGTCGGTCTGGTGCGAGTTGGCGTCCTTGCCGACGACCTCGGCGGCCTGCTCGGCGGAGAGCGAGCGGATGCCCTGGTTCGTCTTGAAGTGGTACTTGACGAAGAAGGCCTCGCCCGCCTCGTTGGTCCACTGGTAGGTGTGGGAGCCGTAGCCGTTCATGTGGCGGTACGAGGCGGGGATGCCGCGGTCGCCCATCAGCCACGTGATCTGGTGCGTCGCCTCGGGGGCGTGCGCCCAGAAGTCCCAGACGTTGTCCGGCTCCTGCTTGCCCGTGAAGGGGTCGCGCTTCTGGGAGTGGATGAAGTCGGGGAACTTGATCGGGTCCTTGATGAAGAACACCGGGGTGTTGTTGCCGACGAGGTCGTAGTTGCCCTCTTCGGTGTAGAACTTCAGCGCGAAGCCGCGCGGGTCGCGGACGGCGTCCGCGCCGCCCAGCGAGTCGGCGACGGTCGAGAAGCGGATGAACGTCTCGGTCCGCTTGCCGACCTCGGAGAGGAAGGCGGCCTTCGTGAAGCCGGTGACGTCGTCGGTCACCTCGAAGTAGCCGTACGCGCCGGAGCCGCGGGCGTGGACCACGCGCTCCGGGATGCGCTCACGGTTGAAGCGCGCGAGCTTCTCCAGCAGGTGCTGGTCCTGCAGCAGGATGGGGCCACCGACGCCGGCGGTGGCGGAGTTCTGGTTGTCGGCGACAGGTGCGCCGGACTCGGTCGTAAGCACGCGCTTCGACATCGTGACCTTCCGTACGGGAGCTCTGCAGACGGTGCGAGGAGCGTAAATTCGCCTCGAACATCACGTCAACAGTTTGTTGAAGATGAAGGATGGTGTTCCGGTCGGCGGCGGCGCCTGGGCGCGACAGGACAGTTGTCAGCGCCGCCGCCGACCGGAAATCTGGGTCAGACCTGCTGGCCGGAGAGGCGCTCGACGGCGCGGAGCAGGGCCGAGTGGTCCAGGCCGCCGTCGCCCTGAGCGCGCAGGGAGGCGACGAGCTGGGCGACGACGGCGCCGACCGGGAGGGCCGCACCGACGTTGCGGGCGGCGTCGGTGACGATGCCCATGTCCTTGTGGTGCAGGTCGATCCGGAAGCCGGGCTTGAAGTCGCGGTTCAGGAAGTTGTCCTTCTTGCGGGTCAGGACCGTGGAGCCGGCGAGCCCGCCGTTGAGGACGTCCAGGGCGGCCTGGAGGTTCACGCCCGACTTCTCGAGGAAGACGACGGCCTCCGCGCAGGCCTGGATGTTGACCGCGACGATGAGCTGGTTGGCTGCCTTCACCGTCTGGCCGGAGCCGTGCGGACCGCACAGGACGATGGTCTTGCCGAGGGCCTCCAGGATCGGCAGCGCCGTGTCGAAGTCGGCCTGCTCGCCACCCACCATGATCGACAGGACGGCCTCGATGGCGCCGGCCTCGCCGCCGGACACCGGGGCGTCCAGGACGCGGATGCCCTTCTCGGCGGCGTTCTTCGCCAGGTCCACGGAGGTCTGCGGGGTGATCGACGACATGTCGACGATCAGCGCGCCCTGCTTCGCGTTCTCCAGGATGCCCTCCGGGCCGTAGGCGATGGCCTCGACCTGCGGGGAGGCGGGCACCATCGTGACGATCACGTCGGCGTCCTTGACGGCCTCGGCGATCGACGCGGCGGCGGTGCCGCCGGCCGCGGCGAGGCGGTCCAGCTTGTCCTGCTCCAGGGTGAAGCCGGTGACCGAGTAGCCCGCCTTGATCAGGTTCTCGGACATGGGGGAGCCCATGATGCCGAGGCCGATCCACGCGATCTTGGGAAGAGTGCTCATGGTGAGGGTGCCTCTCGAAACTGGTGGTACGGAAAGAAGTCAGCGGGCCGCGCGGGCCCCGGCGGGGAGCCAGTCGAAGGACGCGGCGGCGTCGGCGGCCTTGTACTCCAGGCCGACCCAGCCGTCGTAACCGGCCTTCGCGAGCTCGTCGAGGAGCTGCTCCAGGGGCAGGTCGCCGGTGCCCGGCGCGCCACGGCCCGGGTTGTCGGCGATCTGGACGTGGCCGGTCTTGTCGGCGTAGCGGGCGATGACCTCGCTGACGTTCTCGCCGTTCATCGACAGGTGGTAGATGTCGAGCAGGAACTTGGCGTTCCCGAGCCCGGTGGCGGCGTTGACCTTGTCCACGACCTCGATCGCGGCGGGCGCGCTCACCAGCGGATAGAGCGGCGACTCCGGCTTGTTCAGGGTCTCGACCAGCAGGACGGCGCCGATCCGGTCCGCCGCGCGGGCGGCCAGGACCAGGTTCTCCAGGGCGAGGGAGTCCTGGACCTGCGGGTCCACGCCGTCGACGCGGTTGCCGTACAGCGCGTTGAGCGCCTTGCAGCCGACCGAGGCGGCGAAGTCGGCCGCCACGTCGATGTTGGCGCGGAAGCGGTCCGACTCCTCACCGGGTACGGAGAGGGCGCCGCGGTCGGGGCCGGGCAGCTGCCCGGCGTAGAAGTTCAGGCCCACCAGCTGGGTGCCGGCGTCGTCCAGAGCCTTCTTGAGCGCGTCGAGCTCGCTCTGGTCGGGGGTGGCGGTGTCGATCCAGGGCCACCACAGCTCGACCGCGGTGAAGCCCGCCGCGGCGGCGGCCGCGGGGCGCTCCAGGAGCGGGAGTTCCGTGAAGAGGATCGACAGGTTCACATCGAAGCGCTGGTCCGTGTATCCCATGAGGGGCGGCGCTCCTTCCGTATTGCGGAAGTAAGTTTCTGTCTGACGGAATGTTGCACGGAGGGGCGCGGGGGTGTCAAGGGGCACCCCCGGCCCACCCCCGCCCGCACCCGGCCCCGCGCCGGTCGCCCGGCCCGGGACCCGGCGCCCGCGGCTCCCCCCGGCCTGACCTCCCGGGCGCGGCCCGCGCCCAGTAGCGTGGGGCCATGGTGCGTTTGAAAGTGGAGTTCACGACCGAGCCGTTCGACCTCGACGAGGCACCGGCTCACGCGGTCGTGGCGCGTGAGGTGATCCAGACGGCCGAACTGGACGCGGTGGACGTCGGCCCGTTCGGCAACACGGCGGAAGGCGCCGCCGACCGCGTGCTGACCGCCGTCGACGCGCTGCTGCGCCGATCCCTGGCGGCCGGTGCGACCCGTGTCTCCCTCCAGGTCAACGTCATCGGGGAGGACGAGAAGTGACCGAACACCCCTTGGTCGCCGCGGTGAAGCCGCTCGTCGACGCCATGGGCGCCGAGCTCCTGGTCCCCGAGCAGGCCGAGCCCGACGACGTGGTCCTCGCCTGGGAAGGCGAGGACGTGCTCGCCGTACGCCTGCCGCAGCTGTCCGACTCCCTCGACCACATCCTGGCCGCGATGGAACGGCGGCACGGGATGCCCCTCGCCGAGCTGGACCGCAAGGCCAAGCAGGAGGCCGTCCGGATGCTGGAGGCACGCGGTGCCTTCTCCGTGCGACACGGAGTGGAGACGGTGGCCGGCGCGCTGGGTGTCAGCCGCTTCACCGTGTACAACTACCTGAACCGGGAGACCGCCCTGAGCAGGGAAAAGGCCGCGAAGACCGACTAGCTCCCAGAGGTGACCGCCGGCCGCCGTCCGGATGTCGGGACGGCGGCTTTTGTGTGGCCGAGTTTTCAACAAAGTGTTGACGTGGTGTTGCGCCAGGGCGTTAGCTATCCGCAGCCCGTCCGACGCACAGCGAAAAACAGCCACGGAGGCTTCCCGTGACTTCAGGTACGACTCCGGGCCTCGCCCGGTTCAACACCTCGGCGGACAGCGACGCTGTCGCCGCGCTCCACGAGGTGTGCTCCAGCTCGGCGTGGGGGAGCAAGCTCGTCGCCCAGCGCCCGTACGCCACCGTCGAAGCCCTCTTCCTCGCCAGCGACGCCGCCATGGCCGAGCTGACCGCCGAGGATCTGGTTGAGGCGATGGCGGGCCACCCGCCGATCGGTCGTCCGAAGGCCGGGGACCCGACCTCCTCCCGCGAACAGAGCGGGATGTCCGGGGCCTCCGAGGAGCTCAAGGCGGAGATGCTCGAACTCAACCTGGCCTACCAGGAGAGGTTCGGCCATGTCTTCCTCATCTGCGCCACCGGGAAGACCGGAGAGCAGATGCGCGACGCGGTCCGCGAGCGGATCGAGCATGCGCCCGAGGAGGAGCGGGAGATCGTCCGCGCCGAACTGGGCAAGATCAACCGTATCCGCCTGACCCGTCTCGTAGAGGAAGAGAGCGCCGCATGAGCACCGACACCACCGCCTCGGTGTCCACCCACATCCTGGACACCAGTCTCGGCCGTCCCGCCGAGGGCGTGGCCATCACGCTCGCGGCCCGCGGCGGCTTCGACGCGCAGTGGGTCACGCTCGGCGGCTCGGCCACCGACGCGGACGGGCGTTGCAAGGACCTGCCGGCGCTGCCGGAGGGAACGACCCATGTACGTCTCGACTTCGAGACCGAGGCGTACTTCTCCAAGAAGCAAGCCGAGGCGCAGCAGGACGCCCCCCGCGTAAGGGACAGCGGTGCGTTCTTCCCGGAGGTGGCGATCACGTTCGCCGTCAAGCCGGGCGAGCACTACCACGTACCGCTGCTGCTCAACCCGTTCGGCTACTCCGTTTACCGAGGGAGCTAGCAGACATGCCCACGATTCTCGGCCAGAACCAGTACGGCAAAGCAGAGAACCGCGTCGTCAAGATCACGCGGGACGGCGACACCCACCACATCAAGGACCTGAACGTCTCCGTCGCCCTCTCCGGCGACCTCGACGACGTCCACCTCTCGGGCTCCAACGCCCACTGCCTGCCCACCGACACGACCAAGAACACCGTATTCGCCTTCGCCAAGGAGTACGGGATCGAGTCGGCCGAGCAGTTCGGCATCCACCTGGCGCGTCACTTCGTGACCAGCCAGGAGCCGATCCACCGGGCCCGGATCCGGATCGAGGAGTACTCCTGGGAGCGCATCGCGACCTCGGACGCCAACTCCAAGTTCATCGGCTCCGACGAGGTGAACCACTCCTTCGTCCGCAAGGGCCAGGAGACCCGGGTCACCCAGATCACGTACGACGGCCGGCAGTGGGAGGTCATCTCCGGCCTCAAGGACCTCGTCGTGATGAACTCCACCAACTCGGAGTTCTGGGGCTACATCAAGGACAAGTACACGACGCTCCAGGAGGCGTACGACCGCATCCTGGCCACGCAGGTGTCCGGCCGGTGGCGCTTCAACTGGAGCGACGACGAGCAGCGGATGCCCAACTGGGAGAAGTCGTACGCCGAGACGAAGAAGCACATGCTCCAGGCCTTCGCCGAGACGTACTCCCTCTCGCTCCAGCAGACGCTGTACCAGATGGCCTCGCGCATCATCAACCACCGTTCGGAGATCGACGAGGTCCGCTTCTCGCTCCCGAACAAGCACCACTTCCTGGTGGACCTGGAGCCCTTCGGGCTCAAGAACGACAACGAGGTCTACTACGCCGCCGACCGCATGTACGGCCTCATCGAGGCCACCGTGCTGCGTGACGGAGCCACGGCGCACATCCCGGTCGACATGACCAACCTCTAAGCGGCACTGCGTGGCCGCCCCCGCCCGTCCGCAGTCGGGCGGGGGCCGCCACCAGACCGGAGGGAACCTCCATGGCACAGCCTGCATCGGGGCCGGTATCAGCCGAAGGCCCGTGTTCCACCCCGCCGGACGACGTGACGACCGCCGTCCCGCCGGCGGCCGTCCACCCGGTGGACGAAAAGCTCTCCGCCTCGCGGCTCGTCCCCGCAGCGCTCCAGCACATCGCCGCCATGTACGCGGGTGTCGTCACCCCTCCGCTCATCATCGGCCAGGCGGTCGTCCTGGACGCCGCCGGAATGACCCGGCTCATCGCGGCGAGCCTGCTCATCGCGGGCTGCGCCACCATCCTGCAGACCGTCGGCTTCGGACGCTTCGCCGGAAACCGGCTCCCGTTCGTCAACGCCGCCTCCTCCGCCGGCATCGCGCCGATGCTGGCCATCGCCGAGACCAGCGCTCCCGGCCACCAGCTCCCCGCCATCTACGGCGCGGTGATGGTCGCCGGAGTGTTCTGCCTCGCCGTCGGCCCCTTCTTCGGCCGCCTGCTCCGCTTCTTCCCCCCGCTGGTCACCGGCGTCGTCATCACCCTCATCGGGGTCACCCTGATGCCCGTACCGGTGGGCTGGGCCCAGGGAGGCAACGCGGAGGCCGCCGACTTCGGCGCCCCCAGGTACCTCGCGCTGGCCGCCTTCACCCTCGTGGTGATCCTGCTCTTCCAGCGCTTCGGCAAGGGCTTCGTCAAGCAGATCGCCCTGCTGCTCGGCCTGTTCATCGGAACGCTCGCCGCGATCCCCTTCGGCCTGGCCGACTTCACCGCCCTGCGGGAGGCGCCCGTCGCCGCGCTGCCGGCCCCGTTCGCCTTCGGCGCCCCCGAGTTCCAGCCGGCCGCGATCCTCTCCCTGTGCATCGTGATGCTGGTCCTCATGACCGAGTCCAGCGCCGGCATGCTCGCCCTCGGCGAGATCTGCGAGCGCAGGAGCGACGGCGGGACGATCACCCGGGGCCTGCGGACCGACGGCATCGCCACCCTGCTCGGGCCCGTCTTCGGCGGCTTCCCCACCTCAGCCTTCGCCCAGAACGTCGGCGTCGTCTCGCTGACCCGGGTCCGCTCGCGCTACGTCGTCGCGGCCGCCGGCGGCGCCCTGCTCGTCCTCGGCGCCTTCCCCGTCCTCGGCGCGGTCGTCTCCATGGTCCCGATGCCCGTCCTCGGCGGCGCCGGCATCGTCCTCTTCGGCTCGATCGCCGTCTCCGGCATCCGTACCCTGTCCGAAGCGGGCCTCGACGACAGCTCCAACATCATCCTGGTGGCCGTCGCCCTCGGGGCGGGCATCATCCCGCTCGCCGCCCCCACCTTCTACGCCGACTTCCCGGCCTGGGCGCAGACCGTGCTCGGCTCGGGCATCAGCGCCGGCGCGCTCGTCGCGGTCACGCTCAACCTGTTCTTCCACCATCTCGGCACCCGGAGCCGTCACACGGCCCCGGCACTCAAATCCTCCTAGGGTCCTGCCGTGCCCGCCCCCTACGACTTCGTCGTGGTGGGACTCAACCCAGAGGAATGAAGGAACCACCGCCATGGCAGCACCTTCGGCAGCCCAGCGCATCGTCATCGAGAACTGTGCGATCGCGACCGTAGACGCCAACGACACCGAGTACGCCACCGGCCATCTCGTCGTCGCCGACAACAAGATCGAGTCCATCGGCGCCGGCAAGGCGCCGGAGGGCCTGGAGAACGTGGTCCGCAGGATCGACGCCACCGGACATCTGGTGACGCCCGGTCTGATCAACACGCACCACCACTTCTACCAGTGGATCACCCGGGGCCTGGCCACCGACCACAACCTCTTCAACTGGCTGGTCGCGCTCTACCCGACCTGGTCGCGCATCGACGAGTCGATGGTGCGCGTCGCCGCCCAGGGCTCGCTGGCGATGATGGCCCGTGGCGGTGTCACCACCGCCATGGACCACCACTACGTCTACCCGAAGAACTCCGGCGACCTGTCGGGCGCCATCATCGGCGCCGCCTCCGACATGGGGGTGCGCTTCACCCTCGCCCGAGGCTCCATGGACATGAGCGAGAAGGACGGCTTCCTGCCCCCGGACTTCGCCGTCGAGACGACCGAGGGCGCGCTCGCCGCGACCGAGGAGACGGTGCGGAAGTTCCACGACGCCTCCTTCGACTCGATGACCCAGGTCGCCGTCGCTCCCTGCTCGCCGTTCTCGATCTCCACCCAGCTGCTCAAGCAGGGCGCCGAACTGGCCCGCCGCCTCGGTGTGCGCATGCACACCCACGGCTCGGAGACCGTGGAGGAGGAGAAGTTCTGCCACGAGCTGTTCGGCATGGGCCCGACCGACTACTTCGAGTCGACCGGCTTCCTCGGCGAGGACGTGTGGATGGCCCACTGCGTCCACATGAACGACTCCGACATCGAGGCCTTCGCCCGTACGAAGACCGGTGTCGCGCACTGCCCCTCCTCCAACGCGCGCCTGGCCGCCGGCATCGCCCGCGTGCCCGACATGCTCAAGGCCGGCGTCCCGGTCGGTCTGGGCGTCGACGGCACCGCCTCCAACGAGTCGGGCGAGCTGCACACCGAACTGCGCAACGCGCTCCTCGTCAACCGCCTCGGCGCCCACCGCGAGGCCGCGCTCAACGCCCGCCAGGCCCTCCGCCTCGGTACGTACGGCGGAGCCCAGGTCCTCGGCCGGGCCGACTCGATCGGTTCGCTGGAGGCCGGCAAGCTCGCCGACTTCGTCCTGTGGAAGATCGACGGCCTGGGCCACTCCTCGATCGCCGACCCGGTGACCGCGATCGTCTTCGGCGCTGCCGCGCCGGTGACCGCCTCGTTCGTCAACGGCAAGCAGATCGTCGAGAACAACCGCCTGCTGTTCGCGGACGAGGAGTCCATCGCCCGCGACGCGCGCGCGGAGGCGCAGCGCCTGGCCCGCATCACGGCTCAGGCCTGACCCTCCCCAAGGAGTCCGACCGAGGGGGACGGCCCTCGGTCGGTCGCCATGGACCCGAGCGGGGTCCGTGGCCGGCCGGACGGGGGGTGCCCGTACGAAAAGAGGTACGGCACCCCCCGGACGGTCGCATCGTGTCCACTCCTCCCCGGACACACCGAGCGCGGCGCCCCCAGGCCGACGCGAGCACCTGTCCTCATGAGCCGCACTTCGTGAGGCGCCTTCCCGCACGACTGCACCACCTTGCACCACCTCCCTGACACCCGCGTCACCGCCGACGTGTACCCGACCGGAGGAACCGCCGTGGCCGCCAAGCCCAGGTTTCGCAATGATGCACAAGACGCAGGCGCCGACACCGAAGACCGGATCAAGCATCCGGTCGACGAGACTCTGCCGCCCCTGAAGATGTTCACCAGCGGTCTGCAGCATGTGGCCGCCATGTACGCGGGCGTGGTGGCCCCGCCTCTGATCGTCGGAGCGGCTGTCGGACTGTCCGGCACCGAACTGACCTTCCTCACCGGAGCCAGCCTCTTCACCGCCGGCCTCGCGACCTTCCTCCAGACACTCGGCGTCTGGAAGATCGGCGCCCGGCTGCCGTTCGTCAACGGCGTCACCTTCGCCGGTGTCGCCCCGATGCTCGCGATCGTCGACACGACCGACGACAAGGCCGACGCGCTGCCGCTCATCTTCGGCGCGATCATCGTCGCCGGAGTCCTCGGCTTCGTCGCCGCCCCGTACTTCTCCAAACTGGTCCGCTTCTTCCCGCCCGTCGTCACCGGCACCGTGATCACCCTCATCGGTGTCTCGCTGCTCCCGGTCGCGTTCGGCTGGGCGCAAGGGCCCAATCCAGGGGCGAAGGACTACGGCTCCACGACCTACCTCACCCTCGCCGGGCTCACGCTCGCGGTGGTCCTGGTGCTGCGCCGCTTCACCCGCGGCTTCCTGAAGCAGATCGCGGTCCTCGTCGGTCTGGTCATCGGGACCCTGATAGCGATCCCCTTCGGGGTCACGGACTTCAGCCCCGTGACGGAGGCGGACATCGTCGGCTTCCCGACGCCGTTCCACTTCGGCGCCCCGCAGTTCGCGCTCGCGGCGATCATCTCGATGTGCGTCGTCATGCTCGTGTCCATGACCGAGTCGACCGCCGACATGCTGGCGCTCGGCGAGATCGTCGACCGGCCGGCCGACGAGAAGACCATCGCGGCCGGACTGCGCGCCGACACCCTCGGCTCGGCGCTCAGCCCGCTGTTCAACGGCTTCATGTGCAGCGCGTTCGCCCAGAACATCGGGCTCGTCGCCATGACGAGGATCCGCAGCCGGTTCGTGGTCGCCTGCGGCGGCGGATTCCTGGTCCTGATGGGTCTGTCGCCGGTGATGGCCTCGCTGATCTCGGTCGTCCCGCGGCCGGTCCTCGGCGGCGCGGGGGTCGTCCTCTTCGGCTCGGTCGCCGCGAGCGGCATCCAGACCCTGGTCAAGGCCGGCCTGGAGAAGGACAACAACGTGCTGATCGTGGCGGTCTCGCTGGCCGTCGGCATCATCCCGATCACCGAGCCGGAGTTCTACCACGCCTTCCCGGAGACCGCGAAGATCATCCTGGACTCGGGCATCTCGACCGGCTGTGTCGCGGCCGTCCTGCTGAACCTGGTCTTCAACCACCTGGGCACGCACCGGGACGACGACACCGTCACCGCTCCCATGGAGCCGGGCGAGGAGATCTCCGAGGTCCGTACGACCAAGGCGGCGCACGTCCACTGAGCGCCCACCCGCCGTCCGACGAGCCGGCCCCCGCGTGCGACGCGGGGGCCGGCCGCGCGCGCTCGGTCGTGCTCGTCAACCCCAACACCCGCACCGCGACGACGGAGATGATGACCGCGATCGCCCGGCGGACGCTCGGGCCCCTGCTCCCCGTCCACGGTGTGACGGTGCGGCGCGGCCCGCGGATGCTCACCGACCCGTCCCACCTGCGGGCCGCCGCCCCCGAGGTCGTCGAGGCCGGCCGCCGCGCCCTGGCCGCCGGGGACTGCGCGGCCCTGATCGTGGCCGCCTTCGGCGACCCGGGACTGGAGGGCCTGCGTGCCGTGGCGGGGGAGGTCCCGGTCGTGGGCATCGGCGAGGCGTCCCTGCGGGAGGCCTCCGCCGCCGCCACCCGCTTCGGCATCGCGACGACGACCCCGCTCCTGGCCGGCCCCCTCGCGGACGGCGTCGGCCGGCTCGGGCTCGCCGGCCTCTTCACCGGCCTGCGCCTGACCGACGGCGACCCCGAGGCCCTGTCGGCCGACCCGACGGCGCTCCGTGAGAGCCTGGCGGGGGCGGTCCGGGAGTGCGTCGCGCACGACGGCGCCCGCGCCGTCGTCATCGGCGGCGGCCCGCTCGGCGACGCGGCGGAGGCCCTGCGTCCCCGCTTCGACATCCCCCTGATCGCCCCGATCCCGGCGGCCTGCCGCCGGGTGACGCGACTGCTCGCGCGCTGACGGCCGCTGTCCGCGCACTCGGGCCCCCCGGGGTCTTGCGACAGGGCGGGGCCCGGAACGTCCACCTGGGGCGTGTGGTGAAGGCACCGCCATCCGTTAGAAGGACGGACGCCGTTTGCGGACACTCCCTAAGCCCCTCCCTCCTCGGGTCGCCAGTCCGGGTGGCGGCCGCTCAGGCCGATCACACGGTCGAGGAGGGGCGCGTCCGGCGGGACCGGGACGACCGGGCCGAAGAAGCCGTCCTCGGGGGAGGCGCCCTCCTCGGGAGTCAGCAGGGCCTCCGACACGGCCAGTTCCTCCGCGTCCGGTTCGTACGCCTGACCCGTCGCGCGCGCCAGGTCCCACCCATGGATCAGCAGCTCGTCGAGGGCGACCCGGCCCATGACCGCGGCCGGCAGTGCGACGCCACCCGCCTGCGTGTCCCCCTCCCACGCGCCCGGCTCGCGCCAGGCCGCCACCAGCTCCTCCAGCGCCTGGGGCAGCTCGGTGCGCCAGCCGTCCCGCAGGACGGGCCGCACCGAGCCGGGCGGGGTGCCGGTCGCCGCCCCGAAGTCCTTGCGGGCCGCGTCTCGGAAGGCCACGCTCAGCGAGGCGACATGGGCGAGCACCTCCCGTACGGCGTACTGCGGACACGGCGTCGGATCCCCGAGCTGCCGGTCGTCGATGTGCTCCGCCAGCCGCGCCACGCGCGCCGCGGCCGCTCCCAGATCGATGTGCGTCGACTTGTCCATGCAGGGCAGACCGACCGGGGCGCAGGAAATCATCGCTCCGCCCCGATCCGCCGCCGGCACTCGCGCGCCAGGGCGGGGTAGGCCGCCGCGATCGCCTCGTACACGCGCAGCCGCAGCAGGCGTTCGGCCTCGGCCCGCCCCGTCGCGCCGTACAGGCCGTCGAGCAGCGTGTCGTACCGCGACAGGGCGTGGCGCAGATAGCTCACCTGCCATCGGACCAGCGCCCCGGCCGCCGCCTCGCCGGGGCCGCGCGCCCCGAGCAGGTGGCGGTGCCGGACCGCCCGGCGCTCCAGCTCCGCCGACGGGAGGCGCGGCACCTCGATGGGCTGCGCCCGGATGGCCGCCAGCACCGCCCGGCGGCGGCCCTCCGCCCCCGCCTCCGCCGCCGCCGAGGAGCGGCCGGCCGAGGCGGCGCACCGGCCGAACTCCGGTGTGCGCTCCACCGCCTCGACCCGCGCCAGGCGGTAGAGCCGCACCGGCGTGAGCGACCAGCGGCGTGGGTCGCGCCCCTGTACGTCGGGCGCGCCGAGCAGATCGCCCACCATCGCGTCGGTCCAGCCGCGCTCCCGCAGTCCTTCGAGCGTCAGATAAGTCGTACGATCCGTCATGATCCCCCCTCTGTCGTCACGGAGAGTGACGAATCCAGTGAAGCGCACCCCACTGACAACGACCCTCCGCCGCCCTCTTGCCGTGCCGCCCGGTCGGATGCCATAAAGGTCTGGACCATGTCGACGGACGGAGGCATTCCCGTGCAACGCCCGCCCGCCACAGCCCGGTTCACCCCAGCTCCGCGCACCCGGGCGTCGCGCATCCCGGCCCCGTTCGCCAGGGCGCCGCGCATCCCGGCCCCGTCCGCCAGGGGTCTGCGCGCCGCTGCCGTACTGGCCGCCGCACTCACTCTCGCCGCCTGCCAGGCCGGCCCTCCGGCGGACACCACCGGCCCCACCGCCCCCACCGGCGTGACCGCCGCCTCCGGCAGCGCCCGCACCGTCCACGTCATGTGGAGCGCGGCCACCGACGACCGAGGCGTCACCGGCTACGAGGTCTACCAGCAAGGCCGCAAGGTCAGGGACCTGCCCGCCACCACCCTCATGACCGACGTCCTCGGTCTCACCCCCGCCACCGTCTACACCTTCACCGTCCGCGCCCGCGACGCCGCCGGGAACCGCTCGCCGCACAGCGCCGTCGTCCCGGCCACCACCCTCGCGGCGACGGCCGAGGACCGCACGCCCCCGACCACCCCCCGGGACCTGCGCGCCACCCCCGACGGAGCCCGCGCGGCCACCCTGACCTGGAAACCGTCCCGGGACGACACCCGCGTCACGGCGTACGACGTCTATCAGGCCGACTCCCGCGTCCACACCGTCCCTGGCACCGCCACCACCGCCCGGATCACCGGCCTGCGCCCCGGCACGATCTACTCCTTCACCGTCCGCGCCCGCGACGCCGCCGAGAACTCCTCACCGGACGGCGCCCCCGCCGACCTGACCACCGCCCCGGCCGCGGGCGCCGCGGCGAGCACGGCCCCCACCGGCCTCAGGGCGACGGCCGCCAAGGGTTCGATCACCCTCACCTGGACCCCGCCCGCGACCGGCGCCCCGGTCACGTCCCACGAGCTCCACCTGAACGGGAAGTTCGCCACCACCATCGTCTGGGGCGCCGCACCGCCCCCCGGCCGCGCCACCTACACCTTCACCGTCCCCGACCCCCCGGGCACCCGCTTCAGCGTCAAACTCCGCGCCAAGCTCCCCGACGGCACCTGGGGTGACTTCTCCGCCCAGCGGACCGTTGTCGTCCCATGACGGCGCCGTCCCGCGCGTCGGCGTCCGGCCCCCGCCGGAACTACCCTGGGAAAGGTGGCTGGCACCGTGCTCACCAACACCGGGCTCGACGCGTTCCTCGACGGAACCCCGGAGTCCCGTAGCCCCGCGTACGCCCGCGCCGCCGACGCCGTGCTGGGTCTGCTGTCGCTGAGAGGGGCGGACCGGCGGACCGGGCTGCCCGAGCCGACCGTGGGGCTCGTACGGCACCTGCTCGTGGAGGACGTGCCGGCGTTCGTGTACGCGCTGCCCGAGGAGCTCACGGCCTACCCCGCCGTGCTCGCCGCCCTCACCGAGCGCGTCCGGCGCGCGGGCCGGCTCAACGGCAAGCGCCAGGCGCGGATCCTGGCGGCGATCGACGAGACGGTGCCCGACTTCGAACGGGCGATGAACGACCCGGGCAACCTCACCTGGCAGCGCTGGTACGCCTCCCTGCTGCGGGCCGACGGCACGGACCCCGCCGACGCCGGGGCCGTACACGCCTGGCTCGCCGCCCACCAGGGCGTGACGCCCCCGGACGGGCTGCACCGCGCCGACCTGATGAACCGGAGCGTCCTCGCCGACATGGTGCTCGCCGACGTGCTCACCGGAGCGTACGTGCGCGACGCGGAGACACCGTCGCCCGCCGGGCCGCTGCTGCCGGACGCGGACGTGTCCCACGGCGTGAGCCGGGTCGCGGGGCTCCTGGTCGACCGCTGGACCGCCGAAGGGCTCGCCGAAGCCCTCGCGGGCCCGTACGCCCATCTGGCCCCCGGCCCCGACGCCTTCCCGCACCTCGCCCTCGCCGACACCCTCGTGGACGAACACCTCGACTACTACGGCGACTCCTGGACCCCGCTGCCGCCCCCGCCCGTGGAGGCCCACGACCCCCAGCGGTCCGTGGAGGCCGCGGCGGACCGGCTGGCCGCGGCCGTCGACGAGATGAAGGGCGAGGACGGCGGCCTGTTCGACGGCGAGGCGGCGCACCTGCTCTACGCCCTCTACCAGCGCGGCTCCTGCGCCGAGTCCGTCGCCCGCAGGGCCGCCGAGTTCGAGGACTGGCCGGTCGACCCGCGCCAGGAGGACGCCCCGGTCCTGGTGCCCGCGGAGGCCCCCGAGACCTACGAGGTCCCCTCGGCGGAGGAGCTGTCCCGGCTGTGCGGCACCGCCGTCTCGGTCACCGAGGCCGACCGCGGCCGCCTCGAAGCCCCGGCTCGGGCCATGGCGGGGACCGTCGACCGGCTCGCGGAGACCGGCATGGTCTTCCGCACCGGCGACGCCTTCGGCCTCACCCCGGAGGGCATCGAGGTGGTCCGCTACCTCCTGCGGGTCGGCCGCGTCGCCGCCCCCGGCGCCGCCGAGGTCGCGGCCTGGGACGCCCCCGCCGTCGTCGCCGCCGCCGAGGGCTGGTCCGCCTCCGCCGCCGCGCGCGTGCTGGCCGACTGGCTCCACGCGCGCGGGGACGGTGCCGAGGCCTGGTCCGAGCTGCTTGCGGCCTTCGGCACCGTCAACGCCGGGACCTGGGAGGCGGCCGACACCCGCGCCCTCTTCGGCTTCCTGGACACCGGGGCCATGCCCGCCGAGGCCCTGCGCGAGGCGCTCGCGGACCCGGCGATGGGCGCCTACGCGTACGAGGTGCTGCACGCCCGGGGCGAGCCCGCCGACGAGGCGCGCGTTCCCCGCTCCGCCCAGGCCGTCCTGCTCCTGGACCGGCTGCGCGGAGCGGAGGCGCGCACGCTCCTCGACGCCGCCGCCGCGGACTGGCCGGGCGGTGCCCCCGCCCTCGTACGGGAGATGGCGGCGGCCGATCCGCACCGGGCCGACCGGGTCCTGCCCGCGCTCGGGATCGACGTCCCGGCACCGAGGAAGGGCCGGGCGCGCCGCCGCGGCCGCCGCCGTCCCCGCTGAGCGGGCGGGCGCCGGCAGGCGGGCCCGGAGCGGCGGGCGTCAGGAGGCGGGTGTCAGGTACATCCCCGAGGCGCCCGTACCCGCCGTGTTGCGGCAGCTGAAGTCGCCGGTCGGTCTGGCGTGGACCAGTGCGAGGCAGCGGCCGAGCGCGGCCTGGCCGTAGGCGTTGGGGTGCATGTTCTCCTGAATCGGCCCCTGGGTCTGGTTCTGGTCGATCCAGCGGGCCCACTCACTGGTGGCGGCCGACGCCGGCGCGGTGGCGCTGACCTGCTTGCTGGCCTTGGCGCACACCTCGCGGCCCTGGAGGACGTCGCGCAGATCCATGAACTGCGCGCCCTTGGCGGCGGCCACGGCCTTGAGGCGGTCCGCGAGCTGGGGGACGAGCGAGTCCCGCGCCCAGTCGGAGTCCCGGTTCCAGAACGGGCAGCCGCCCGTGTTCGTACGGCTCCAGCCGCTCTCCGCGTAGCGGTTGTCCGCGGCGCGCGGGATGGGGGAGGGGTACGACTGAAGGATGATCCGGTAGTCGGTCGAGGCGTAGCCGGCGGCCGTCATCACCGCGCGGATCTCGTCCACCGACGTGGCGACGTTCGCCATCACCCCGCCGATCCTGGCGTCGACGACCTCCTGCTGGTCGTCGTGGCAGTACGAGTACCAGACGATGTAGTCCGTCGCGCACTTGGTGACGATGTCGGCGAAGCCCAGGTCGTTTCCGCCGATGGACAGCACGATCGTGTCGACGTCGTGCGAGGCGGCGATGGCGGCGAGCTGGTCGGCCTGGGGAGCCTCGCCCTTGTACGGCAGGCCGCCGTTCGCGGCCCGGAAGACGTTCCGGGTGGTGGCGCCGGAGCAGGCGATGTTGATCAGTGCCGAGGCGATGCCGGCGGCGGCGCGGACCTCGGCCGAGTCCGAGCGGTGGCAGCCGTTGGCCGCCGTGGAGCCGTAGACCCGGCTCGGGTCGTACGTACTTCCGGTCCACGCGCGGTCGGTGCCGCTGCGGCTGCCGCTGGTGGTGAGGCTGTTGCCCTGCCATCGTCCCGCCTCGCCGGAGATGTAGCTGTCGCCCATGGAGACGACGGCGGTGGGCCCGGAGCCGGGACCGGCCGCGGCGGGGGAGGCGCCGGTGACGGAGAGGGCGGCGACGGCCAGCGAGAGGGAGAGGAGACCTCGGACAACGCGATGGGGGGTGCTGGGCATGGCGGTGTGCTCCTGCGTCGGTGCAGAGGAGTGGGGACAGCCGCCGGCCGGTGGCATGCGGAATTTCGCACGCCGTGGCTTGTTACCGCTAGGTAGCGTCGCGTCTCGGTTGCGTCACGTGGCCTGTGAAACGCACGGGAGCGAAATGGGGGACCAGGGAGCGGGGACGGGAAAGGCTCCGCCCCCGGTGCTGTGCGTACACCGGGGACGGAGCCTGTCCGAGGGGGCTGTTCGGCCGCTGTGCGGTCAGCCGGCCAGCCGATCACGGGTCAGCCGCGGCCGTTCAGCCGGCCAGCTGCTCGTACGCCGGCAGGGTCAGGAAGTCGGCGTAGTCGGCGTCGAGGGAGACGTGCAGCAGCAGGTCGTGGGCCTGCTGCCACTTGCCGGCCGCGAAGGCCTCCTCGCCGATCTCCTCGCGGATCGCGGCCAGTTCCCGCGCCGCCACCTCGCGGGCCAGCTCGGGAGTGGCCGTCAGGGTCTTCCCGTCGTGCTCGAAGACGACACCCGCGTTGATCCACTGCCAGATCTGCGAGCGCGAGATCTCGGCGGTCGCCGCGTCCTCCATGAGGTTGAAGATGGCGACGGCGCCGAGGCCGCGCAGCCACGCCTCGATGTAGCGGATGCCGACCTGGACGGCGTTGCGCAGGCCGTCGTAGGTGGGCCTGGCGTCCAGCGAGTCGATGGCGATCAGGTCGCCGGGGGCCACGGAGACGTCCTCGCGGAGGCGGTCCTTCTGGTTCGGCTTGTCGCCGAGGACCGCGTCGAAGGAGGCCATGGCGATCGGGACCAGGTCCGGATGGGCGACCCAGGAGCCGTCGAAGCCGTCGCCGGCCTCCCGGTCCTTGTCCGCCTTGACCTTCTCGAAGGCGACCTTGTTGACCTCGGCGTCGCGCCGCGAGGGGATGAAGGCCGCCATGCCGCCGATCGCGTGCGCGCCGCGCTTGTGGCAGGTGCGGACGAGGAGTTCGGTGTAGGCGCGCATGAACGGGGCCGTCATCGTGACCGCGTTGCGGTCCGGCAGGACGAACTTGCTGCCGCCGTCACGGAAGTTCTTCACGATGGAGAAGAGATAGTCCCAGCGGCCGGCGTTCAGGCCCGCGGCGTGGTCCCGGAGCTCGTAGAGGATCTCCTCCATCTCGTACGCGGCCGTGATCGTCTCGATCAGGACGGTGGCGCGCACGGTGCCCTGCGGGATGCCCACGTAGTCCTGGGCGAAGACGAAGATGTCGTTCCAGAGGCGGGCCTCCAGGTGCGACTCCGTCTTCGGCAGGTAGAAGTACGGGCCCTTGCCGAGGTCGATCAGCCGTTGGGCGTTGTGGAAGAAGTACAGGCCGAAGTCGACCAGCGCGCCCGGGACCGGGCGGCCCTCGACGGTCAGGTGACGCTCCTCCAAGTGCCAGCCGCGCGGCCGCATGACCACCGTGGCCAGCTCGCCGGCGGGCTTGAGGGCGTACGACTTGCCCGACCTCGGGTCCGTGAAGTCGATGTTCCGGGTGTACGCGTCGATCAGGTTGACCTGACCGAGGACGACGTTCTCCCAGGTCGGGGCCGAGGCGTCCTCGAAGTCGGCGAGCCACACCTTCGCGCCGGAGTTCAGCGCGTTGATCGTCATCTTGCGGTCGGTCGGGCCGGTGATCTCGACACGGCGGTCGTTCAGGGCCGCCGGGGCAGGCGCGACCCTCCAGGACTCGTCGGCGCGGACGGCCGCGGTCTCCGGGAGGAAGTCGAGCGTGGAGGTGCGGGCGATCTCGGCGCGGCGCTCCGCCCGGCGGGAGAGGAGCTCGTCCCGGCGCGGGGTGAACCGCCGGTGCAGCTCCGCCACGAAGGCGAGGGCCGCGTCGGTGAGCACCTCCTCCTGCCTCGGCAGGGGCGCGGCTTCGACGACGGCCAGAGTGGACGGCGCTGGTGCGGACATGAACTGTCACTTCCTTCAGCGGGCTTCACGAGCGGTGCCTTGCGGCCGCCGGGCGTCACGGTCGGCACGGAGTGCCGCAGGCGCCGAGATACGGCCACGAGCGCCGTCAGAGGTATCAGGCGCTTCTGAACAGTGGATATTAGTTTCCTCATAGTGGAAGTTCAAGGTGTGTCGATGTCGAGATTCTCCGGATCGACACAACGTGGCGCTCAGTGCCATCCCCTTCACTCCAGGTGGGCCAGGTCCGCCTCCGTGTCGATGTCGTAGGGCTCGGCCACATCCGAACAGTCCACCAGCGTGATCGCATCCCGGTGCACCCGCAGATAGTGGCGCGCCCCCTGGTCGCCGGTCGCGCCCGCCGCGATCTCCGCCCACCGGTCCGCGCCGAAGAGCACCGGATGGCCGCGCTTCCCCGCGTACGAGGCCGCGACGAGGGCGTCCCGGGAGCGGTAGGCCGCCCGCACCCGCGCCACCGCCTCGGCCCCGATCCCCGGCTGGTCCACCAGCGAGACCAGCGCCCCGTCCACGGGCAGTGCCTGCGCCGCGAGCGACGCGAGCCCCGCCCGCAACGACGACCCCATGCCCTCGGCCCACTCCGGGTTGTCGACCAGCACACACCCGGGGAGCCGGGCCCGCTCCCGTACGGCGTCGGCCGAGGCGCCCAGCACCACGTGGACCACCTCGCAGCCGCCCTCGCGCAGCACCCGCACCGCGTGTTCGACCAGCGGGCGGCCGCGGTGGGACAGCAGCGCCTTGGGCCGGCCGCCGAGCCGCCGCCCGCCGCCCGCGGCGAGCAGCAGCCCGGCCACCACCGGGGGCGAGGGGGCGGAGGGCGAAGGGGGATACGTCGCATGTGTCATGGTGACTGCATACCTCATGCCCCCGAGGGACACGGAAGCCTGAATTACGTCCACGGAGTGGCGCGCCGGGCGCGCGATGGCGTTAACTTGCCCGCGACCCACGGCGCCTGACCCTCGTTCGACGGCCGGTCCGGAGCCTGGAGATCGGCGCACAGAGTCGTGCGAGGGGGAGAACTTGTTGCGTAGCGTGGGGCAGAGGCGTGTGACGACAGGCAGCGACGAGGACCCGAGGGTGGCGGAGCTGCGTGCCGCCGTCTCGCGGCTTCGTCGTGAACTGGCGGGCCACCGGGTCGAGTTCGCCGACCGGGGCATCGCCGAGGACGAACTGGCCGCCCTGGACGCCATGGCGGCGGGAGGCGTCCCCGAGGTGCGCCGCCTGCGCCGTTCCCTGCTGCTCATCGCCGGCTCGATCGGCTCCGTCAGCGCCCTCGCGAACGGCCTCGCCGGAGTGCGCAAGGCCGTGGAGATGTTCGGCGAGCCGCCGCGGGACGTACGCTGACGCGTCGGGACGGGCCGGGCGTCGCCGCGGGGTCCGGCCCGAGCTGACGTGTCCGCCCCGGTGAGCGGCGGGCCCGCGCGGAGCCGCCGCTTGCGGGCCGGCGGTGGCTGTCCCATAGTCCGAGGTATGGACGCGCGCGAGAGGGCGCTCCGGCAGGCGTACGACCACGCCGTGAGCTGGCTGGCCGGCCTGGCCGACCGCCCGGTCCCCGCCCGCGCCTCGGTCGACGAGATCGTGCGCGCGCTCGGGCCCGCGCTGCCCGACGGCCCCAGCCGGCCCGCCGACGTGGTCGACCTCCTGGCCACGGCCTGTGAACCGGGACTCACCGCGTTTCCCGGCGGCCGCTTCTACGGCTTCGTGGTCGGCGGCGGTGAACCGGCCGCGCTGGCCGCGGACTGGCTGGTCAGCGCGTGGGACCAGAACTGCGTGATGCGCGCCGTCACCCCGGCGTACGCGGCGGCGGAGGAGATCGCCGGCGCCTGGCTGCTCGATCTGCTCCAGCTCCCCGGCGGCAGCTCCGTCGGCTTCACCACGGGCGCCACGATGGCGAACTTCACCTGCCTCGCCGCCGGGCGCGACGAACTCCTGCGGCGCGTCGGCCGGGACGTCGACCGGGAAGGTCTCGTGGGCGGGCCGGGCGTACGCGTCGTCGCCGGCCGGGACCGCCACATGGCCATCGACCTGGCGCTGCGCTACCTGGGGCTCGGCCGGCCCGAACTGGTGGAGGCGGACGATCAGGGGCGCATCCGGCCCGAGGCGCTGCGGCGCACCCTCGCGGCCGGGCCACGGCGCCCCACCCTGGTGATCCTCCAGGCCGGGGACATCCACTCCGGCGCATTCGACCCCTTCCCGGAGGCGATCCACGCCGCCCGCGAGGCGGACGCGTGGGTCCACGTCGACGGCGCCTTCGGCCTCTGGGCTGCGGCCTCCCCGCGGTACGCCGGGCTGACGGCGGGCTGCGAGAACGCCGACTCCTGGGCGACCGACGCGCACAAGACCCTGAACGTCCCCTACGACTGCGGCCTCGCGATCGTGCGCGACCCCACCGCGCTCCGGGCGGCGATGGGCCTGCACGGCGCCTACCTCATCCACGACGCGCTCGGCGACCCCATCGACAAGGTGCCGGAGCTGTCCCGGCGCGGCCGGGCCTTCCCCGTGTGGGCGGCCCTGCGGTCCTTCGGCCGGTCGGGCGTCGCCGACCTCGTCGAGCGGTTGTGCCGCCACGCGTCGGCGTTCGCCACCGGGATCGCCGAGATCGACGGCGCCACCGTCCTCAACGACGTGGTCTTCACCCAGGTCTGCGCGGACTTCGGCGGCGACGCGCGCACGGACCGCGTCCTCGCCCGCCTGCTCGCCGACGGCACGACCTGGATCAGCGGCTCCACCTGGCACGGCCGACGGGTGATGCGCATCTCGGTCAGCAACTGGTCCACGACCGACGACGACGTCACCCGCGCCCTCGACGCGATCCACCGCGCCTGCGCGGCGTGAGTTCGTGGGGCGTCGGGAGGGCTCCGGTCCGTGAGCTTCCGGGCCGCCGGGTGGTGCCGGGCCGGCGCGATCCGCCGCGCCTGCGTGGCGTCAGCCAGCGGGGGCGTCTGGAGAAACGCGGTCCCGAGCTTCCGGGCCGGCGCGATCCGCCGCGCCTGCGCGGCGTGAGTTCGTGGGGGCGGATGGAGGGCTGCCGTCTCCGGGCCGCCCGGAGGTACCGGGGCCGCCCGCAAGGGGGCCGGCGGCCCCGTGGGGTCCGGCGAGCCCCCAGGACGCACCGCCGGCCGGCGGGCCGCAGTCGCCCCCCGGCCCCGGGCGCGGTGTATGGGCCCCGGCACCCCGCCGGGGCCGCGCCGCACACCCCGCCACCGCCGCCGGCGAGGCGCGTCACCGCCGCCGGGCCGCGGCCCGGCGGCCCTCAGCGCCTGATCAGCCGTCGTGCCGTCGCCGTCGCCACCGCCGCCGTGCGGGAGTCCACGCCCAGTTTGGCGAAGACGTGCACCAGATGGGACTTCACCGTCGCCTGGCTCAGGAACAGCCGCTTGCTGATCTGCTGGTTCGACAGGCCCTCGCCCACCAGTTGCAGCACCTCCAGCTCCCGTCTCGTCAGCGCCTCCGACGGCGTCCGCATCCGATCCATCAGGCGGTGCGCGACCGCGGGCGCGAGGGCCGACTGGCCCGCCGCGGCCGTGCGGACCGCCGCCGCCAGTTCCTCCGGTGGAGCGTCCTTCAGCAGATAGCCGCAGGCTCCCGCCTCGACCGCGGCCAGGATGTCGGCGTCCGTGTCGTACGTGGTCAGCACCAGGACCCGCGGCCCGCCCGCCACCGCCGTGATCGCCGCCGTCGCCTCCGACCCGTGCATCCCCGCGCCGAACTGGAGATCCATCAGCACCACGTCCACGCCCCCCGCCGCGGCCAGCTCCACCGCCCGCTCGGCCGTGGCCGCCTCGCCGACCACGGCGAAGTCCGGCTCGGTGTCCAGGACCGCGCGCAGCCCCGCCCGTACGACCGGATGATCGTCGGCGAGCAGAAGACGGACCGTCATGCAGGCACCCCCACGGGAAGCGGGAGGGAGACGGCGACGGCCGTGCCCTGGCCGGGCGCGGACTCGACCGTGAACGTGCCGCCGAGCGAACGGGCCCGCGCCCGCATCGCCGGCAGTCCGAACCCGCCCTCCCCGGACGGCGACGGCGCCGCCGGATCGAAGCCCCGGCCGTCGTCGACCACGTCCAGCGTCACCGAGGCGCCCATGAACGACAGGGTGATCTCCGCGCGCTCCGCCCCCGCGTGCCGGACCGTGTTGGCCAAGGCGGACTGGGCGATCCGCAGCAGCGCCACCTCGTACGGCGTCGGCAGCTCCACCGCCGCCCCGCTCACCGTGAACCGGGCCCGCACCCCGACCCCCGGCCCCGGCTCGCACAAGCGCTCCAGTGCCGCCGCGAGCGAACCGTGCTCCAGGTCCGGCGGCGACAGCGCCCGCACGAACCGCCGGACCTCCGCCAGGTTGTCCTGCGCCGCCTGCCGGGCCCGCTCGATGTGCCCCGCCGCGGGCGAACGCTCGGGCAGCCCCCTCTCGGCAGCCCGCAGCAGCAGCTGGATCGAGGAGAGCCCCTGCGCGAGGGTGTCGTGGATCTCCCGCGCGAGCCGCTCGCGCTCCGCGAGCGTCCCGGCGTGGCGCTCGGCCGCCGCCAGCTCCGCCCGCGTCGCGACCAGCTCCTCCACCATCCGCCGCCGCCGTTCGCTCTCCCGGTACAGAGCCTGGTAGCCGAACACCGTCGCCACCGCGACCGCCGCGCCGAGCAGCGGCCCGATGAAGACGCCCGGGGTGGGCGGGGCGCCCTGGCGTACGTACGACAGGATCGCCGCGCCCGCCGTCAGCGCGACCGACGGCAGCGACCAGCGTGCGGGCAGCAGATGCAGCTGGAGGAAGTAGAGCGGGAACGCCACCCACAGGCCCTCCGGCGTCAGCCACAGCAGCGCCAGCCAGGAGGCGCCGAGCACCCCGAGCCACACCGCGGCCGCCCGCTGCGAACGGCGCACCGACGGCAGCAGGGAACCGGCGGCGTAGACCGCCGCCGTGAGCGCCGAGGCGGCCACACCCGCCGCGGAGGCCGACCGGATGGCCGCCAGCGCGAGCAGGCCCGCCGTCAGGAGGTGGAGACAGAGGCGCAGCGCGCGCAGGGCGGGGGTGAGGGCACGTGGATCCATGACCCGTCCAGCGTAGGCCGGTGCCGGCGATCCGGACTCAACCGAAAGTTTGACGGCGGAGCCATCCGTGGCGCGATGCCCGCCCCCGCGGCGGCCGAGCAGGCTTGGTCCCATGTTCGTGGCATGGAAAGACCTGCGTTTCGCCAAAGGGCGATTCACCCTGATGGGCACCGTGATCGTGCTGATCACCCTGCTCGTCGGACTGCTCTCCGGGCTGACCGCCGGACTCGCCCGCGAGAACATCTCGGCGATCACCGGTCTGCCCGCGGACCGGCTGGCCTTCGCCGCGCCGCCCTCCGGCCGGCCGGTCTCCTTCACCGGCTCCACGGTGACGGAGGGCCAGTGGCGCGCCTGGTCCGAGCGCCCCGGCGTGACGAGCGCCCGGCCGCTCGGCATCCGCACCGTCAACGCAGCCGCCGGGGACCGTACGGCCGCCGTCTCGGCGTTCGGTACGGAACCGGCGGCGGGCCTCGCCCCGGAGAGTGGACGGCTGGGGCCCGGCAGGACCGTCCTCTCCCGCTCCGCCGCGGCCGACCTGGGGGTCGCGGCCGGGGACACCGTACGGATCGGGCCGCTGGAGGCACGCGTCGAGGCGGTCGCCGGGGACGCCTCGTACAGCCACACCCCCGTCGTCTGGGCCTCGCTCGACGACTGGCAGAAGCTGGGCCACACCGGCACCACCGCCGGGAAGGAGGCCACCGTCATCGCGCTCACGACGACCGAGGGGGCGGACCCGGCCGCCGGGGATGAGGCGGCCGGCACCTCCTCGCGGACGATCACCGAGGCGCTCACCGCCATAGGGTCCTACCAGGCGGAGAACGGCTCGCTACAGCTGATGCGCGGCTTCCTCTTCGTCATCTCCGCGCTCGTCATAGGAGCCTTCTTCACCGTCTGGACGATCCAGCGCAGCGGGGACGTCGCCGTCCTCAAGGCGCTGGGCGCCTCCACCCCCTATCTGCTGAGGGACGCGCTCGGCCAGGCGGTGCTGATGCTCACCGCCGGGACCCTCGTCGGCACCGGCCTCGCGGTCGCCGTCGGCGCGCTGGTGAGCGGCGGGGACGTGCCCTTCGTCCTGGAACCGCCGACGGTGCTCGGCCCCGCCGCCGTGATGATCGTCCTCGGTGTCCTCGGCGCGGCCCTGTCCATCCGGCGGATCACCGCCGTCGACCCCCTGACCGCCCTCGGGAGCGCGCGATGACCCTGCTGCTCGACGATGTGACCCTGACCTACCCGGACGGCGACGGCCGGCTCACCGCACTCGACTCGGTCCGGCTCGAGGTGCCCGCCGGGTGCCTCGCCGCCGTCGTCGGCCCCTCCGGCTCCGGCAAGTCGAGCCTCCTCGCGGTGGCGGCGACGCTGGTGACGCCGGACCGGGGGCGGGTGATCGTGGCCGGTACGGACACCGGGACGCTGGACCGGGCGGGCAAGGCCGCCCTGCGGCGCGAGCGGATCGGGATCGTCTTCCAGCAGCCGAACCTGCTGCCGTCGCTGTCGGCGGTGGAGCAGCTCCAGGTGATGGCCCACCTCTCGGGCGTCAGGCCGAAGGCGGTACGGGCCAGGGCCATGGGCCTTCTCGACGCGGTCGGCCTCGCGGACCTGGCGGCCCGCCGCCCGCACCAGCTCTCCGGCGGCCAGCGGCAGCGCGTCAACATCGCCCGCGCCCTGATGAACGAGCCGTCCGTGCTCCTGGTCGACGAACCCACCAGCGCCCTCGACCACGAGCGGGGGGCGGCGGTGGTGGAGCTGCTCGCGTCGCTGACGCGGGAGCGGAGGACGGCGACGGTCCTGGTGACCCACGACAGGGCGCACGTGGCCGGCGTGGAGATGACCGTCCAGGTGCACGACGGCCGCGTGACGGAGCGGACGGCGGGCGTCTGACGGCTTCCGGGTCCGGGGAGGCGGGGCGGGGCCCTACCCCTGCGCCCCGCCGTTGCCCGCCGTGTTGGCGAGGGCCGTGGAGAGTTCCCTGGCGACCTCCTGGAGGATCGGCACGATCTTCTCCGTCGCCGCCTCCGTCACCCGGCCCGCCGGCCCCGAGATCGAGATGGCGGCCGCCGTGGGGGAGTCGGGGACCGACACGGCGAGGCAGCGGACCCCTATCTCCTGCTCGTTGTCGTCGACCGCGTACCCCGCGTCGCGGACCAGCGCGAGCGCGTCGAGGAATCCCTCGGGCGTGGTGATCGTCTTCTCGGTCGCGGCCGGCATGCCCGTACGGGCCAGCAGCGCGCGGACCTCGTCCGCCGGGGTGTAGGCCAGCAGCGCCTTGCCCACGCCCGTGGAGTGCGGCAGCACCCGCCGGCCCACCTCGGTGAACATGCGCATCGAGTGCTTGGAGGGGACCTGCGCGACGTAGACGATCTCGTCGCCGTCGAGCAGCGCCATGTTCGCCGTCTCACCCGTCTCCTCGACGAGCCGCGCCAGGTAGGGGCGCGCCCAGGTGCCGAGGAGCCGTGCGGCGGACTCGCCGAGCCGGATGAGCCGGGGCCCGAGCGCGTACCGGCGGTTGGGCTGCTGGCGTACGTACCCGCAGGCCACGAGGGTGCGCATCAGCCGGTGGATGGTGGGCAGCGGCAGTCCGCTGCTTGCCGACAGCTCGCTGAGCCCGACCTCGCCGCCGGCGTCGGCCATCCGCTCCAGGAGGTCGAAGGCTCGCTCAAGGGACTGGACGCCACCGCCGGCGGCGGCGGGCTTGGCGGCGTCGGTGGTGCTGGCGCTGGACGTCGGCACGTCAAGGTCCTTTCGAGGCAGGCGGGCAAGGCAGCAGCCTACCGGGCCGCCCCGTCGGACACACGGCCCCGGTGGCGGCGTACCAGCCGGTCAGGGGGGTGTTTGTCCGGTGTCGGCGGGCGCCGATCGGCGGCCGGGTCCGCCCTCCATGTGGGGAGCTACGTTCTACTGTACGAAATTTTCCTTCCACTTCATGGAAACGTCCAAGTGGACCACGCTCCGGGGGTTCCGTCGGGGGCATGCTGAAAGTGTGCCCTTGACGACATGTCGTCCTGAGTGAAGACTCCTTCAACAGTTCGTTGAATTTTCTGCTGGGTGGAAGAAGAAGGGGTACGGGTGGACGTCAACCTGGTACTGCGCTCGACAAGGGTCATCACCCCCGAGGGAACGCGCCCCGCGTCGATCGCCGTCTCCGGCGGGACCATCGCCGCGGTGCTGCCGTACGACGCGGAGGTTCCGGCCGGCGCCCGGCTGGAGGACGTCGGCGACGACGTCGTGCTCCCCGGCCTCGTCGACACCCACGTGCACGTGAACGACCCCGGCCGCACCGAGTGGGAGGGCTTCTGGACGGCCACCCGCGCCGCCGCCGCCGGCGGCATCACCACCCTGCTCGACATGCCGCTCAACTCGCTGCCGCCCACCACCACCGTCGAACACCTGCGGATCAAGCAGGAGGTCGCCCGCGCCAAGGCGCACATCGACGTCGGCTTCTGGGGCGGCGCGCTGCCCGACAACGTCAAGGACCTGCGGCCCCTCCACGACGCCGGAGTCTTCGGCTTCAAATGCTTCCTGTCACCGTCCGGCGTCGACGAGTTCCCCGAGCTCGACCAGGAACAACTGGCCTCCTCGCTCGCCGAGATCGCCGGCTTCGACGGCCTGATGATCGTGCACGCGGAGGACCCGCACCACCTGGCCGCGGCCCCGCAGCGCACCGGAGGGAAGTACGCCGACTTCCTGGCCTCCCGGCCGCGCGACGCCGAGAACACCGCCATCGAGAACCTCATCAACCAGGCCCGCCGCCTGAACGCCCGGGTCCACGTGCTCCACCTGTCGTCCTCGGACGCGCTGCCGATGATCGCCGCCGCCAAGGCCGAAGGCGTCAAGATCACGGTCGAGTCCTGCCCCCACTTCCTCACCCTCACCGCCGAGGAGGTGCCGGACGGCGCCACCGAGTTCAAGTGCTGCCCGCCCATCCGCGAGGCGTCCAACCAGGACGCCCTCTGGGACGGACTGGCCGACGGGACGATCGACTGCATCGTCTCCGACCACTCGCCCTCCACCGCGGACCTGAAGACCCCCGACTTCGCCTCCGCCTGGGGCGGCATCTCCTCCCTCCAGCTCGGCCTGCCGGCCGTCTGGACCGAGGCCCGGCGCCGCGGCCACGACCTCACCGACATCGTCCGCTGGATGTCCACCGGACCCGCCCGCCTCGCAGGCCTGGACCGCAAGGGCGCCATCGAGGCCGGGCGCGACGCCGACTTCGCGGTCCTCGACCCCGAGGCGACCTTCACCGTCGACCCCGCCGAACTCCAGCACCGCAACCGGGTCACCGCCTACGCGGGCAGGACCCTGCACGGTGTCGTCACCTCCACCTGGCTGCGGGGCGAGCGCATCGCCGACCGCGGCACCCTCGCCGAGCCCTCCGGCCGCCTCCTCGAAAGGAACAACTGACGTGTCCGCCATACCGAGCTTCACCGGTGACGCCAGCCCCTACGGCGGCGGTGACCCGTACGCGGACTACCGCACCGCGGACTTCCCCTTCACGCAGTACGCGGACCTCGCCGACCGCCGCCTCGGCGCCGGCGTCATCGCCGCCAACGACGAGTTCTTCGCCGAGCGCGAGAACATGCTCAAGCCGCAGGCCGCGGAGTTCGACCCCGAGCACTTCGGCCACAAGGGCAAGATCATGGACGGCTGGGAGACCCGCCGCCGCCGCGGCGTCTCCGCCGGGCAGCCCCACCCCACCGAGGACGACCACGACTGGGCGCTGGTCCGCCTCGGCGCCCCCGGCGTCATCCGCGGCATCGTCGTCGACACCGCGCACTTCCGCGGCAACTACCCGCAGGCCGTCTCGGTCGAGGCGACCTCCCTCCCCGGCTCGCCCTCCCCCGAGGACCTCCTCGCCGACGACGTGAAGTGGACGACCCTCGTCCCGCGCACCGCGATCGGCGGCCACGCCGCCAACGGCTTCCCCGTCGACATCGAACAGCGCTTCACCCACCTGCGCGTCAACCAGCACCCCGACGGCGGCATCGCACGCCTCCGCGTGTACGGCGAGGTGGCCCCGGACCCGGCGTGGCTCGGCGTCCTCGGCACCTTCGACCTCGCCGCGCTGGAGAACGGCGGACAGGTCGAGGACGCCTCGGACCGCTTCTACTCCCCGGCGACCAACACCATCCAGCCCGGCCGCTCGCACAAGATGGACGACGGCTGGGAGACGCGCCGCCGCCGCGACAAGGGCAACGACTGGATCCGCTACCAGCTGGTCGCCGAGTCCGAGATCCGCGCGCTCGAGATCGACACGGCGTACCTCAAGGGCAACAGCGCGGGCTGGGCCGCCCTCTCCGTCGCCGCCGAAGGCTCCGAGGACTGGACCGAGATCCTGCCCCGGACCCGCCTCCAGCCGGACACCAACCACCGCTTCGTGCTCGACACCCCGGCGGTCGGCTCCCGCGTCCGGATCGACATCTACCCCGACGGCGGCATCTCCCGCCTCCGCCTCTTCGGCTCCCTCACCGAAGCGGGCTCGGCGCGCCTGACGGCCCGCCACCAGGAACTGGGCGGGTAACGACACCCCGCCCGGCATGCGAGGGCGCACCGGCCCGACAGCACCGGTGCGCCCTCGCCATTCCCGCCTTCTTCCTTTGGGGGCTCG
>NZ_JBFASK010000004.1:0-240708 GCF_040677675.1 Streptomyces sp. NPDC053755 | reverse complement strand
ACGGTTCGCCTCCGGGCGCTGAGAGCCGGACTCACACGGCCGTACGTGCTCGCCCCCCTTTTTTTGGGGCTCGGTTCGCCTCCGGGCGCTGAGAGCCGGACTCACACGGCCGTACGTGCTCGCCCCCTCGTTCCTCGGGGGCTGCGCGCGTTCGTCCGTGTTCCTCCGGCGCGCCCTTCGGCTCACTCGCCGGTGGGTGCGGGTGCGTCCGTGTTCCTCCGGCTCACTCGCCGGTGGGTCACGCCGCGTGGCCGCCGTCCACCGAGAACTCCGCGCCCGTCACGTAAGCGGCGTCCGGACCCGACAGGAACGCCACCATCGAGGCGACCTCGTCCGGCGTGCCGAAGCGGCCCAGCGCCGTGCCGGCGGCCTGCCCCTGCGCGTACGGGCCCGCCGCCGGGTTCATGTCGGTGTCGACCGGGCCCGGGTGGACGATGTTGGCCGTGATGCCGCGGTCGCCCAACTCCCGGGCGAGGGCCCTGTTCAGCCCGATCAGCGCGGACTTGCTCAACGCGTAGAGCGTGGCGCCGGGGCCCGAAACGCGGGCCGTCACGCACGAGCCGATCGTGACGATCCGCCCGCCCCGCTCCATCCGCGCGGCCGCCGCCTGCGACGCGAGGAAGACCGCGCGCACGTTCACCGCGAGCACCCGGTCCACATCGGCCAACGGCAACGACTCCAGGGGACCGAGCACTCCCACACCCGCGTTGTTGACCAGGACGTCCAGCCGCCCGAACGCGTCCGTCGCCCACTCCACCGCGCCCGCCGCGTCCCCGGCGTCGGCCGCGTCCGCGCGCAGCGCCAGGGCCTTGCGTCCGGCCGACTCGACGGCCGCCGTGACCTCCCGCGCCCGCTCCTCGCCCTGGACGTAGGTGAAGGCGACGTCCGCCCCCTCCTGCGCCAGCCGTACGGCCGTGGCGGCGCCGATCCCCCTGCTGCCGCCCGTCACCAGAACCGCCTTGCCGTGCATCGTGGACATCCCGAACCTCCGTCGATCCGTGCCGAACCATGAGTGATTGCGGGTTCAATGAAAGTGGGCGGGGCCGCCGGGTGCTGGCGGGAAACGGACGCCGAGAGCCGGGGCGCGGGCGGGCCGTGGGCTCGGAGTGGGGGAGCGGTGCGCGGCCGCGGCGCCGGCGCGGGACGGAAAGGTGTAGCCGCCACGCGCCGCTCCGGGTACGGTGATCGTCCCGCGTGTGAGCCGCTGTAGCCTCCACCCCGTCCCACGAGTCGGAGCAGGCCCGCACATGACCGCCACGTCACCCACCGCCGCGACCCTCCCGCTGCGAGCCCCCCGCCGCGCCTGGCTCACCGACCTGCCGGTCCTCCTCGTCGCCGTCGTCTGGGGCGCCAGCTACCTCGCGGCCAAGGGCATCACCACCACGCACACGGTCGTCGCGGTCCTCGTCCTGCGCTTCGCCGTCGTCCTGCCCGCCCTCGCCGTCGCCGGATGGCGGGGACTGCGCGCGCTCGGCGCCGCCCAGTGGCGCGGCGCCGGGGTGCTCGGCCTCATCCTCAGCGGGATCTTCCTCCTGGAGACCTACGGCGTCGTCCACACCTCCGCCACCAACGCGGGTCTGATCATCAGCCTCACCATGATCCTCACCCCGCTCGCCGAGGCCGCCGTCACCCGCACCCGCCCGCCCCGCGCCTTCCTCCTGGCCGCCGCGCTCTCCGTCACCGGCGTCGTCCTGCTGACGCAGGGCGGCGGATTCACCCCACCGTCCCTCGGCGACCTGCTGATGCTGCTCGCCGCCCTCGCCCGTACCGTCCACGTCCTGGCCATGTCCCGGATCGAGGCCGTCCGGAGCGCCGACTCGCTCTCGCTCACGACCGTCCAACTCGGCTCCGCGGTCGTCGTCTTCGCCCTTCTGGCCACCGTCCCCGGCACCGGGGCCTCGCCCTGGTCCGTGGCCCTCGACTTCGGTCCCCGCGAATGGGCCGGTCTGCTCTTCCTCTCCGTCTTCTGCACGCTCTTCGCCTTCTTCGTCCAGATGTGGGCCGTCCGCCGCACCTCCCCGTCCCGGGTGAGCCTGCTCCTCGGCACGGAACCGCTGTGGGCCGCGGCCGCCGGCATCGCGCTCGCCGGCGACCGCCCCGGAGCCCTCGGCCTCGCGGGCGCCGTCCTGGTCCTCGCCGGCACCACCTGGGGCCGCCGGGCCGCGGACGACGGCGCCCGGTAGGGATCCGCCCCGTGCGCTCGCCGCCGTACGACAGGGATTTCCGTGCCCGCGGGCCGGCAGCACCCAGGGCTGGGGGCTCGGGCTGCCCGCCCCCGCCTGCGCCCTCTCCACCGGCGGCTCGGTCTCTCACCGCACGGCCGCACACCTCGCCGAGGTCACCCGCCTCGCCGGGACGCGTTCCCCGGTCCTGTCCGTACCGTCCCACCGGGCCGGCCGAGGCACCCCCGGCCGGCTCTACGCCTTCCTCACCCGGTCCGAGACGATGAGGATCACCAGGCCCAGCACGGCGATCACGATGTTCGCGAACAGCTCCCGGCCCTGGAGGAACCAGGCGTTCTCCGTCAGGAAACGGGTGAGGCCCATCAGACGGAACCAACCGTCCGTCAGCTCGCGGATCACGCCGCAGACGCCGCACACCAGGGTCAGGCCGCCCACGGCCTCCAGGAATCGCTTCACGGCACGATCATGATCCTTCCGGCGCGGCGCCCGCGTCGGTCCCCCGGACATGCCACGGCGACCGAAGTCTCCCGTCCCGCGACTTTGGTAGCGGACACCGCTCAGCAACCGGCCCCACGCCCCCCACCTGCGTACTTTGGTGGCTATGACACCGACGGACCGCCACGCCTGGCTGCTTCCCTCGGCCGTGGCCGACCTCTCGTCGGACGGCCCGCAGGGGCGCAGACCGCGCCGCACCGTCCGCGACTGGGTGGTCGACACCCTCCTCTTCCTCCTCGCGGCCTTCTTCGGACTCATCGCCGCCGACGTCACCGAGCAGCTGAACAGCGAGATCGTCGCCTTCGCCGACCAGATCGTCGGTGCCGCCGCCTGCTGCGCGCTCTGGCTGCGCCGCCGCTGGCCCGCGGGGGTCGCGATCGTCCTCACCGTGGTCAGCACCATCGCCCCCGTGGCCGGCGGGGCGGCCCTCGCCGCCCTCTTCGGGGTCGCCGTCCGCCGCCCGTTCCGGGAGACCGCGGCCATCGGAGGGCTCGCCGTGGCCTCCTCCAGCGCCCAGGTCTTCCTGCGGCCCGACCCGAGCCTCCACCCGGCGGCAGCCGTCGTGATCGGCATCGTCATGACCCTGCTGGTGACCGCCTGGGGCATGCTCGTGCGCTCCCAGCGCCAGCTCGTCGTCGCACTGCGCGAGCGTGCCCGGCGCGCCGAGGCCGAATCCGAACTCCGCGCCCAGCAGGCCCAACGCCTCGCCCGCGAGGCCATCGCCCGCGAGATGCACGACGTCCTCGCCCACCGTCTCACCCTGCTCAGCGTGCACGCCGGAGCCCTGGAGTTCCGGCCCGACGCCCCGCCCGAGCAGGTCGCCCGAGCCGCCGGCGTCATCCGGGACAGCGCCCACGAGGCTCTCCAGGACCTGCGCGAGATCATCGGCGTCCTGCGCACACCCGACGACGACGGCGGTGGCGGCGACCGGCCCCAGCCCACCCTCGGCACCCTGGACATCCTGGTCGGCGAGTGCCGTGCGGCCGGGATGAAGGTCGTCCTCGACCTCGCCCTGGACACCGCCGACGCCCAGGGCGCGGTCCCCGCCGCCACCGGCCGCACCGTCTACCGCATCGCGCAGGAGGGCCTCACCAACGCCCGTAAGCACGCCCCCGGCGCCGAGGTCACCGTCACCGTCCGCGGCCGTCCGGGCGACGGGCTCACCGTCCACATCCGCAACCCGGCCCCCACCGGCCCCGTCCCGCACGTGCCCGGTTCGGGCCAGGGGCTCATCGGGCTCACCGAACGCGCGACCCTCGCCGGCGGGCGGATGGACCACGGCCCGGCCCCCGACGGCGGGTTCGCCCTGCACGCCTGGCTACCGTGGCCCTCATGACCATCCGGCTGCTCATCGTCGACGACGACCCCCTGGTCCGCGCGGGCCTCACCCTCATGCTCGGCGGCGCGGAGGACATCGAGATCGTCGGCGAGGGGGCCGACGGCCGCGAGGTCCCCGAACTCGTCGCCCAGCTCGCCCCCGACGTCGTCCTCATGGACATCCGGATGCCCCACGTCGACGGGCTCACGGCCACCGAACGGCTCCGCACCCGCCCCGGCGCCCCGGAGGTCGTCGTCCTCACCACCTTCCACGCCGACGAGCAGGTGGTGCGCGCCCTGCGGGCCGGCGCGGCGGGCTTCGTCCTCAAGGACACCCCGCCCGCCGAGATCGTCGCCGCCGTCCGCAGGGTCGCCTCCGGCGACCCCGTCCTCTCCCCGGCCGTCACCCGCCAGCTGATGAGCCACGTCGCCGGCCGGCAGCCGCAGCCCCGTCGCGCCCATGCCGCCGACCGCCTCGCCGAACTGGCCGAACGCGAACGCGAGGTCGCCGTCTGCGTCGGCCGCGGCCACTCCAACGCCGAGATCGCCGCCGCTCTCTACATGAGCGTGCCCACCGTCAAGACCCACGTCTCCCGCGTCCTCGCCAAGCTCGGCCTCAACAACCGCACGCAGATCGCCCTCCTCGTCCACGACGCCGGCCTCCTGGAGGACGACACGATCTAAGCTGGACCGATGGCCGACATCGATCTGGCGGAGTACGGCGCGGACTTCACCGCCAACCCCCATCCGTACTACGCGAAGATGCGCGCGGCCGGGCCCGTGCACCGGGTCCGCACCGCCGACGGATCCCGGGTGTGGCTCGTCGTCGGCTACGACGCGGCGCGCGCCGCCCTCGCCGATCCGAGGCTGGCCAAGTCGCCCTCCGTCGTCGGCATGACCATGCTGGACGAGCGGGTCATCGGTCCCAACCTGCTCGTCCTCGACCCGCCGGACCACACCCGGCTGCGCGGACTGGTCGCCGGGCAGTTCACCGGCCGACGGGTGGAGAGCCTGCGGCCGCGGATCGAGCGGCTCACCCGCGAACTCGCCGACACGATGGCGCCGGCCGGCCGCGCCGACCTGGTCGACTCCTTCGCCTTCCCGCTGCCCGTCATCGTCATCTGCGAACTCCTCGGCATCCCGGCCGCCGACCGTGACACCTTCCGGGCCTGGTCCAACGAGATCGTCGCCCCGACCGGCGCCGGTCCCGAGGCCGCGGCGATCGAGGGGCTCGCCGCCTACCTGGACGCGCTCATCGAGGACAAGCGCGCGGCGGGCCCCTGCGACGACCTGCTCTCCGACCTGATCACCGCCCGCGCCGAGGACGGTGACCGGCTCTCCCTGGCCGAGCTGCGCGCGCTCGCCTACCTGCTGCTCATCGCCGGACACGAGACGACGGTCAACCTCGTCACCAACGCCGTACGGGCGCTGCTCACCCATCCCGGACAACTCGCCGCCGTCCGCGCCGACCACGGCCTGCTCGACGCCGTGGTGGAGGAGACGCTGCGCTGGGAGGGACCGGTGGAGAACGCGACCTTCCGGTTCACCCGGGAGCCGGTACGGATAGGGGAGACGCTCATCCCCGCGTACGAGCCGGTCCTGGTCTCCCTCGCGTCGGGGGACCGGGACCCCGGGCGCTACCCGGACGCCGACCGCTTCGACCTCCACCGCGACGCCCGCGGCCACCTCGCCTTCGGGCACGGAGTCCACTACTGCCTGGGAGCCCCGCTCGCCCGGCTGGAGGCCCGGATCGCGCTCCGGACCCTTCTGGAACGTTTCCCCGGCCTGGAACTCGACGCCGACGCGGGGGCGTTGGAGTGGCTGCCCGGCCTTCTCATGCGAGGCGTCCGCCGCCTCCCCGTCCGATGGTGAGTCCATGACCGCACTCGATCTCGACCTGGCGCGCAAGGTCCTGGACGCGCAGCCGTTCAGCCGGCTCCTCGGCGCCCGGCTCACCGCCTTCGGCGACGGAACCGCCGTCCTGGAGGTCGGCCTGCGCGAGGAACTCCGCCAGCAGAACGGCTTCGTGCACGGCGGAGTGCTCTCGTACGCCGCCGACAACGCCCTCACGTTCGCCGCCGGCACCGCCCTCGGCGGAGCGGTCCTCACCGCCGGCTTCTCCATCCAGTACGTCCGCCCGGCCGTGGGCCGCACCCTGGTCGCCCGCGCCGACGTCGTCCACGCGGGGCGGCGTCAGGCGGTGGTGCGGTGCGATCTGCTGACCGTGGACGAGGAGGGGACCGAGACCCTCTGCGCGGTCGCCCAGGGCACGGTGCTCGCGGCGAACGGCTGACAGGCGGCGGGCCGGCGCTCCCGCCCCGGGCCCCGCGACACGCGGTCAGCCGTCGCCCGGGGGGATCTCCGACAGGGCGACCGGCCGGCGCTCACGCCGCGACCGCTCGCACGCCTCGGCGATCCGCAGCGCCCGAAGGGCCTCGCGCCCGTCGCACGGATTGGGCCCCGACCCCATGACCAGGCGTAGAAAGGCGTCGAGTTCGGCCTCGTAGGCCGGGGCGAACCGCTCCAGGAACCCGGACCAGGGCTTCTCCGGGACCGGCGGGCCCTGGGCCTCGACGGAGGAGAGCGGGGTGCGGTCGTCCCAGCCGACCGCGATCTGGTCCCGCTCACCGGCCAGCTCCATCCGCACGTCGTAGCCGGCGCCGTTGCACCGGGTCGCCGTCGCCGTCGCCAGCGTGCCGTCGTCCAGGGTGAGCACCGCGGCGGCCGTGTCCACGTCACCCGCCGCGCCGAACATCGCGGGACCCGCGTCCGAGCCGGTGGCGTAGACCTCCACGACCTCGCGCCCGGTCACCCAGCGCAGGATGTCGAAGTCGTGCACCAGGCAGTCGCGGAACAGCCCCCCGGAGAGCGGCAGGTAGGCGGCGGGGGGCGGGGCCGGGTCGGAGGTGGCCGCCCGGACGGTGTGCAGCCGGCCGAGCCGCCCCGAGCGCACGGCCTCACGGGCGGCGCGGTAGCCGGCGTCGAAGCGGCGCATGAACCCCAGCTGGAGTTCGGTGCCGGCGCTCTCCACCGCCCGCAGGGCGCCGAGCGTCCCCGGCAGGTCGAGGGCGATCGGCTTCTCGCAGAAGGCGGGGAGCCCGGCGCCCGCGGCGCGGGCGATCAGCCCGGCGTGCGATGCCGTGGCGCTGGAGATCACCACCGCGTCGAGCGCGTGACCCAGGAGGGCGTCGACCGTCGGCGCCGCCTCCGCACCGACCGCCCCGGCCACCCCCGCCGCCCGGCCGGGGTCGGCGTCCGCCACGACCAGCGATTCGATCGCGGGGTGACGGGCCAGCACGCCCGCGTGGAAGGCCCCGATACGGCCCGTTCCGATCAGTCCGATGCGCATGGCCCCAAGGTGGTGCCGGAGGAACCCCCTGTCAAGGATTTGTCAGGACAACCGGACTTCACCACTTCCTGTCATCTTTTCCTGCGACTACCCTCGCGTCCGTGGTCACGCCGTCCCAGCCCCCGCCGAGGTCCGCCGCCTCCCTCCCGTACCTCGCCGTGGACCGCAGCAGCCCGGTCCCGCTCTACTACCAGCTCGCCCGGCAGCTGGAAGCGGCCATCGGGAGCGGTGCCCTGACGCCCGGCACCCTCCTCGGCAACGAGATCGACCTCGCCACGCGCCTGGGCCTCTCCCGCCCCACCGTGCGCCAGGCCATCCAGTCCCTCGTGGACAAAGGGCTCCTGGTCCGCCGCCGGGGCGTCGGCACCCAGGTCGTGCACAGCCGGGTCCGGCGCCCGCTGGAGCTGAGCAGTCTCTACGACGACCTGGAGGCGGAGGGCCGGCGCCCCGCCACCCTCGTCCTCGCCAACCGGATCGAGCCCGCCACCGCCCGGGTCGCGGCCGCGCTCGGCGTCCCGGAGGGCAGCGACGTCCGCTTCCTGGACCGGCTGCGCGCGGCTCACGGCGAGCCGATGGCACGGCTGCGCAACCACCTGCCGGCCGGCCTGCTCGACCTCGGCACCGAAAGACTGGAGACCACCGGCCTCTACCGGATGATGCGCGGCGCCGGTATCACTCTGCACAGCGCCCGCCAGACGGTGGGCGCCCGCGCGGCCACCGCGGCCGAGGCGGAACAACTCGGCGAGGAGGAGGGCGCGCCGCTCCTGACGATGGAGCGCACCACCTTCGACGACACCGGCCGCGCCGTGGAGTTCGGCTCGCACGCCTACCGGGCCTCGCGGTACTCCTTCGAGTTCCAGCTGCTGGTCAGGCCCTGACCCGACAACCCCGGTGACGGCCGGGCGCACCCCCATGACCGATACTGCAATGCACGCAGAAGGACATAAAGGAGGGCACGGCCTCGTGACCAGGGTTCGGACAGGAGGGGTACGCGCGGCCATCGGCGCCGTGCTCGCGGTGACGCTCACCGCCGCACTCGCCGGATGCAGCAGTACGGGGGGCAAGCGGGCCGAGGACGCCCGCAAGGCCGCCGCCGCCCAGGGCAGGGCCGCCGTCGACACCCCGAGGTGGACCTTCGCCATGGTCACCCACTCGGGCGACGGGGACACCTTCTGGGACATCGTCCAGAACGGCGCCAAGCAGGCCGCCGTCAAGGACAACGTCAACTTCCTGTACGCCCACAGCGACGAGGCCCAGCAGCAGGCCCAGCTGATCGACTCGTACATCGCCAAGGACGTCGACGGGCTCATCGTCACCCTCGCCAAGCCAGACGCGATGAAGACGGCCGTCGCCAAGGCCGTCAAGGCCGGCATCCCGGTGATCACCGTCAACTCCGGATCGGAGCAGTCCAAGGCCTTCGGCGCGCTCACCCACATCGGGCAGGACGAGGCCGTCGCGGGCGAGGCCGTCGGCGAGGAGCTCGACAGGCGGGGCCGGAAGAAGGTCCTGTGCGTCCTGCACGAGCAGGGCAACGTCGGCCACGAGCAGCGCTGCGGCGGCGCGAAGAAGACCTTCGGCGGCGCCCTGCAGAACCTCTACGTCGACGGCACCAACATGCCCGACGTCCAGGCGTCCATCGAGGCCAAGCTCCAGGCCGACCCGTCCATCGACGCGGTCGTCACCCTCGGCGCGCCCTTCGCCGACGCCGCCGTCCAGGCGAGGAAGACCGCCGGGAGCGACGCCGAGGTCGACACCTTCGACCTCAACGCCAAGGTCGCCGGCGCCCTCGCGGCCGGCACGCTCGGCTTCGCCGTCGACCAGCAGCCGTACCTCCAGGGCTACGAGGCAGTCGACCTGCTCTGGCTGTACAAGTACAACGCCGACGTCCTCGGCGGCGGCAAGCCGGTCCTCACCGGCCCGCAGATCATCACCAAGGACGACGCCGCCGCGCTCCAGGAGTACACCGAGCGGGGCACCCGATGAGCACCGCGGGCCCGGCCGGCATCGATCACGTGGACGAGCGGCTGCTGCGCACCACACCGCTGCGCAAGCTGCTCGCCCGGCCCGAACTCGGCTCGGTGGTCGGCGCGGCCGCCGTCTTCCTCTTCTTCGCGGTCGTGGCGGACAGCTTCCTGCGCGCCTCCAGCCTCGGCACGGTCCTCTACGCGGCCTCCACCATCGGCATCATGGCCGTGCCCGTCGCCCTGCTGATGATCGGCGGCGAGTTCGACCTGTCGGCCGGCGTGATGGTGACCAGCTCCGCGCTGATCTCCTCGATGTTCAGCTACCAGATGACCGCCAACGTCTGGGTCGGCGTCGGCGTCTCGCTGCTCGTCACCCTCGGCATCGGGGTCTTCAACGGCTTCATGCTGACCCGTACGAAACTGCCCAGCTTCATCATCACGCTCGGCACGTTCCTGATGCTGACCGGTCTGAACCTCGGTCTCACCAAGCTGATCAGCGGCACGGTCTCCACCAAGACCATCGCCGACATGGAGGGCTTCCCCTCCGCCCGGAAGCTCTTCGCCTCGCAGCTGACGGTCGGCGGCGTCGAGCTGAAGGTCACCATCCTGTGGTGGTTCGCCCTGGTGGCCCTGGCCACCTGGATCCTGCTGCGGACCCGCTTCGGCAACTGGATCTTCGCCGTCGGCGGCGGCGCCGACGCGGCCCGCGCGGTCGGCGTCCCGGTCTTCAAGACCAAGATCGGCCTCTACATGGGCGTGGCCTTCTGCGCCTGGGTCTCCGGCCAGCACCTGCTCTTCTCCTTCGACGTCGTCCAGTCGGGCGAGGGCGTCGGCAACGAGCTGATCTACATCATCGCGGCCGTGATCGGCGGCTGTCTGATCACCGGCGGATACGGCTCCGCGATCGGCTCCGCCGTCGGGGCGTTCATCTTCGGCATGACCAGCAAGGGCATCGTGTACGCGGAGTGGAACCCCGACTGGTTCAAGTTCTTCCTGGGAGCGATGCTCCTCCTGGCGACCCTGCTGAACGCCTGGATCCGCAAGCGCGTGGAGGCGACCAAGTGACCACGACACCGCTGGTCGAGCTGGACGACGTCAGCAAGTACTACGGCAACATCCGCGCCCTCGAAGGGGTCTCCC
Source organism: Streptomyces sp. NPDC053755 (assembly GCF_040677675.1). NCBI lineage: Bacteria > Bacillati > Actinomycetota > Actinomycetes > Kitasatosporales > Streptomycetaceae > Streptomyces > Streptomyces sp. NPDC053755. The sequence goes on along the minus strand of NZ_JBFASK010000004.1, from coordinate 230,260 downwards.
TGGAGGTCCACCCGGGCGAGATCACCTGCGTCCTCGGCGACAACGGCGCCGGCAAGTCCACCCTCATCAAGATCATCGCCGGGCTGCACCGGCACGACGCCGGCACCTTCCGGATCGAGGGCGAGGACGTCTCCCTCGCCAGTCCGCGCGAGGCGCTGGACCGGGGCATCGCCACCGTCTACCAGGACCTCGCCGTCGTCCCCCTGATGCCGGTGTGGCGCAACTTCTTCCTCGGCTCCGAGCCCACCAAGGGCGCCGGCCCCCTCAAGCGCCTCGACGCCGACCGGATGCGCCGCACCACCCGTGCCGAGCTGCTGCGCATGGGCATCGACCTGCGCGATGTCGACCAGCCCATCGGCACCCTGTCCGGCGGCGAACGCCAGTGCGTGGCCATCGCCCGGGCGGTCCACTTCGGAGCCAAGGTCCTCGTCCTCGACGAGCCGACCGCCGCGCTCGGCGTGAAGCAGTCCGGGGTCGTCCTGAAGTACGTGGCCGCCGCCCGTGACCAAGGCCTCGGCGTGGTCCTCATCACCCACAACCCCCACCACGCCTATCTCGTCGGCGACCGCTTCGTCCTGCTCAAGCGCGGTGTCATGTCGGGCAGCCACACGAAGACCGGGGCGGACGCCGTCACCTTGGACGAGCTGACCCGGCAGATGGCCGGCGGCAGCGAGCTGGACGACCTCCGCCACGAACTGGAGCGTCCCCCCGCGACGTAACCGCCCTCCCGACCCCCACCTGGCAGAATCGAGCCGATGAGTACCTACCGCGACCTCACCCAGCGCGGCTCCGCCCGGGGCACCGTGCTGCGGACCGTCGGCACCCGCGAACGGCGCTCCCATCTGACCGCGCCGAAGGTGCCCACCGTCGGGATCGACATCGGCGGGACGAAGGTCATGGCCGGTGTCGTCGACGCGGACGGCACCATCCTGGAGCAGCTCCGCACCGAGACGCCCGACAAGTCCAAGAGCCCGAAGGTCGTCGAGGACACCATCGTCGAGCTGGTCCTCGACCTCTCCGACCGGCACGACGTGCACGCCGTGGGCATCGGCGCGGCCGGCTGGGTCGACGCCGAGCGGGCGACGGTGCTCTTCGCCCCGCACCTCGCCTGGCGCAACGAACCGCTGCGCGACGCGCTCGAGTCGCGGCTCGCCGTCCCCGTCATGGTGGACAACGACGCCAACACCGCCGCCTGGGCCGAGTGGCGCTTCGGCGCCGGACGCGGCGAGGACCACCTCGTCATGATCACGCTCGGCACCGGCATCGGCGGCGCGATCCTGGAGGACGGCCGGGTCAAGCGGGGCAAGTACGGCGTCGCCGGCGAGTTCGGCCACATGCAGGTCGTGCCCGGCGGCCACCGCTGCCCCTGCGGCAACCGCGGCTGCTGGGAGCAGTACAGCTCCGGCAACGCCCTGGTCCGCGAGGCCCGCGAGCTGGCCGCCGCCGACTCCCCGGTCGCGTACAACATCATCGACCGCGTCCAGGGCAACGTCCCGGAGATCACCGGCCCGCTCATCACCGAGCTGGCGCGCGAGGGCGACGCCATGTGCGTGGAGCTCTTCCAGGACATCGGCCAGTGGCTCGGCGTCGGCATCGCCAACCTCGCCGCGGCCCTCGACCCGTCCTGCTTCGTCATCGGCGGCGGCGTCAGCGCCGCCGACGATCTCCTCATCGGCCCCGCCCGGGACGCCTTCCGCCGCCATCTGACCGGACGCGGCTACCGCCCCGAGGCCCGCATCGCCAAGGCCCAGCTCGGACCCGAGGCCGGCATGGTCGGCGCCGCCGACCTCGCCCGGCTCGTCGCCCGCCGCTTCCGCCGCGCCAACCGCCGCCGGGTCGAGCGCCACGAACGCTACGAGCGCTACGCCCAGGCCCTGCGCAACGGCACCGCCGGACGCGCCTCCCGCACCACCCAGGATCCGCCGTCATGACCGTTCCGTCCCCGTCCACCTCCCCCGAGCAGCAGCGGAGAAAGCTGCCGGAGGACCGGCGCCACATGATCCGCCGCCGCTGGCTGACGGCGATCATCATCGTGCTCCTCGTCGGCATCCCGGCCGGCTATCTGCTGATCTCCGCGGGCCAGAGCCGCGACAGCGGGCGCGACAAGGAGCGCGAGTCCTCGGCCGCCGGGCTCCAGGACAACTGGCCCTCCCAGATGAAGCGCCGGATCTTCGAGGTCCCCATCCCCGCCGGCAGCAGGGACGTCTCGTACTACGAGACGAGCAACTGGCGTACCAGCCGCCTGTACGTCCAGTTCACGACCAGCGCCGGAAAGCTCGACTCCTTCCTCGACCAGGTCGGCTCCAGCCGCTCCGGGCTGACCCCCGACGAGGTCACCATCGGCGAACGCGACGCCTCGATCGTCGGCTGGGACTTCGCCGCCGACCGCGACTGGTCGGGCACCAGCATCAACCGGAAGAAGCCGCGGCCGGGCCAGGACATCACCGTCGACCTCACCGACCCCGCCGCACCGACCGTCTACGTGGTCTCCGCCACCACCCCCTGACCCGGGACCCCCTGGCCGGGCCCGGACGGTCCGCTCACTACTCTGGAGCGAGTGAGCCAGACCCAGACGCCCCCGCTTCAGCAGCCCCCGTCCACCCTGCAGTACCGGATCGACGGCCCCGACGACGCACCCGTCCTGGTCGTCGGCCCCTCCCTCGGCACCACCTGGCACATGTGGGACCGGCAGATCCCCGAGCTGACCCGCCAGTGGCGCGTCGTCCGCTTCGACCTGCCGGGGCACGGCGGCGCCCCCGCCCGGCCCTTCACCTCCGTCGCCGAACTCGGCGACCGGCTCCTGGCCACCCTCGACGACCTGGGCGTCCAGCGCTTCGGCTACGCCGGCTGCTCCATCGGCGGCGCGGTCGGGCTCGACCTCGCCCTGCGGGCTCCCCACCGGGTCGCCTCCCTCGCCCTGGTGGCCACCTCGCCCCGGTTCGGCAGCGCCGACGAGTTCCGCCAGCGGGGCGTGGTCGTGCGCACCCATGGCCTGGAGCCGATGGCGCGCGCCGCACCGGAGCAGTGGTTCACCCCGGGCTTCGCCGCGGCCCAGCCGGCCATCGTGGAGTGGGCCGTGCAGATGGTGCGCACCACCGACCCCGGCTGCTACGTCGGCGCCTGCGAGGCGCTCGCCCTGTTCGACGTCCGCGACGCCCTGGGGCGGATCGGCATCCCCGCCCTGGTCCTGGTCGGCGCGGACGACCAGGTCACCGGCCCCGCCGAGGCCCGCACCCTGGTCGCCGGGATAGCCGACGCCCGGCTCGCCGTCGTCCCCGGCGCCTCCCACCTGGCCCCCGTCGAGCAGCCCGGTGCCGTCACCGACCTGCTCACGAACCACTTCGCGGGAATCGTGCACGACACGCAGAGCGCCGTGCCCGCCCCGCCGATGCCGCCCGTCTCCGCCCCGGTCGTCCCCGTCGCCGCGATCGCCCCGGCGGCGGCCGGCCCCGAGCGCGCGCGGACCGTGCGGCCCGACCCGTACGACGAGGGGCTGAAGCTGCGCCGCGAGGTCCTCGGCGACGCCCATGTGGACCAGGTGCTCGACGACGAGTTCGGCGCCGCCTTCCAGTCCCTGGTCACCCGCTACGCGTGGGGCGAGGTCTGGAGCCGCGAGGGCCTGGACCGGCGCACCCGCAGCTGTGTGACCCTCACCGCCCTGATCGCCGGCGGCCACCTGGAGGCCCTCGGCGACCATACCCGGGCCGCCCTGCGCAGCGGTCTGTCCCCCGACGAGATCCGGGAGGTCCTGCTGCAGACCGCCGTCTACTGCGGGATTCCGGCCGCCGAGAGCGCCCTGCGCGTCGTGCGCCGGGTGATCAAGGAGGAGACCACCCCCCAGGCGTAGGCTGGGCGGGCCGTTCCACGCCGTCCGAGGGGGCACCCCGTGAAGCTGACGAAGAAGTCGCACGCCTGCATCCGCCTGGAGAAGGAGGGCCGCTCCCTCGTCATCGACCCCGGCGGGTTCTCCGAGGAGGACGCCGCCCTCGGCGCCGACGCCGTCCTCGTCACGCACGAACACCCCGACCACTTCGACGAGAACCGGCTGCGGGTCGGCCTGGAGGCCGACCCGGCGGCCGAGATCTGGACCCTGCGGAGCGTGGCCGAGCAGCTCTCGGCCGCGTTCCCCGGACGGGTCCACGTCGTCGGTGACGGGGACACCTTCACCGCGGCCGGTTTCGAGGTGCAGGTGCACGGCGAGCTGCACGCGGTGATCCACCCGGACATCCCCCGGGTGACCAACATCGGCTTCCTGGTGGACGGCTCGCTCTTCCACCCCGGCGACGCCCTGACCGTGCCGGAACAGCCCGTCGAGACGCTGATGCTCCCGGTCATGGCTCCCTGGAACAAGATCTCCGAGGTCATCGACTACGTCCGCGAGGTCAAGCCTCGCCGGGCCTACGACATCCACGACGCCCTGCTCACGGACCTCGCCCGGCCGATCTACGACCGGCAGATCGGCGCGCTCGGCGGCACCGACCACGGGCGGCTGAGCCCGGGCGACTCCACCGAGGTGTGAACGCGGTGGCTGTCACACCCCGCCGTTAGGCTTGCGGCCATGCGCATCGCCACGTGGAACGTCAATTCGATCACCGCCCGGCTGCCCCGCCTCCTGGCCTGGCTGGAGAGCAGCGGCACGGACGTGCTCTGCGTCCAGGAGACCAAGTGCACCGCCGAGCAGTTCCCCACCGACGAGCTGCGCGAGCTGGGGTACGAGTCGGTGGTCAACGCCACCGGCCGGTGGAACGGCGTGGCCCTGCTCTCCAAGGTGGGCCTGGAGGACGTCGTCATGGGCCTGCCCGGCGCGCCCGACTACGAGACCGCGCAGGAGCCGCGCGCCATCTCCGCGACCTGCGGCCCGGTGCGCGTCTGGTCGGTGTACGTGCCCAACGGCCGCGAGGTCGCCCACGAGCACTACGCCTACAAGCTCCGCTGGCTGGAGGCGCTCCAGGCGGCGGTCGCCCAGGACGCGGCGGGCGCGCGCCCCTTCGCCGTCCTCGGCGACTACAACATCGCCCCGACCGACGACGACGTCTGGGACATCTCCCTCTTCGAGGGTGCCACGCACGTCACCGAGCCGGAGCGGGCGGCGCTGGCCGGGCTGCGGGAGACGGGGCTGACCGACGTGGTCCCGCGCCCCCTCAAGTACGACCACCCCTTCACGTACTGGGACTACCGCCAGCTCTGCTTCCCGAAGAACAAGGGCATGCGGATCGACCTGGTCTACGGCAACAAGCCGTTCGCGGACGCGGTCGAGGACAGCTACGTCGACCGCGAGGAGCGCAAGGGCAAGGGCGCTTCCGACCACGCCCCGGTCGTCGTCGACCTCGACGTCTGAGCCCGCCGGGCCGGCGGCCCGGCCCCGAGGGGGGGGCCGCGCGGTCCCGCGGGGTGCCCCGTCCGCGCCCCCGGCGCCCGGACGATCTCCGCGCGCCGGGTGGTGCCGGGCGCGGGTGCGGTGCGACGCTGGACGGATGTACATCCCGTTCCTGGACAACTGGCGCAAGCGGCGTGAAGCCGATGACACCCCGCTGGCCGCGGCCTTCGACCGCGATCCGGAGGGGATGGGGGAGCTGCTCGCCGAGTGCGAGCTGCTGCGCGCCAGGGCCCAGGAGGCCGGGGTGGCCCTGGACGACACCCCGCGCTCGCTCGCGGCCATCGACCAACTCCCCCCGCGCTGGCGCGACGACCCGGAGGAGCTGCCCTGGCTGGGCAACGACGCCGGGCTCTATCTGGGGACGGTCATCGTGCGTACGGTGCGCGGCGCGAGCTGGCAGGTGTGGCCGGGCGGGCAGCCGGTCGTGCGTCTCGCCTCCGGCCGGGAGATCAACGTGGTCGAGGCGGGTCTCGACTGGGCGGTGAGCGGGTCGCCCGAACTCTCCCAGGTGTACGCCGAAGCCGCCGAGTACTGACCGGTTTCTCCGCACTTGTGCAGTAAATACGGCTTATGCCTTGCTTATGCGTGTCGGTCGGCAAGTCCCTTTTCGTGCTGGATAGTTTGCGCTGACCGCGACACCGCTGAGAAATGGGGCAGGGCAGCGTATGGCCGTCGTCGATCCGTTGATCGAGCTGCGTGACGTCAACAAGCACTACGGCGCGTTGCACGTCCTGCAGGACATCAACCTCACCGTCGGGCGCGGGGAGGTGGTGGTGGTCATCGGACCGTCCGGCTCGGGCAAGTCGACCCTCTGCCGGGCGATGAACCGGCTGGAGTCCGTCGAGTCGGGCGAGATCCTCGTCGACGGGCGCCCCCTCCCCGCGGAGGGCAAGGCCCTGGCCCGGCTGCGGACCGAAGTCGGCATGGTCTTCCAGTCCTTCAACCTCTTCGCACACAAGACCGTCCTCGCCAACGTCTCGCTGGCCCAGGTCAAGGTCCGCAAGCGCGGGAAGGAGGAGGCGGACCGGCGCTCGCGCGCCCTCCTCGACCGGGTCGGCCTCGCCGCCCACGCGGACAAGTTCCCCGCCCAGCTCTCCGGCGGCCAGCAGCAGCGCGTGGCCATCGCCCGGGCGCTTGCCATGGACCCCAAGGCCCTGCTCTTCGACGAGCCGACGTCCGCCCTCGACCCCGAGATGATCAACGAGGTCCTGGAGGTCATGCGGCAGCTCGCCCGCGAGGGCATGACCATGGTCGTCGTCACCCACGAGATGGGCTTCGCCCGCTCGGCCGCCCACCGGGTCGTCTTCATGGCCGACGGCCGCGTCGTCGAGGACCGCAGCCCGGAGGACTTCTTCACCGCCCCGCGCAGCGAGCGCGCCAAGGACTTCCTGTCCAAGATCCTCACGCACTGACGGGGAGGGACGCCATGCACCGTACGCGACGAACCCTCGCCGCCCTCGTGCTCCTGCTCGCCGTGGGCGCGGCGGCCGCCTGCGGCAAGGAGGGCAGCCCGCCGGTCAAGGGACCACAGCCCGACGAACTGCCCGTCTACCAGGTCCGGACCGACTTCCGGCTGCCCGGCTCCGCGACCTGGAGCAAGGCGAGGGAGCGCGGCCACCTGGTCGTCGGCGCCAAGGAGGACCAGCCCTACATGGGCGAGAAGGACCCGGCCACCGGGACGTACTCCGGCTTCGACATCGAGATCGCCAAGATGATGTCGGCCTCGCTCGGCTTCGCCCCCGCCTCCGTCGAGTTCCGCACCATCGCCTCGGCCAACCGCGAGACCGCCCTGCAGAACGGTCAGATCGACTACTACGTCGGCACCTACACGATCAACGCCAACCGCAAGAAGCTCGTCGGCTTCGCCGGCCCGTACTACATGGCCGGCCAGTCCCTCCTCGTCCGCACCGACGAGGACGACATCGACGGGCCCCAGGACCTCGACGGCAAGCGGGTCTGCTCCGCCGCCGGTTCCACTCCGTACCAGCGGATCGAGAAGGACTACCCCAAGGCCGACCTCGTCGCCTACGACACCTACTCGGTCTGCGTCGACAACCTGCTCACCTTCCAGGTCGACGCCGTCACCACGGACGACACCATCCTCATGGGATACGCCGCCAAGGCCCCGGACGAACTCAAGGTCGTCGGCACGCCGTTCTCGAAGGAGCCCTACGGCATCGGCGTTCCCCACGAGGACACCGCCCTGCGCTTCGCCCTGGACGACGCCCTCGCCGCCCACGAGAAGAACGGCGACTGGAGGAAGGCGTACGACGCGACCCTCGGCCTGTCCGGCGTGCCCGCCCCCCTGCCGCCCGCCATCGACCGCTACCCGGCGAACTGAGGAGGACGGCGGCGACATGGACGTACTCACACAGAACTTCTCCCTCTACGGCGAGGGCTTCCTCGGCACCGTGGAACTCACCGTCTACGCCTCGGCCCTTGCCCTCGTCCTCGGCTTCCTGATGGCGTCGTTCCGGGTCGCCCCGGTCGGGTCCTTCCGGGTCTTCGGCACCGTCTGGGTGACCGTGCTGCGCAACACCCCGCTCACCCTGCTCTTCTTCGCCGTGATGCTCGGCCTGCCCCGCTTCGGTCTCGTCCTCCCCTTCGAGGTGTTCGCGGTCCTCGCGCTCGGCTGCTACACCTCGGCCTTCATCTGCGAGGCGCTGCGCTCCGGCATCAACACCGTGCCGCGCGGCCAGGGAGAGGCGGCGCGCAGCCTCGGCATGACCTTCGGTCAGACCCTGGGCGCCGTCGTCCTGCCCCAGGCGTTCCGCTCGGTCATCCCGCCCATCGGCTCCACGCTCATCGCGCTCGCCAAGAACTCGGCCATCGCCGGGGCCTTCAGCGTCACCGAACTCCTCGGCACCTACAGGACGCTGAGCGAACTCGGCTACAACATCGTCTGGACCTTCGTCTGGATCGCCGTCGGCTACCTGATCATCACCCTCACCATCAGCGCGATCTTCAACATCCTGGAGAAGCGCTGGGGAGTCGCCCGATGAGCCGGTCCACCGCGCTGTACGACATCCCGGGGCCGGGCACCCGGCGCCGCCACCGGCTCTACGGCGTCCTCTCCACCGTGGTGATCCTGGCCCTCGCCGGCTGGATCCTGTACCTCCTCTTCGACACCGGGCAGTTCACCGCGACCAAGTGGGCGCCCTTCGCCTACGAGGGAATCCAGGAGCTGCTGCTGCGCGGCCTCGGCAACACCCTCAAGGCCTTCGCCTACGCCTCGGTGCTCTCCCTCGTGCTCGGCGGGATCCTGGCCTGCGGACGCCTCTCCGAGCACCGGGTCCTGCGCTGGATCTCGACCCTCTTCGTCGAGTTCTTCCGCGCCATGCCCGTGCTGGTGATGATCTTCTTCATCTTCGTCGCGCTGAAGGTCCAGCCGCTCCCCGCGCTCGTCGCCGGGCTGACCCTCTACAACGGCTCGGTGCTGGAGGAGGTGTTCCGTACCGGAGTCCACTCGGTCGACCGCGGGCAGCGGGAGGCGGCGTACGCGCTCGGCATGCGCAAGACGCAGGTCATGACCTACGTCCTCGTCCCGCAGGCGCTGCGCGCGATGCTGCCGACCATCATCAGCCAACTGGTGGTGGCCCTCAAGGACACCTCGCTCGGATTCCTCATCACCTACGAGGAGTTCCTGCACGCGGGCAAGCTGATCGCCTCCAACCTGGACTACGACCTGCCGTTCATCCCGGTCGTGATGGTGATCTCGGCGGTGTACATCGGGATGTGCCTGCTGCTGTCGTGGTTCGCCACCTGGGTGGCGCGCAAGGAGCGCCGCAACCCCAAGACGCAGGCCGTGGAGCTGCCCCCGCCCGACCGGGGGACGCTGCTGCCGGGCGGGGGTCCTCCCACGGGCGCGTAGGGCGCCGCGGCCGCGGCGCCCGCGAGGGGGCCGTACCCGTCCGGCAGCAGCCGGTGATCACTCCTCCCGCAGTGGGACCGACACGTACGACGGGTCGGCCGACGGCGAGGAGAAGGTCAGCTGTGCGCCGGTCGGGTTGTGCTCGATGTAGAGCGGGTCGACCGTGTCGACGACCACGGCGAGACGGTGGCCGGCCGGCACGTCGTAGGCCGTGGAGAACAGCTCCAGGTCGACGGTGAACGGCGTGCCGGGCGTCTTCCCGTGGAAGGTGTACGGGGCGTTGCTGACCAGCTTGCCGAGGCCGAGCGGGCCCACGTCGTAGAGGTACGCGACGAGGGTGCCGCTCTCCTTGGTGGAGGTGACCGTGGTGTGCAGCCTGGCCGTGCCGCGCACCTTCTGGACGGTGTCGTGGCGCTCGGACTGCCAGACGCCGGCGAAGGCGCGGGGGAGGAGGGGAACGGACGCGACGGGCGGGGTCTGGAGGAACTGGTCCAGGAGGTTGGAGAGGAGGACGACTCCGCCGTTGGCCCCGGAGTCGACGTTGGCCCAGATCCGCTGCGAGCCCCCCAGGGCGATCCTGCGCTGGTCGGCTCCGACCGACTTCCAGTCGGGGTAGCCCTCGTACCCGCCGCCGGAGCGGGTCTTGAGCTGGACGGGCTGCTCGCGGTCGATGCCGTTGTCGGCGCCCTTGAGATGGCGGTCGAACCAGCGGTGGGCGTTGGTCCAGGTGTCGTTGGGCAGTCCGAGCAGACCGGTCGCCTCGGCCGTGGCGTGGTCGCCGGGGCGGAACTCCAGGCGCTTGGGGCCCTGGAGCTTCTCGTAGAAGGACGCGTACTGGTTGGGCGGGAAGATGGTGTCGCCCCAGGCGTTGCCGAGCATGATCGCGGCGCCGTTGGCGTTGATCCGGTCCAGGTGGGTGACGGCCGAGCGCTTCGCTCCCCAGGCGATCATCTCCTCCTCCTTGGCGAGGTTGGAGGAGAGGAAGTCGCCGAGGACGCTCTGGAGTTCGGGTCCGGGGCGGCCGGTGAGATGGCCGGCGCCGCCGAGCAGGGCGGCGGCCTGGAGGTGCTGGGTGCGGCCGCTGTAGATCGACTCGATGAGGTCGGCCCAGCCGCTCAGCGCGGCGACGGCCTTGACGCGCTTGTCGTACGCGGAGGTGAGCAGGCTGATCCCGGCGCCGTACGAGACGCCCGCCATGCCGACCTTGTCGGGATCGGCCGGGGTGTGGGCCAGCGCCCAGTCGATGACCTTGGTGGCGTCGGCGATGTCCTTGGGCCCCGCGGTCTCGATCTCGCCGCCGGACTGCCAGAACCCGCGCGAGTTGTACGCGACCACGACGTAGCCGGAGTCGGCGAGCTTCCTGGCCTGGGCGAGGTACTCGATCTGCGGCATGGCCCAGCTGGTGGGCAGCACGATGACGGGGTAGCGGGTGGAGCCGTCGGCGCCGGCCGGGGTGACGACGTTGGCCTTGAGGACGGTGCCGCCGTCGCCGGTGATGTCCACGAAGCGGATGCCGGTCTCCGAGGCGTGGGCGACGGGGGCGAGCCCGAGCGCCGTCCCCGCCACGAGAGCGGCCGAGACGGCGAGGGCCAGGGGTATGCGCACGGGTCACTCCTCACTGGGGTGTCACTGATGGGGGGCAGTGAAAGTGACCCGACGGTAACCGGGATGCCTTACCCGGGGTAACTGGTCGGTAAGTTACGTGGCGGTAACGATTATTGGACGCGGTGTCAGTCAAGCGCGCTCGTGGCGCGCCAGCCCTCCCACGACAGGTTCCACGCGCCGTAGCCGTTGTTCGGGGCCTGTGTCCCCTTGGCGTCGGAGCCGGTGATCTCGAACGGGTCGCCGACCCGCACCGCGTCGTACACGGCCCGCGCGTCGGCGTCGCTCATGCCGATGCAGCCGGAGCTCCTGTTGGCGGTGCCGAAGTAGGCCGCGTTCCAGGGCGCCGCGTGCGCGTACATGCCCGACCAGGTCAGCCGCATCGAGTAGTCGACCATCTTGTCGTAGGCGTCGCCGAGCCCGACCGTCTCGGAGCGCATGTTGATGGTGCCCTCCTTGGACATCAGCACCGTCCTGCCGCGCCAGGACGCCTTCTCCCCGCCGGGCGTGCCGGCCGACACGGGCACCTCCCTCACGACGGCGCCGTCCCGCACCAGGGTCAGCCGGTGACGGTCGAGGTCGACCTTGACGACCTGCGCGCGGCCGATGCGGAACGTGGTGGTGTAGTCGCGGACGAACCAGCCGCCGGACCCGGAGTCGACGCCGTTCAGCCGGGCGTCCAGGGTGACCCGGGTGCCGGGCTTCCAGTACTCCTTCGGCCGCCAGTCGACCCTGTCCTTGCCGGACCAGTCCCGCATCCAGCCCCAAGAGCCCTCGGTGCGGTTCGAGGTGGTGACCACCAGCTGCTTCTCGACCTCGGCCCTGTTCTTCACGGGGTGGTCGAAGACGATCGACAGCGGCTGGCCGATGCCGACGGTCGTGTCCTTGCCGGGCGCCAGCGTCAGTTTGTTGACCTTCTCGGCCCGGGCGGTGGTGAAGGCGGCCGTGGCGCTGCCGCCGGCCGCGTCCTTCGCCGCGACCGCGTAGGCCGTCCCCGGGGCGGCCTTGCGCGCGGAGGTCCAACTCCGCCCGTCGGGCGCCACCTTGCCGTCGAGCCGCCCGCCCCGGGAGTCGGTCACCTCGACCCGCGCAAGACGCCCCTCGGCGAGGCGGACGACGACCGGCTCGCCCGCCGGGGCCCGCTCGCCGGTGAGGTTCACCGATATCCGCGTCACCGGCGTGGCTTCCTTGCCGTCGTCGGCCGGCGTCGTCCCGCCGGAACACGAGGTGAGGGCGGACAGGCCGAGAACCCCCACGGCGGCGAGCAGGGGGCGCGGGCGTATGCGGTTCACGTGGGACGACCTCCGGGTGTGGATCTCTTACGCGGGGCAAGAGGGCCACGGAACCGAAAGGGTTGCGACAATCCGATCCTTTTCCCCGATGTCGGATGTGAGACGGGACACCACCCCGCCCGCTTCCGGGACCGCTTACGCGCAGCGGCGCGCGATCGATCCCAGCAGTCGCCGCATCCCCACCGCGTGACCGCCCGTCCCGATGGCCAGACCTCGGTAGACACGGCCCGCCGGACCGGGGAACGCGCCCCGGCTCTCCGCCCGGAGCCGGGTCCGGCCCGGGCCGGCGTCGTCGAGGCGGAAGGTCAGGGCGTACGTCGAGAACCGGTGGCGCCCTTCGAGGGACAGCTCGCGTCCCGGGTCCGCGACGGTCACCCGGAAGCCGGGCAGCGCGGAGCCCTCCGCGAGCGGCCGCGGCCCCGACGCCGTACGGTCGGCGCACCCCACCAGCCGGGCGTAGCGCGCACCGCCGGAACCCGCGAAGGAACCCTCCAGCGCGTCGAGCAGAGCGCGCCAGACGGCGTCGGCCCCCACCGGGACGACGGTCGCGTGCTCGTCGATGTACGGCAGTGCGGCGATCTCCACCGAACCTCCCCCTTCGCGACGGCGCGGGCGTCCGCGCCACGCCGAGTATCCGCCCTCGCTCACGGGAACGCCCCCAGGGCCCGGCGCCCCGTGCCACGCTGGGGCCCGTGGAGAGTGCGAGCGACGTGGCCGGCCCGCCCGGCGTCCCCGATGTCTTCGATCCCCGCGTCTACGCCCGCGGGCTGCCCCACGCGGCCTTCCGGATCCTGCGCGACCGGTATCCGGTCGCCCGGCAGGAGGAGTACGAGGTGCTCGGCTGGCCCCCCGGCCCCGGCTTCTGGGCCGTGACCCGTCACGCGGACGTCGTACGGGTCCTCAAGGACGCCTCGACGTTCTCCTCGCACCTCGGCGCCACGCAGATCCGCGACCCCGAACCCGCCGACCTGCCGTTCATCCGGCGCATGATGCTCAACCAGGACCCGCCGGGCCACGGCCGCCTGCGACGGCTGGTCAGCCGGGCGTTCACCCCCGGCCGGATCGAACGCTTCGAGACGACCGCCCGCGAGCGGGCCCGGACGCTGCTAGCCGCCGCGGCGCAGGCGGGGCCGGAGGTCGACCTCGTCCGCCAGGTCACCGACGACTACGCCCTGCTCAACCTCACCGACCTCCTCGGCGTGCCGGCCGCCGACCGGGGACTGCTCCTCGCCTGGACCGAGCGGGTCATCGCCTACCAGGACCCCGACCAGCCGCCCGTCCTCGACCACGAGGGCCGGCCCGTCAACCCGCGCTCACCCGCCATGCTGGCCGAGATGTTCTCCTATGCCCAGGACCTGGCCGCGCACAAGCGGCGGCATCCGGCGGACGACGTCATGACCGCGCTGGCCACCGGCGGACTCCGGGAAGCGGATCTGGAGATGTTCTTCTTCCTGCTGACCGTCGCCGGCAACGACACCGTGCGCTCCGCGGCCCCGGGCGGACTGCTCGCCCTCGCCGGCAACCCGGACGAGCGCCGGCGGCTGTGGAGCGGCGAGGTGCCCGTGGACCGGGCGGTGGAAGAGCTCCTGCGCGTCCACCCGCCCGTGCTCTCCTTCCGGCGCACCGCCGCCCGCGCCACCGCGGTCGCCGGTCAGGCCATCGCCGCCGGAGACAAGGTCGTCGTCTTCCACGCCTCCGCCAACCACGACGAGCGCGTCTTCCCCGACCCCCACCGGCTCGACCTCGGCCGGAATCCCAACCCCCACGTCTCCTTCGGGGACGGCCCGCACGTCTGCCTCGGCGCCCACTTCGCCCGGCTGCAGCTGCGGGTCCTGCACGAGGAGGTGAGGGCCGCGGCGGCGCGGGGCACCCTCACCGGCCTCACCCCGGCCGGCCCGCCCCGCCGTCTGGTCTCCAACTTCGTCAACGGGATCACGTCGCTGCCGCTTCGGGTGCGCTAGCCTCCCGCGCCTCCCGAGCCTGCCGGGTCACGTCGGCGACCAGCTCCACCACATCGGGGCCGTAAGCCTCGGAGTTGACCACCTTCAGGAGGAGGACGAAGGGCCCGGAGCCGTACTTCCGCGCCAGCTTCTCGTGGTGCCGGGCCAGATACCGGGTCGCCGCCTGGTTCGTGACCGCGTACTGGCCGCAGAACAGGAAGACCGGCAGGCCGCCCTCGCCCCCGGTGAGCCGGGCGAGGAGGGCGTACTCCGTGTTCCCGGGGTCGGCCCGGTACGTCTCCTCGCCGATCGTGAACATGCCTCGGTCCGCGACCGGCTCCGACTCCACGTTGACCTTCAGCCCCGGCAGCAGGGACCCGAGGTGCGCGGCCATCCGCCGGTTGGAGTAAGGGCCGCCGACACAGAACTCCGCCCGGTCGCCCAGCCCCTGCCGGGCCATGTCGTGCTGGACTATCTCCGGCCGCGCACCGCAGTCCTTGATCAGTGCGGAGAGTTCGAGCAGCGCGGAGACGTCGACGTTGTGCACCGCCCTCTCGCTGCCCGCCTTGCGGTTCACCACGAGCAGGCAGTCGGAGCCCCCGGTCAGGCCGAAGAACGCCTGCTTGCGCCGGAGCTTGCGGCGCCAGAGATACGTCCGGGCCAGCCAGCCCAGCGACGCGCTGACGCCGGTCGCGAGCACGCCGAGGACGACATTGCGCAGGTCTTCATTCATGGGCGCGCATGCTAGCGGGGGAGCGGCGCCGCGTTCGAGGCGGTCCTGACGACGGGCTCTCCCGGAAGTTACGCTGCGCGGACGGCTGTTGACTGGAGGTAGGGATGCGTCGTTCCGTCGCCCGGAATGGGTCGGTTCTCGTCGTCGCCGCGACCGTACTGCTCTCGGTGGGGGCAGCGGCCCCGCCGACCGCCACCGGGGCGGCGGCCGGGACCCGGGCGCCCGCCGCGACCGGCGCCCCGCCACCGGCGAAGGTACCGGTCGCGGTCGGATACGGGGGAGCCGTCGCCAGCGTCGACGCGGACGCCTCCGCCGCCGGGATCGAGGTGCTCCGCGACGGCGGCAACGCGGTCGACGCGGCGGTCGCCGTGGCCGCGGCCCTCGGCGTCACCGAACCGTACTCGGCCGGCATCGGAGGCGGCGGCTACCTCGTCCACTACGACGCCGAGACCCGCTCGGTGCGCACTGTCGACGGCCGCGAGACCGCCCCGTTGTCGGCGGACGCGGGCCTCTTCCTGGAGGACGGCAAGCCCCTCCCCTTCGAGGAGGCCATGACCAGCGGCCGGAGCGTCGGCACCCCTGGCACCCCGGCGACCTGGCGGACCGCCCTCGACGCCTGGGGCAGCAAACCGCTGCGCCGGCTCCTCGAACCGGCCACACGGCTGGCCAGGGAGGGCTTCACCGTCGACCCGACCTTCCGCGCCCAGACGGCCGCCAACGAGGCCCGCTTCCGCGACTTCCCCGCCTCCTCGAAGCTCTTCCTGCCGGGCGGGGCCCTGCCCGTCGTCGGCTCCACCTTCACCAACCCCGATCTCGCCCGTACGTACGAGAAGCTCGGCCGGGAAGGTGTCGGCGCGCTCTACCGCGGACCGCTGGCCCGGGACATCGTCGACACGGTGCGCAGGCCGCCGGTGCGGCAGGGCGCCACGCGGGTCGTCCGCGCCGGGGACCTGACGGAGCGCGACCTGCGGGCGTACGAGACCGTACGGCGCCTGCCCACGAAGGTCTCGTACCGCGGCCTCGACGTCTACGGCATGGCCCCCTCGTCCTCCGGCGGCACCAGCGTCGGCGAGGCCCTCAACATCCTGGAGCGCACCGACCTCTCCGCCGCCTCCCAGGCCGGGTACCTGCACCGCTTCATCGAGGCGAGCCGGATCGCGTTCGCCGACCGGGGCCGCTGGGTCGGCGACCCGGCCTTCGAGGACGTCCCCGTGCGCGGCCTGCTCTCGCAGCGGTACGCCGACTCACGGGCGTGCCTGATCCGCGACGACGCCGTCCTGACCAGCCCGCTCGCCCCCGGCGACCCGCGCCACCCGGCCGACTGCGCGAGCGGCGGGACGGCGGCGCCGACCACCTACGAGGGCGAGAACACCACGCACCTCACCGTGGCGGACAAGTGGGGCGACGTCGTCGCCTACACGCTGACCATCGAGTCGACCGGCGGCAGCGGGATCACCGTGCCGGGGCGCGGCTTCCTGCTCAACAACGAGCTGACCGACTTCTCCTTCGCCCCGGCGAACCCGGCGGTCCACGACCCGAACCTGCCCGGCCCCGGCAAGCGGCCCCGTTCGTCCATGGCCCCGACCATCGTGCTCGACCGGCACGGGCGGGCGGTGCTCGCCCTGGGGTCCCCGGGCGGGGCGACGATCATCACCACCGTGCTGCAGACGCTGACCGGCGTCGTCGACCGGGGGCTGCCCCTCGTGGACGCGATCGCCGCGCCCCGGGCCAGTCAGCGCAACCAGACGACGACGGAACTGGAACCGGGCCTCTGGAACAGCCCGTTGAGGGGCGAGCTCGAGGCGATCGGCCACGGCTTCCGGCAGAACCCGGAGATCGGTGCGGCGACGGGCGTGCAACGCCTGCCGGACGGCCGCTGGGTGGCGGCGGCGGAGACGGTCCGCAGGGGCGGCGGTTCGGCGATGGTCGTACGGCCCCGGGGGTGAACCGCGGCCCCGGTGGCCTGCACGCCCCGGAGCCGCGGCGGCCGGATTCTAGAGGGCCGTCAGGATCCGGGGGCCGTCGTCGGTGATCGCCACCGTGTGTTCGGTGTGGGCCGCGCGCGAGCCGTCCAGGGTGCGGACCGTCCAGCCGTCCGCGGCCGTGTAGTGGTGGTCCCCGCCGCCGGCGATCAGCATCGGCTCGATCGCGATGACCATGCCGTGGCGCAGCGGCATGCCCCGCCCCGGGCGTCCCTCGTTGGGGACGCCCGGGTCCTCGTGCATGCTGCGGCCGATGCCGTGGCCGCCGAAGCCGTCCGCGATGCCGTAGCCCGCGCGGCGGCACACCCGGCCGACGGCATGGGCGATGTCGCCGATGCGGTTGCCGACGACGGCCGCCCCGATGCCGGCCTCCAGCGCCGCGTACGCCGTGTCGATCAGGCGGGTGTCCTCGGCCCGGGCGCGGCCGACGGTGAAGCTGACGGCCGCGTCGCCGACCCAGCCGCCCAGGGTGGCGCCGCAGTCGACGGACACGAGGTCCCCGTCCGCGAGGGGGCGGTCGTCCGGGATGCCGTGCACGATCGCGTCGTTCACCGAGGCGCAGACGACGGCCGGGAACGGCACCGGTGTCCAGTCGGGGTGGTACCCCAGGAACGGCGAGCCCGCCCCGGCCTCGTCGAGCACGGCCCGGGCGATCCGGTCCAGTTCGACCAGGGTGACCCCCGGCGCCGCCTGCTCCCGTACCGCCGCCAGCGCGTGCGCGACGACCCTTCCCGCCTCGCGCATCGCCTGCAGGGACGTGTCCGTCTTGATCTCCACCATGCCAATTACTATACCGGTATTAGAATGGTGCCATGGTGCGCACCCCCTTGACCCCGGAAGAGCGTGAACGCGGCGAGCGGCTCGGACTGCTGCTGCGCGAGGCGCGCGGCGGCCGGTCCATGGCCGAGATCGCCTCGGCCGCGGGCCTCTCCGCCGAGACGCTCCGCAAGATCGAGACCGGGCGGGCCCCGACCCCCGCCTTCTTCACCGTCGCGGCCCTGGCCGGCGTCCTCGGCCTCTCCCTGGACGAGGTCGTCACGCGCTGCGCGCTGGTGCCGGTCTGATCCCCTCCGGCCCGGTGGCATAACCTCGGCCGCATGATGCCCGAGGAGCTGCGACGCGGCCGCTATGTCAGCCTGACCACCTTCCGCAGGAACGGCACCGGGGTGGCGACGCCCGTCTGGTACGCGGTGGAGGGTGACGTGCTGTACGCGTGGACCCGCACCGACTCCTGGAAGGTCAAGCGCCTGCGCAACGACCCCCGGGTCGTCGTCACCCCCTGCGACGTGCGCGGAAACGTCGACGCGGGCGCGGCCCCC
Source organism: Streptomyces sp. NPDC053755 (assembly GCF_040677675.1). Taxonomy (NCBI): domain Bacteria; kingdom Bacillati; phylum Actinomycetota; class Actinomycetes; order Kitasatosporales; family Streptomycetaceae; genus Streptomyces; species Streptomyces sp. NPDC053755. The sequence continues at coordinate 212,144 of NZ_JBFASK010000004.1, read as the reverse complement.
GTCGAGGGGACCGCCCGTCTCGTGGAGGGGGAGGAGCTGCGCCGGATACGCAAGCTGCTCGCCCGGAAGTACACCTGGCAGTTCTGGCTCGTCGACTGGCCGGCCATGGTCGCCCGCCTCGGCAAGCGGCCGCACACCGGCATCGCCGTGACGTTCTGACGGGCGGGTCGCCGCACGAAAACCGTCTGTAGCCATCCCGTAACACGACTGCGGTCGAATACCGCGGACCGGAAGGTCCCAGTCGAGGGCGTGGGCGGTGCGGGCTGTATGACGGTGTATCAACTCCCTGCGGAGATGGCGGCGTTCGCGGGCTGTCTCCGAGACCTGGCGGCCCGCCTGAAGCCGGACGAGGGCTGGTACGGCGTCTTCGTGAGCCGCGAACCGGAAGGTCTGAGGGCCTGCTTCGACGGCACGGAGGTCATGCCCTGGGACCTCGTGGCGTCCCTCCTCCAGGACGCGGGCGAGGATCCCGCCGGCCCTCACACCGTGCGGGCCAGGGCGCTGTACGCGGCGGCGGCCGCGGCCCACGACCGGCGCCCGGGTGGCGCCGAGGCCCTGCGCGAGCGCAGGGAGCTGCGGGAGCGGGAGCGGCGGTACGCGGAGCGCCGCCTGCTGGAACTGGGTGCCCGCCTCGGGGCGGCTCCCGCCTCCCCGGAAGCGCCCCGCCTCCGCAACGAACTCGCCTGGTGCCGGGACGACCACAGCCGGGCTACGGCCCGGATCGCCGCACTGACCACCCGTCTGGCCCGTCTGACCGCGACCGGGGAGGGTGGGCCCGCAACCGGGGCCGCACCCGAAAGCCCCGCCCGCCCCGGGCCCGTCGCCGTCACCGCACCCGCGACCGGCATCACCTTCGCGCCCGGGGCCGACCCCGGCGGGGCGACGGGGGCCGCAGGACGCGGGGCCCCCGCCACCCCCGCGCGGGTCGCCGATCCCGCCCCGGTCAAGCGGCGCCCCCGAGGCGCCCGGTACGCCTGGATGGACGAGGACGAGGAGGTTCCCCCGGCCGTCGCGGTGCCCCACGCCGCCATGGACGCGGCGGCCGCCCCGCGCGGCGCCCGGTTCGGCGGGTCCGCGACCACCGCAGCCTCCCGCCCCCGTACCCCTTCCGCGGACGCCGTCGAAGAGGCGGCACGCGCCGCGGGGAACGCGGTCTACGCCCTGGGCCGGCTGCGCGCCCAGGGCCGCAGCGGCGAGGCGCACGCCCTGCTCTGCGAGGCGCTCGCCGGTCCGCCCGACTGGCTGCCCGCGCTCGCCGCGGAGCTGCACCGGGCGGGCCTCGGGGCGGACTGGTCCACCCTGCTCTGGGAGGCGGCCACACTGCCGCCCGGCCCGCTCGCCGCCGTCGCCGGTGCGCTCGCGGACGCGGGCCGGGACCAGGACTGCGATCAGCTGCTCCGGCAGGGCGTCGCCCGTCCCGTCGACGAGCTGGCGGGCGCGTGTGCCGCCCTGCGCGCCGAGGGACGCCACCGCGAGGCGCGGGCCCTCCTGGCCGCCTTCGTCCGGGTCCACGCCCCCGAGGAGGCCGCCCGGCTCGCGGGCGTCGACCCGCGGACGCTGGTGCCGCAACTCCTCGACGCCGCGGGGTCGGTGTCCCCGGCGTGCGCGCGCGACCTGGCGCACGCGCTGCGGGTCGCCGGATTCGGGGGAGCCTGACGACCCCGTCCCTCGCCGTGGCACCCGCGCCGCTCCTCCCGGCACCGGTCACATCGGTCACACCGGAACAGCCCGGGACGTGTCGGTGCGTGTCCGACGTGGACCACTCGGGTATGAAACATGATCGACTCCGTTGCTTCGCGGCGGCGGTCTTGCTCCGGGGTGTGACGGGGCTTACGTTCTCCTCCTACGCACCGCGTCTACGTGCGTAGAGGCTCTCTGACGCCGTGCCGAAGGAGCAGCTCATGACCGCTGTCGTACGCGCCGCACTCGTCCAGGCGACCTGGACGGGCGACACCGAATCCATGATCGCCAAGCATGAGGAGCACGCCCGGGAGGCGGCCCGGCAGGGTGCCAAGGTCATCGGGTTCCAGGAGGTCTTCAACGCCCCCTACTTCTGCCAGGTGCAGGAGCCCGAGCACTACCGCTGGGCCGAACCGGTCCCCGACGGGCCCACCGTCCTGCGCATGCGCGAGCTCGCCCGCGAGACCGGCATGGTGATCGTCGTCCCCGTCTTCGAGATCGAGGACTCCGGCTTCTACTACAACACCGCCGCCGTGATCGACGCGGACGGCTCCTACCTCGGCAAGTACCGCAAGCACCACATCCCCCAGGTCAAGGGCTTCTGGGAGAAGTACTACTTCCGCCCGGGGAACGCCGGCTGGCCGGTCTTCGACACCGCCGTCGGCAAGGTCGGCGTCTATATCTGCTACGACCGGCACTTCCCCGAGGGGTGGCGGCAACTCGGTCTCAATGGAGCCCAGTTGGTCTACAACCCGTCCGCCACGCACCGCGGCCTCTCGTCCCACCTCTGGCAGCTGGAACAGCCCGCGGCCGCCGTCGCCAACGAGTACTTCGTCGCCGCCATCAACCGCGTCGGCCAGGAGGAGTACGGGGACAACGACTTCTATGGCACCAGCTACTTCGTCGACCCCCGCGGCCGGTTCGTCGGCGACCTCGCCTCGGACAAGGCCGAGGAACTCGTCGTCCGGGACCTCGACTTCGGCCTGATCGAGGAGGTCCGGCAGCAATGGGCGTTCTACCGCGACCGGCGCCCCGACGCGTACGACGGGCTGGTGAGCCCGTGAGCGCCCTCCACGACCGGCACAAGGCGGTCATCCCCGACTGGGTCTCCCTCTACTACCGGGACCCCCTCGAGATCACCCACGGCGAGGGCCGCCACGTCTGGGACGCCGAGGGCCGTCGGTACCTCGACTTCTTCGGCGGCATCCTCACCACCATGACCGCCCACGCCCTGCCCGAGGTCACCAAGGCCGTCGCCGAGCAGGCCGGGCGGATCATCCACGCGTCCACGCTCTACCTCAACCGCCCGATGGTGGAACTCGCCGAGCGGATCGCCGCCCTCTCCGGCATCCCGGACGCCCGCGTCTTCTTCACCACCTCCGGCACCGAGGCCAACGACACGGCGCTGCTGCTCGCGACCACGTACCGCCGCTCGAACCAGATCCTGGCGATGCGCAACAGCTACCACGGCCGCTCCTTCTCGACCGTCGGCATCACCGGCAACCGCTCCTGGTCTCCCACCGGGCTCTCCCCGCTCCAGACCCTGTACGTCCACGGCGGGGTCCGCACCCGCGGCCCGTACGCCCGGCTCACCGACGACCGTTTCATCGAGGCCTGCGTGGCCGATCTCGAGGACCTCCTCGGGCACACCCGGGACGTCGCCGCGCTGATCGCGGAACCCGTCCAGGGCGTCGGCGGCTTCACCTCCCCGCCCGACGGGCTCTACGCCGCCTTCCGCCGCGTCCTCGACCGGCACGGCATCCTCTGGATCTCCGACGAGGTACAGACCGGCTGGGGCCGCACCGGCGACCACTTCTGGGGCTGGCAGGCGCACGACCAGGCCGGCCCGCCCGACATCCTCACCTTCGCCAAGGGCATCGGCAACGGCATGTCCGTCGGCGGGGTCGTCGCCCGCGCCGACGTCATGAACTGCCTCGACGCCAACTCCATCTCCACCTTCGGCGGTTCCCCCGTCACCATGGCCGCCGGGCTCGCCAACCTCGGCCACCTCCTGGAACACGACCTCCAGGGCAACGCCCGGCGCGTCGGAGGACTCCTCCTGGAACGGCTGCGCGCCGTCGGCGCCGGGGTGGAGGCGGTGCGGGAGGTCCGCGGCCGCGGCCTGATGATCGGCATCGAACTGACCGTGCCCGGCACCGACGAGGCGAACCCGGAGGCGGCCGCCGCCGTCCTGGAGGCCGCCCGCGAGAACGGGCTGCTCATCGGCAAGGGAGGCGGCCACAGCACCAGCACCCTGCGCATCGCCCCGCCCCTCTCGCTCACGGTCGCCGAGGCGGAGGAGGGGGCCGCGATCCTCGAAGAGGCGCTCCGCTCCCTGTAGCCCGTCCGTGCGTCGCCGCCCACGCCCGTTCCGCTGCCCTCTTCGCCCCCGCCACGTCGCCGCCGCGCGGCCCGCGCCCTCCGTCCCTGCCCCGAAGTCCCTCGCACCCCAGCGCACCCACCCGGTTCCTGTCAGGGGGAGACCTGTGAGTACCCGTACCCTCATCCGCGGCGGACTGGTCGTCACCGCCGCCGACGAGCTGCACGCCGACGTCCTGATCGAGGACGGCCGCATCGCCGCCCTCGCCACGCACGGCTCCGACGCCGCCGCCCGGTGGACCGCCGAGCGGACCATCGACGCCACCGACCGCTACGTCATCCCCGGCGGCGTCGACGCGCACACGCACATGGAACTGCCCTTCGGCGGCACCTCCGCCTCCGACACCTTCGAGACCGGAACCCGCGCCGCCGCCTGGGGTGGTACCACCACCATCGTCGACTTCGCCGTCCAGAGCGTCGGCCACACCCTGCGCGAAGGCCTCGACACCTGGTACGCCAAGGCGGACGGCGTCTGCGCCGTCGACTACGCGTTCCACATGATCCTCTCCGACGTCAACGAGCACACGCTCAAGGAGATGGACAAGCTCGTCGAGGAGGGTGTCACCTCCTTCAAGCTCTTCATGGCGTACCCGGGTGTCTTCTACAGCGACGACGGACAGATCCTGCGCGCCATGCAGCGCTCCGCCGGCAACGGCGGGCTGATCATGATGCACGCCGAGAACGGCATCGCGATCGACGTCCTCGTCGAGCAGGCGCTGGCCCGGGGGGAGACCGATCCGCGCTACCACGGCGAGGTCCGCCGGGTGCTCCTGGAGGCCGAGGCCACCCACCGGGCCATCCAGCTCGCCCGGGTGGCCGGGGCGCCCCTCTACGTCGTCCACGTCTCCGCCGACGAGGCGGTGCGGGAGCTGGCCGCCGCCCGGGACATGGGGCTGAACGTCTTCGGCGAGACCTGCCCGCAGTACCTCTTCCTCTCCACCGACAACCTCGCCGAGCCCGGCTTCGAGGGCGCGAAGTACGTCTGCTCCACGCCGTTGCGCCCCCGGGAACACCAGGCGGCCCTCTGGCGCGGCCTGCGGACCAACGACCTCCAGGTCGTCTCCACCGACCACTGCCCCTTCTGCTTCGCCGGCCAGAAGGAACTCGGCCGCGGCGACTTCTCCAAGATCCCCAACGGCCTCCCCGGGGTCGAGAACCGGATGGACCTGCTGCACCAGGCCGTCGTCGACGGGCACATCACCCGCCGACGCTGGATCGAGATCGCCTGCGCGACTCCGGCGCGCATGTTCGGCCTCTATCCGCAGAAGGGAACCCTGGCCCCCGGCGCGGACGCCGACGTCGTGATCTACGACCCGCACGTCCGGCAGACGCTCTCGGCGCAGACCCACCACATGAACGTCGACTACTCCGCGTACGAGGGGAAGACCGTCACCGGCCAGGTCGAGACCGTCCTCTCACGCGGCGAGGTCGTCATTGACAAGCGGGAGTACACCGGCCGGGCCGGACACGGCTGCTTCATCCCCCGCTCCACCTGTCAGTACCTGAACTAGGAGAAGCAGACGTGGACTTCGGACTCGTCCTGCAGACCGACCCGCCCGCCTCGGCGGTCGTCGGCCTCATGCGCCGGGCGGAACGCAACGGCTTCCGCTACGGCTGGACCTTCGACTCCGCCGTGCTCTGGCAGGAGCCCTTCGTCATCTACAGCCGCATCCTGGAGCACACCACCAAGCTGACCGTCGGCCCGATGGTCACCAACCCGGGGACGAGGACCTGGGAGGTCACCGCCTCCACCTTCGCCACCCTCAACGAGATGTACGGCAACCGGACCGTCTGCGGCATCGGCCGCGGCGATTCCGCGATGCGGGTGGCGGGCCGCAAGCCCAACACCCTGGCGCGGCTCGGCGAGGCCATCGACGTCATCCGCGACCTCGCCGAGGGCCGCGAGGCCGAGGTCGACGGCAGCGCGATCCGCATCCCCTGGGTGAAGGACGGCCGCCTGCCGGTCTGGATGGCCGCCTACGGCCCGAAGGCCCTGGCGCTCGCCGGGCAGAAGGCCGACGGCTTCATCCTCCAGCTCGCCGACCCCTTCCTCACCGAGTGGATGGTCAAGGCGGTCCGGCAGGCCGCCTCCGACGCGGGCCGCGACCCCGACGCCCTCACCATCTGCGTGGCCGCGCCGGCCTACGTGGGCGACGACCTGGCCCATGCCCGCGAGCAGTGCCGCTGGTTCGGCGGGATGGTCGGCAACCACGTCGCGGACCTGGTGTCCCGGTACGGCGAGCACTCCGGGATGGTGCCCGAGGAACTCACCGCCTACGTCAAGGACCGGCACGGCTACGACTACAGCCATCACGGCCGGGCCGGCAACCCCTCCACCGACTTCGTCCCCGACGAGATCGTCGACCGCTTCTGTCTCCTCGGCCCCGCCGAGGCGCACGTGGAGAAGCTGCGGAGGCTGCGCGACATGGGCGTCGACCAGTTCGCCGTGTACGCCATGCACGACGCCAAGGAGACCACCATCGACGCCTACGGCTCCGAGATCATCCCCGCGCTCGGCGCCTGACCCGCCGCCTTCGGCCCCCGGCCCGCGGCCTCGTCCGTACCAGAGCACCGTTCCCGAAGAAGGGGCCCGCCGCCATGACCGCAACCGTTCCCCCGGGGAGACCCGAACCCGCCATAGCCGGGGGCCGCGTCGAACTCGCACCCGACGCGGCCCCCACCGACAGCCGGTTCGTCAACGAGGACCTGCTGCCCGTCCCCGTCGAACGGCGCCGCTGGACGACGTACAACTTCGCCGCGCTGTGGGTCGGCATGGCCCACAACATCCCTTCGTGGCTGCTCGCCTCCGGTCTGGTCGCCCTCGGCATGGACTGGAAGCAGGCCGTCCTCACCATCGCCCTGGCCAACGTCATCGTGCTCCTGCCGATGCTGCTCACCGGCCACGCCGGACCCAAGTACGGCATCCCGTTCCCCGTCCTCGCCCGGGCCTCCTTCGGGCTGCGCGGGGCCAACCTGCCGGCGCTGATCCGGGCCGGAGTCGCCTGCGCCTGGTTCGGCATCCAGACCTGGATCGGCGGACAGGGGATCTTCGTCCTGCTCGACAAGATCTTCGGCGGCTGGGCGCAGGCCGCCCAGGTGGGCGGGCAGCCGTGGACGCTCTGGCTCTGCTTCGTCCTCTTCTGGGTCCTCGAACTCGCCATCATCCACCGGGGGATGGAGGCGCTGCGGCGCTTCGAGAACTGGGCGGCGCCGTTCGTCATCGTCGGCGCGCTGGCGCTGCTGGTGTGGATCGCGGTGAAGGCGGGCGGCCTCGGGCCGCTGCTCGACCAGCCGTCGCGGCTGGGCTGGGGCGCTGACTTCTGGACCGTCTTCTTCCCGTCCCTGATGGGCATGATCGCCTTCTGGGCGACCCTGAGCCTCAACATCCCGGACTTCACCCGCTTCGGTGCCGGGCAGCGTGCCCAGGTCATCGGCCAGAGCCTCGGCCTGCCCACGACCATGACCCTGTTCGCGCTGCTCTCGGTGTTCGTCACCTCCGGATCACAGGCGGTGTACGGAGCTCCCGTCTGGGACCCGGTGGCGCTGGCCGCCCGGACGGACAACGTCTTCGGGCTGCTCTTCGCCCTGGTGACGGTGCTCGTCGCCACGATCTCGGTGAACATCGCCGCGAACGTGGTGTCGCCCGCCTACGACCTGGCCAACCTCGCGCCGAAGCTGATCGACTTCCGCAGGGGTGCGCTGATCACCGGGGTGGTCGGGGTGCTGATCATGCCCTGGAAGCTGACCGCCACCCCCGAGCTGTACATCTTCACGTGGCTCGGTCTGGTCGGCGGCCTGCTCGGCACGGTGGCCGGCATCCTCATCGCCGACTACTGGTTCGTGCGCCGCACCGTCCTCGACCTGGCCGGGCTCTACCGGCCCCACGGTCCCTACTGGTACGCGGGCGGCTGGAACCCGGTCGCGGTCGCCGCCTTCACCGTCGGAGGCGTCCTGGCGGTCGGCGGCTCGCACTCGGAACCGGGCAAGGGCCCCTTCCCGGAGGACGGTCTCATCCCCTTCCTTCGGCCGCTCGCCGACTACGGCTGGGCGGTGGGCCTCGGGACCTCCCTGATCCTCTACACGGCTCTCATGGCACCCCGCCGGTTCCGGGGCGGGAGCGCCACCTCCTGAACGGATGTACGGGCGCCGGACCGGGCGACACCGCGACCAGGGCCGCTCCCGTGGGACTTGTGGGGCGTCCGGGATTCGTGGGGCCGAAAGCCGTCCGGCCCTTTACCTTCTGCTTCGTCGTCCCCTAGCCTGAAGTGTCGCCGATCACACCGGCGATCACTCCTGCACAGCGTGGTTTCCCATGGCAAAGCGGAAAGTTAGGCGGTTGCCGATGGCCGGCATCCAGGACAGGCCCCGCGAATCCGGGACCGAGTCCTCCGAGTACACCCAGCGGCTGGCTCATCTGGAGCAATCGGGACTCAAGAGGTTCCTGCCCACCCAGGCGCCCTACAGATGGAACCTGCGCCGCCTCAAGCTCGGCCGCGTCCTCGACGTCGGCTGCGGTCTCGGACGCAACCTGCTCAACTGCGGTCCGGACAGTGTGGGCGTCGACCACAACGAGCACTCCGTCGCCACCTGCCGGGAGCGCGGCCTGACCGCCTACACCCCCGACGAGCTGGCCAAGGCCGAGGACTGCGGTCCCGGTTCCTTCGACAGCCTCCTCTGCGCCCACGTGCTGGAGCACATGGACGAGGAACTGGCGGTCACGGTCCTCGCGCAGTACCTGCCCCTCGTGAAGCCGGGCGGCAACGTCGTCCTGATCACCCCGCAGGAAGCCGGCTACCGCACCGACGCCACGCACGTGCGCTTCGTCGGCTTCGAGGAACTGCGGCGCCACGCGGAGAAGGCGGGACTCGGCGTCTCGCGGACCTACTCCTTCCCCTTCCCCCGGTCGGTCGGAAAGGTCTTCCCGTACAACGAGTTCGTCCTCGTCGGTACGGTCACCGCTCCCTGACCGCCCCACCGGACCCGCCGCGCGGGCGCTTCACCGGGCGCCGCCGCGGCGGTCCGGCTGCCGGACCCCTCGCGGATCCCGTGAGGCGTCCGGAGCCTATTCTTGGTCGTGCCGGTCGCCGGACGGCGGCCGGTGGCCGACGAAGGAGTCCGAACGTGCCGTCGATGCTCGATGCCGTCGTCGTGGGGGCGGGCCCCAACGGACTGACCGCCGCGGTGGAGCTGGCCCGACGGGGATTCTCCGTCGCGCTCTTCGAGGCCGCCTCCACGGTCGGCGGCGGTGCGCGGACCGAGGAGCTGACCCTGCCGGGCTTCCGGCACGATCCCTGCTCCGCCGTGCACCCGCTCGGCGTCAACTCGCCCGTCTTCAGGACGATGCCCCTGGACCGGTACGGCCTGGAGTGGCTGCACCCGCCGCTGCCCATGGCCCATCCGTGGGGCGACGGCACCGCCGCCGTGCTCTCCCGGTCCGTCGCGGAGACCGCCGCCTCCTTCGGACCGCGCGACGCCGGCACCTACCGACGGCTCGTCGCCCCCTACGTCGGCCGATTCGACACGCTGGCGAGGGACTTCATGTCCCTGCCGCTGACCGCACTGCCCCGCGACCCCGTCACGCTCGCCCGCTTCGGCATCGACGGACTCCAGCCCTCCACCTGGCTGCTGCGCCGCTTCCGGGACGACAAGGCGCGCGCCCTGTTCGCCGGGCTCGTCGCCCATGTCATCGCACCCCTCGACGGGTTCGCCACCTCGGCGATCGGCCTCGTCTTCGCGCTGGCCGCCCACGCGGGCGGCTGGCCGATGCCCCGGGGCGGCTCCCAGGCGATCTCGGACGCCCTCGCCGCGTATCTGAGGGACCTGGGCGGCTCCGTGCACACCGACTTCCACGTCAAGCGCCTCGACGACCTGCCGCCGGCCCGCGCGTACGTCTTCGACACCTCGCCCACCGCCCTCGCGAGGATCGCCGGCTTCGGCGGCCACTACGACCGCTACCGCTACGGCGCCAGTGTCTTCAAGATCGACTACGCCCTCGACGGACCGGTGCCCTGGACGGCCGAGGCGCCCCGCCGCGCCGGGACCGTCCAGATCGGCCCCTCCACCGCCGAGATCGGCACCGCGCTCCACCAGGCGTCCTCCGCCTCCGGTACGGCCCCCCGCACGCCCTTCCTGATCACCGCCCAGCCCAGCCTCGTCGACCCCTCCCGCGCGCCCGAGGGCAAGCACGTCTTCTGGGCGTACGGCCATGTGCCGAACGGCTGGGACGGTGACCTCACCGACGCGATCGAGCGCCAGATCGAGCGCTTCGCCCCCGGCTTCCGCGACCGCGTCCTGGCGCGCGCCACCGCCGGACCGCCCGAGCTCGCCGCCCGTAACCCCAACTACGTGGGCGGCGACATCGCCTGCGGCGCGGCCCGCGGACTCCAGCTGGTGCTGCGCCCCAAGCTCTCCCTCTCCCCCTACCGCACCCCGCACCCCGCCGTCTTCCTCTGCTCCTCCGCGACGCCGCCGGGGCCGGGCGTCCACGGCATGTCCGGCCACAACGCGGCCAAGGCGGTATGGCGCCGCCTGCGCTCGGCACGCGGCTGACGCGGCGGAAACCGGGGAGCGCGTGCGACCCCGTGCGGGGGAGGATGGCCGTATGACCTCCACGGCGCCTCCCGGAATCACGCTCGTGCGCGGCGACATCACCGCGCAGCACGTCGACGCGATCGTCAACGCGGCGAACTCCTCCCTGCTGGGCGGCGGCGGGGTCGACGGCGCGATCCACCGCCGGGGCGGCCCCGAGATCCTGGCGGAGTGCCGGGCGCTGCGCGCCGCTCACCACGGCGGTGGCCTCCCCACCGGACAGGCCGTCGCCACCACCGCGGGGCGCCTCGACGCCCGCTGGGTCGTCCACACCGTCGGACCCGTCTGGTCCCGCGACCAGGACCGCTCCGCCCTGCTGGCCTCCTGCTACCGCGCCTCGCTGCGCGTCGCGGACGAGCTCGGCGCCCGCACCGTCGCCTTCCCCGCGATCTCGACCGGTGTCTACGGCTGGCCCCTGGACGACGGGGCCCGCATCGCCGTCGAGACCGTGCTGGCGACGAGGACGACGGCCGTCGAGGAGGTCCGCTTCGTGCTCTTCGACGACACGGCGTACACGGCCTTCGCCCGGCATGCCCCGTGACCGGCCCGGAGTGGGCCTGCCCTGCCGAACGGACCACTCGCAGAGCCCCGCAACGACGGCTCGGATAGGGTGACTGGGTAGGAAAGACACCCCCCGGGGTTAGGTCGATGCGTTGGACACTGATCAGTCGCCGAGCGAGACGCCGGGACGGCCGCCGGCGGCCGTCGGGTACGCCGGTGTGCTGCGCGAAGTGCTGCCGATCGCCCTGTGGCGGGAGGACGCCGACGGCTCCGTCGTCGAGTGGTCCCTCGCCGCGCAGGACCTCCTCGGCTACCGCCCCGAGGAGCTGCTCGGCCGCCCCGCGACCCCCGTCCTCGCCCCCGAGTCCAACCAGGAACTCGCCGCCCAGCTGACACGCCGCGTCCACGCCGGGGAGACCGTCGTCGGCACCCTGCCCGTCCGGCACCGCGACGGCCACGACGTGACGATGGAGATGTGGATCCTCCCCGAGGCCGACCCGCGGGGGCGGCCCGGCGCCATGCTGATCGCGGTCGAGACCTCCGAGGTCCTGCGCATGCGGGACTCGCTCGCCGCCCTGCAGAGCCTCTTCACCCAGTCGCCCATCGGCCTCGCCACCCTCGGCCCCGACCTGCGGTTCCTGCGCGTCAACGACGCCTTGGCCCGCATGAACGGCGTCTCCGCAGCCGAGCACCTCGGCAAGCGGCTCACCGAGGTGGTGCCCGGAGTCAACGCCTCCGCGCTGGAGGCGACCATGCGCCAGGTCCTGGACCGCGGCGAGGCCGTCGTCGACGTCCGCCGCACCGGCCGCACCCCGGCCGACCCCGACCACGACCGGACCTGGTCCTGCTCGTACGCCCCCCTCCTCGACGGCTCCGGACGGCGCCTGGGCCTCATCGCCTCCCTCATCGACATCACCGACGGCCAGCGCGCCCTCGTCGAGGCCGAGCGGGCCCGCTCCCGCTTCGCCCTGCTCGCCGAGGCGGGCACCCGCATCGGCACCACCCTCGACCTGCGCCAGACCGCCGAGGAGGTGGTCCGCGTCCTGGTGCCCCACTTCGCCGACTCGGCGGACGTCCAGATGCTGGAGGCGGTCCTCGCCCCCGACGAGGCCGCCGCCGCGGCCGGCGCGTCCACCCAGGGGCTGCTGCGCCGGCTGGCGGCCGTCTTCCCCGACCCCTCGGCCCCCACCGCGCTGCTCACTCCGGGCCAGACCTTCCAGATCCCCCTCGGGACGGTCTACGAACGGGTCGTCACCGAGGGCCGGCCGATGAACCTCTACCACTCCGACCTCCCCGCGCTCTTCCCCGACAGCCGCTACGCAGCGCTCCGGGACTACTTCACCGCCCACATCGGCTCCGCGCGCCTCGTCCCGCTCATCGCCCGCGGAAAGGTGCTCGGCGCGGTCACCGTCACCCGGGTCTACGGCCGGGAGCCGTTCGACGAGCAGGACTGGGTCCTCCTGGACGAACTGGTCGCCCGCGCGGCCCTGAACATCGACAACGCGCGGATGTACACGGCGCAGCGGGAAGCCGCCCTGACCCTGCAGCGCAGCCTGACGAACAGCTCCCTGCCCAAGGTCGACGGCCTCGAACTGACCGGCCGCTACCTCCCCGCGAGCGACCACGACGTCGGCGGCGACTGGTTCGACGTCATCGCCCTCCCCGAGGGGCGCACCGCCCTGGTCATCGGTGACGTCATGGGCCACGGCGTCCACGCCGCCGCCGTCATGGGCCAGCTCCGTACCGTCGTACGGACCCTCGCCCGGCACGGCGTCCCGCCCACGGAGCTGCTCCGCTCGCTGGACGCCGCCGTCGCCGACCTCGGCGAGGACGAGATGGCGACCTGCGTCTACGCCGTCCACGACCCGGCCACCGGCAGCGTCGTGGTCGCCCGGGCGGGCCATCCGCCGCCGGCGGTGGCCACGGCCGACGGGACGATCACCTTCCTGGAGGGGCCGGCCGGCACACCGCTGGGCACCGGGGTCCAGGACTTCCGCACCGACGAGGTGCTGCTGCCCCCGGGCAGCGTGCTCGTCCTCTACACCGACGGCCTCATCGAGGCCAGGGACCGGGATCTCGACCAGGGCATGGACCAGCTCGCCCGGGCGCTGTTCGATCTCGAACGGCCGCTGTCCCAGCTCTGCGACGGCATCCTCGAACAGCTGCTGCCCTGCGCGCCGGGGGACGACGTCGCGGTGCTCCTCGCCCGCACCTCGGTGACGTAGGGCCTCCCGAGGAACCCCGGCCCGGGGATCACCAGGCCAGCCGCTCCAGCGCGTCGAGGTCGGGTACGCCCAGCTCCGCCGCCGCCCGTGCGGGCGCCGTGGTCAGGGTCAGCTCCGCCCAGATCACCTTGCCCCGGTCGGTGTACCGCGTGCCCCAGCGCTCGGCGAACTGCGCGACCAGGAAGAGCCCCCGGCCGCCCTCGTCGGTGGTCGCCGCGTACCGCAGATGCGGGGAGGTGCTGCTCCCGTCGGCGATCTCGCAGATCAGGCGGCGGTCGCGCAGCAGCCGCACCCGGATCGGTTCGGCGCCGTAGCGGATGGCGTTGGTGATCAGCTCGCTCAGGATCAGTTCGGCGGTGAAGGCGATGTCGCCCAGGTCCCAGGCGGCGATCTGGGCCGAGGCCGCGTTGCGGATGCGGGAGACCGCGGCCGGGTCGGCCGGCACGTCCCACTCGGCGATGCAGTCGGACGGCAGGCGGCGGGTCTCGGCGACGAGCAGCGCGATGTCGTCGTCGGGAGCCGGTACGAGCAGCGCGGCCAGGACGTCGGCGCAGGCCTGCTCCGGACTGCGGCCGGGCCGGGCCAGGGCCTCCGCGAGCAGCGCCAGGCCGGTGTCGAAGTCCCGGTCGCGGTTCTCCAGGAGGCCGTCGGTGAACAGCACCAGGCGGCTGCCCTCGGGAAGCGTCAGCTCCGTCGCCTCGAACGGCATCCCGCCCACGCCCAGGGGCAGCCCCGCCGGCAGCTCGGGGAACTCCACCCGCCCGTCGGTGTGCACGAGCGCCGGCCCGGGATGCCCGGCGCCCGCCATGGCGCAGCGGCCGTTCGCGGGGTCGTAGATCACGTACAGGCAGGTCGCGCCGGTGATCGGGTCGCGCTCGGAGCCCGCCGGCGCATCCTCGCCCTCCTCCGGGCCCGCGCCGTTCCCCGTCTCGGGCCGGTCGATCCGGTCGATCAGCTCGTCCAGGTGGCCGAGCAGCTCGTCGGGCGGCAGGTCCAGGGTGGAGAAGTTGTGCACCGCCGTGCGCAGCCGGCCCATCGTCGCGGCGGCGTGCAGGCCGTGTCCGACGACGTCTCCGACGACGAGGGCCACCCGGGCGCCGGGAAGCGGGATGACGTCGAACCAGTCACCGCCGACCCCGGCCTTCGCCGGCAGGTAGCGGTGGGCCACGTCGACGGCGGACAGCTCCGGCAGCACGCGGGGGAGGAGGCTGCGCTGGAGGGTGACAGCCATCGCGTGCTCCCGGGTGAAGCGGCGGGCGTTGTCGATGGAGACCGCGGCCCGCGCGGTCAGCTCCTCCGCGAACGACAGATCGTCGTCCCCGAACGGCTCGGCGGTCTCCGCCCGCCAGAAGTTCGCCATGCCGAGCACGACCCCCCGGGCCAGCAGCGGCACGGCCACCAGCGAGTGCAGACCGTAGTCGAGCGCCCCGGCGGCTCCCTCCGGGTCCTGGGCCCGCCAGCCGTCGGCCGTGCTCAGGTCCTCCACGAGCACCGCGTGCCCGCGGTCCAGCGCCGTCGCCATCGGCGTCGTCGGCACGACACACCGGATGAGGTCGCCCACCGGCTGGAGCGGGTGATCGTCCCCGATGCCGGTCAGCGCCGCGCGGCGCATCTCCGTGTACGCACCCGACGGCTCCTCGCCGCTCAGCACCGGCTCGAGCAGCTCCACGGTGACGTAGTCGGCGAAGCGCGGCACCGCGACCTGCGACAGCTCCTCCGCCGTGCGCACCACGTCCAGGGTGCTGCCGATGCGCACCCCGGCGTCGTACAGCAGCTGGAGCCGGCCCCGGGCCACCTCCGCCCGGCCGGACAGCGCGGCGAGCTCGGTGGAGTCGCGCAGCGTCATGACGGTTCCGGTGGGCCGCCCGCGGTACGGCTCCGTGGGGCGGACGTTCACGGCCAGCAGGCGGTCGCCCGCCAGGTGCACCTCGTCCGTCGCCGCCCTCCCGGAGGCGAGCAGCGCGGCGGTGGCCGGATCCAGGCCCAGCTCGGTGACGTGCCGCTGCTCGGCGTCGGGCGGCAGGTCGAGGAGACGGCGTCCCTCGTCGTTGGCGAGCAGCAGCCGGCGGTCGGCGTCGATGATGAGCACGCCCTCGCGGACGGCGTGCAGGACCGCCTCGTGGTGCTCGTTGATCCGGGTCATCTCGACCGGCCCGAGGCCGTGCGTCTGGCGCCGCAGCCGCCGGCTCACGAGCGCGGCTCCGCCCACCGCGAGCAGCAGCGCGCCGCCCGCCGTCCCGAGCAGCAGCGGCAGCTGCCCCTCGACCACGTTGGACACGTTCTCGATCTCGATTCCGGTACCGACCAGGCCGACGACGTCACCGTCCTCGGTCCGCACGGGCACGATCGCCCGGACGGCGTCGGTGGGCTCCCCGGTGAAGATCTCCGTGAACGACTCCCCGCCCCTGGCACGGGCGATGTCCCCCGTCGCCCGCTGCCCGATCAGATCGGGCCGGGCGTCGGTGTAGCGGATGCCGTCCGGCGTCATCACCGCCAGGAAGTCCAGGCCCCCGGCCACCCGGGCCGCCTCGGCCCGTCCCTGCAGGAGGGCCGTCGGATCGGGCGCCTTCAGCGCGTCCACCAGGCCCGGCGCGTGCGCGAACGCCTCGGCGGCGGCGAGCGAGCGGTTGCGGGCCTCGCGCTCGCTGTCGTAACGGGTCTGGAAGACGAGGGCCAGCGCACCCACGGTCACCAGCAGCGCCACGATGACGGCCTGCAGGGCGAAGACCTGACCGGCGACACTGCGCACCCACAGCCCCCGTGGTCGTCCGAGACGTCCGGTCATGGGGTTCTTCTCAAGGATGTCGCTGTCATCACGGACTCGGCTGTCACCCGTCCACTTCCTCGGCTCGCCGGCGCCGCAGAGTTCTCTTCCTCCCATGCTGCCCCCGCCGCGCCGGGAAATCGAGGCGGCACCGGCCAGACGAGGTCGATGTCGTTTTCTCGCCAGCCCGGGTGCCCGCCGTCCCCGATCCTGGACACATGCACACCGACACCGAGCGCTGCGTGCGGGCCGTCCGGTCCAAGGACGCCCGTTTCGACGGCGTCTTCTTCACCGCTGTCCTGACCACCCGGATCTACTGCCGTCCCAGCTGCCCGGTCGTGCCGCCGAAGGCCGAGAACATGGTCTTCCACCCCAGTGCCGCCTCCTGCCAGCGCGCCGGGTTCCGGGCCTGCAAACGCTGCCGGCCTGACACCAGCCCCGGCTCCCCGGAGTGGAACGTCCGCGCCGACGCCGTCGCCCGGGCGATGCGCCTCATCCAGGACGGGGTCGTGGACCGCGAAGGCGTCCCCGGGCTGGCGGCCCGGCTCGGCTACTCCACCCGCCAGATCGAGCGCCAGCTCCTCGCCGAGCTGGGCGCCGGGCCGCTGGCTCTGGCCCGCGCCCAGCGGGCGCAGACCGCCCGGCTGCTCATCGAGACCACCCCGATGCCCATGGCCGAGATCGCCTTCGCGGCCGGCTTCGCCTCCATCCGTACCTTCAACGACACGGTCCGGGAGGTCTTCGCCCTCGCGCCCGGAGAACTGCGGGCCCGTGCGACGCGCTCGCGCCCCACGGCCCCGGTCACGCCCGGCGTGATCGCGCTGCGCCTGCCCCACCGCGCGCCCCTCGACCCGTCCAACCTCTTCGGGCACCTCGCCGCGACCGCCGTACCCGGTGTCGAGGAGTGGCGGGACGGCGCCTACCGCAGGACGCTGGCCCTGCCGCACGGCCACGGCATCGTGGCCCTGGCGCCGCGCCCCGACCACATCGCCTGCCGGCTCTCCCTCACCGACCCCCGCGATCTGACCCACGCCATCAGCCGCTGCCGCTGGATGCTCGACCTCGACGCCGACCCGGTCGCGGTCGACGACCAGCTGCGCGGCGACCCGCTGCTCGCGCCGCTGGTCGACCGGGCGCCGGGGCGCCGGGTCCCGCGGACCGTCGACGCCGCCGAGTTCGCGGTGCGCGCCGTGCTCGGCCAGCAGGTCTCCACGGCGGCCGCCCGCACCCACGCGGCCCGCCTGGTCGCGGCGCACGGCGTCCCCGTCGAGGACCCCGAGGGCGGCCTGACCCACCTCTTCCCCGCCCCTCGCGCGCTGGCCGGCCTCGACCCCGCGTCGCTCGCGCTGCCCCGGAGCCGCCGTCACACCCTCCTCACACTGGTGGAGGCGCTCGCCGACGGCTCCCTGCACCTGGGCCCCGCCAGCGACTGGGAGGAGGCCCGTGCCCGGCTCACGGCCCTGCCCGGCTTCGGGCCCTGGACCACCGAGGTCATCGCGATGCGCGCCCTCGGCGACCCCGACGCCTTCCTCCCCGGAGACCTGGGCGTGCGCCGGGCCGCCGAGCGCCTGGGCCTGCCGTCCACGCCGGGCGCGCTGACCGCCCGCGCCGCGCGCTGGAGGCCCTGGCGCGCGTACGCCGTGCAGTACCTCTGGGCCACCGACAGTCACCCGGTCAACCACCTCCCCGCCTAAGGAAGCCGCCCCGCCATGCCCACCGTTCAGCACCTGGTCGTCGACAGTCCGTACGACGCGCTGACCCTGGTCGCCGTCGACGGCGTCCTCAGCCGCATCCACATGACCGACCAGCGCCACCGCCCGCCGGAGGAGACCTTCGGGGCGCCCGATCCGCGCCCCTTCGGCGAGGCGGTCCGCCAGCTCGACGCCTACTTCGCCGGCGAACTCACGGTGTTCGACCTGCCCCTGAAGCTGGTCGGCACCCCGTTCCAGCTCCGCGTCTGGGAGCAGCTCCGCCTCATCCCGTACGGCGAGACCCGGACGTACCGAGAGCTGGCCGAGGCCCTCGGCAGCCCCGGCGCGTCCCGCGCGGTGGGCCTGGCCAACGGGAAGAACCCCGTCTCCATCGTCGTGCCCTGCCACCGCGTCATCGGCGCGAGCGGCTCCCTGACCGGGTACGGCGGCGGCCTCGGCCGCAAACAGCGGCTGCTCGCCTTCGAGTCGGGGCGGACCGACACCCTGTTCTGACGCGGCCCGGCCCCCGGGGGACAGTCCCGGGGGCGGTGGGTCAGAGCAGCCGGTCCAGGAGCGCGGGCAGCGCGGTGCCGATCGGCTCCCGCACGACCTCGTCGGCGATCTCGTCGTACGCGGTGGGCTGGGCGTTCACGATGACCAGCCGCGCGCCGTGCTCGGCGGCGATCTTCGCGAGGGAGGCGGCCGGCTGGACCTGGAGACTCGAACCGACCGCGAGGAACACCTCCGTGCCCTTGGCGATCGACATCGCCTGGCCGAGGACGACCGGGTCGAGCCGCTGGCCGAAGAGCACGGTGGCCGACTTGAGGATGCCCCCGCAGTCCCGGCACGCCGGATCGTCCTCACCCGCCCGGACCCGGTCCAGCGCCTCGTCCATGGGGGAGCGGACACGGCATCGGGTGCACACCACGGACCGCGCCGAGCCGTGCAGTTCGAGGACCTTGCGCTCGGACACCCCGGCGAGCTGATGGAGTCCGTCGACGTTCTGCGTGATCACCCGGACCGGGTTCCCGCGCTTCTCGAAGGCGGCGATCGCCCGATGGGCGACGTTCGGTTCGGCCCGCCCCACCGGCCCGTCCAGCCGCATCCGCCACGCCCGCCGCCGGATCTCCGGATCGGCCATGTAGTACGCGTACGTGACGACCTTCTCGGCCTCCGGGTCGCGCGTCCACTCCCCGTCGGGCCCGCGGTAGTCGGGGATGCCGGAGTCCGTGGAGATTCCGGCACCGGTGAGTATGGCGACCATGGTCATGACGGGAGCCTAGGACCCGGCACCGGGCTCCCGCGAGCGTATTTCGGGGGACCGGCCCCGGGGTGTGCGGTCAGCCTGGCACCGGCCCGCCGGCGCCCTCCGGACCGGGGTGCGGAGCCGGGCCGGGGCGCTGGGGCTGGCCGTTCTCCAGCTCCGCCGGTCCGCGGCCCGAGCCGAGGGCGTCCAGGGCGGCGAGGACCCGGGTGCCCAGGTGCCCCAGGAGGTGCGCGGGGATCTCCTCGCGGGTCACGAGCTTCCAGGAGAGCAGCTCCTCCTCCTGGAGACGGATCGCCCCGAGCCGCTCCGGGGACAGCACCCCGCCGTCGAACACGTACGCCACGATCGGCGGCCGGCCCGGGCCGAGCGCCCAGTCGACCGCGAGCAGCGCGCCGAGCTCCACGTCGAGGCCGATCTCCTCGGCGGTCTCGCGGCGGGCCGCCTGCCGGGGCGTCTCGCCCGTGTCGGACTCGATCGTCCCGCCCGGCAGCGTCCAGCCCTCGCGGTAGTTCGGCTCCACCACCAGCACCCGGCCGGACGCGTCCCGGAGGAGGGCGGCCGCACCGGCCAGGACCTTCGGCAGACCGGCGATGTACGCGGCGTAGTCGGTCGTCGTCATGCCGTCAGCGTAGCGAGCACCACCGGCCGCTCGGCCGCCCTCGCGCTCGACGGGGGACGGCCGAGGGGGACGGCCGCCGGGGAGCGCCGTCGCGGACCCGGCGCGACCACCCGGACCCTTTGATCGATCGTCGCGCATCCGACGCCCCTTATGAGAGGGAATATCGCCTCATCAGGGGGTGGCATGGCGTCTTGCGCTCCGGATAGGGTCGGCCTCGGCGCGACTGCCTGTTCGAAAGCAAGGGATGCAAGGTGACGGACGGAGCAGTAACTGAGGTCGCACAGGGGCGGGCACACGTGCTCGTCGCGGCCGACAAGTTCAAGGGTTCGCTCACGGCCGTACAGGTCGCGGAGCGGGTCACGGCTGGGCTGCGACGGGTCGTCCCGGAGCTGGAGGTGGAGACGCTGCCCGTCGCGGACGGCGGCGACGGCACGGTGGCGGCCGCGGTGGCGGCCGGCTTCGAGCGCCGCGAGGTGCGCGTGACCGGGCCGCTCGGCGAGCCGGTGACGGCGGCCTTCGCGCTGCGCGGGACGACGGCCGTCGTGGAGATGGCGGAGGCGTCCGGCCTGCAGCTGCTTCCGACCGGTGTCTTCGCACCCCTGACCGCGACCACGTACGGCTCCGGCGAACTGCTGCGAGCCGCTCTCGACGCGGGCGCGACCACCATCGTCTTCGGCGTCGGCGGCAGCGCCACCACGGACGGCGGGGCCGGCATGCTCGCCGCGCTGGGCGCGGTGTTCCTGGACGCGGACGGCAAGCCGGTCGCCCCCGGCGGCGGGCCGCTGCGGGACCTGGCCACGGCCGACCTCTCCGGTCTCGACCCCCGCTTCGCCTCGGTCGACCTGGTCCTCGCCAGCGACGTGGACAACCCCCTCACCGGACCGAAGGGCGCTCCGGCGGTCTACGGCCCGCAGAAGGGGGCGTCCCCCGAGGACGTCGAGACCCTGGACGCGGCGCTCGCGCACTTCGTCACCGTCCTGGAGAAGGCCATCGGCCCCAAGGCGTCGGAGTGCGCCGTCGCCCCGGGCGCGGGCGGCGCGGGCGGCATCGGCTACGGCGCGCTGGTCGGCCTGGACGCGAGCTTCCGCCCCGGCATCGAGCTGATGCTGGACGTCCTGGGCTTCGCCCCGGCGCTCGAGCGGGCCACCCTGGTCGTCACCGGCGAGGGCTCCCTCGACGAGCAGACCCTGCACGGCAAGGCCCCCGCGGGCGTCGCGTCGGCGGCCCGGGCGGCCGGCAAGGACGTCGTCGCGGTCTGCGGCCGTCTGGCGCTCGACCCCGAGACGCTCGGCGCGGCCGGCATCCGCCGCGCCTACCCGCTCACGGACCTGGAACCGGACACGGCGAAGTGCATCGCCGAGGCCGGCCCCCTCCTGGAGCAGGTCGCTGCCACCATCGCCCGCGACACCCTCGTCTGACATCCCGCGCGGGCGGGGGCCCGGCCCCCGCCCGCGCGGGCGACGCCGGCGCCGCGCACGGCCTGCGGGCTCCGGCGCGTCCCTCGCCCCGCCGGCACGGGCAGCTCCGGCGGTGCCTCGCCCCCCCCGCCCACCGGCGGGGTACCGGCGTCGGGTCCGCGCCGGCCGGGCGGAGGCCGGCCGGGCAAGACCGCGTCCGCACACGAGCCGCGCCCGCGCCGGCCCCGTTCCCGGCGGCCGCCCTCAGCCCGAGGCCGTCAGCCGGAAGGCGTCCAGGGCCAGCGTCATCTCCGTCAGGTCCCGCGGCCGGGACAGCGAGCGGGACGTCAGCTGCTCCAGGCGGCGCAGGCGGTTGAAGACCGTGTTGCGGTGGCAGTACAGCCGGCCCGCCGCGCGGCCCGCCGAGCCCTCGCAGTCGAGCCACACGTCCAGGGTCTCCAGGAGGATCGCCCGGTCCGCCGGGTCCAGGTCGAGCAGCCCGCCCAGGACGCCCGTGATCAGCAGACCCGCCATCTCCGGCTGGCCGACCACCAGCGCGCCCGCCATCCGCCGGTCGAGCCGGACGATCTCGTGGGACTCCGGCGGACACGTGCGCAGGGCCAGTTCCGCCAGACGCCGGGCCCGGCCCAGCTCCGCGAGGCCCGACACCACCGGACTGATCCCGCCGGGCCCCGGACAGCGTCCGGTCAGCAGCTCCGACAGCGCGTCCAGGCCCGTGCCCTCCGTCAGCGACACCACGCCGATCTCGCAGTCCGCGCGCATCCGCCACAGGAACCGCACGCCCGCACCCTGCACCCGCCGGTGGAACGGCTCCGGCACCTCCCGGCGGTCGTAGCGCAGCACCACCACCGCGTACCGGCCGTGCTCCGGCAGGTCCAGGCCCGCCGCCGCCCGCGAGACCACCTCCGGCGTCCGCTGCCCCTGCAACAGCGCGTCGAGCAGCGCCTGCAGCTGCTCGTCGGTGCGCCGCCGCAGCTCCAGTTCCGTCGCCCGGTACGCCTCCGACGCCGTGTCCGCCTGCGCGTCCACCGCGTGCCACACCATGGTCGCCGACTGCATCAGAGCCGTCAGCTGCGCCGGATCCGCCGCGGCGTTCTCGATCAGCGCCTCCCACACCAGGTGCCCGGCCGAACGGTACGAGTGCACCACCAGCTCCAGCGGCATCCCCTGCTCCGCCCGCCGCCGGCCCATCTCGTCGGCGTGCTCCAGATCCCGCCGGGGCGAGTCGCGGGGCGCCGAGATCATCTCGATCCCGATCCGCATCGCCTCGTGCGCCTCCTGCCAGTGCTGATCGTGCGGCACGATCCGGCCGTACGCCGGCTCGTACGCGTGCAGCTCTCTCAGATGCTCGTCCACCAGCTCCGGCAGCCGTTCCAGAAGCGCCGTGCACGCCTGTGCCAGCAGCTTCCAGTCATCGCCGGTCCGTGGTCTGCGCCGTCCCATGACCGGAGGATGCCATCCCTCCGGCTCATCCCACAGGCCCCTGACACGCACTGTTGTGCCCGTGCACAACCCGCCGCCGCACCCGCTGGTCACCGGCAGCGTTTCGGCCGCCGGACGTGGACGGGCGGCCCCCGCGGTGCTGGGGTGAGCGCCACTGAACAGGCCACGGAATCCGAACAGGTCCCGGCGACGGGACAGGCCGACGCAAGGACAGGCCACGGAATCCGGGCGGGCCACGGAAGGGGAGCCATGGGAGGTACCGCACTCGCCCTCGAGGTAGCGGACCTGTCGGCGGGGTACGGACCCGTACGCGCACTGCGCCGGGTGTCGCTCGAAGTGCCGGAAGGCAGCGTCGTCACCGTCCTCGGCGGCAACGGCGCCGGGAAGTCCACGCTGCTGCGCGCCGTCTCGCGCACACTGTCGTTCCACGGGGGTGCCGTCGTCTCCGGCACCGTGCGCTTCGGCGGCCGGGAGCTCGGCGGGCTCGCGCCCGACCGGGTCGTGGCCGCCGGAGTCTCCCAGGTGCCCGAGGGGCGCCAGGTCTTCGCCCGCATGACGGTCGAGGACAACCTGCGCGCCGGGGCGCTGGGGGCGCGCGGTGACCGCGCGGCGAAGGCATCGGCCCTCGCCCGGGTCCACGAGCTCTTCCCGGTCCTCGCCGAACGCGGGAGCCAGCGTGCGGGACTGCTCTCCGGCGGCGAACAGCAGATGCTCGCGGTCGGCCGCGCCCTGATGGCCTCGCCGAAGCTGCTCCTCCTCGACGAGCCCTCGCTCGGGCTCGCGCCGCTGATGGCTGCGCGCATCGCCGACACCATCCGGGAGATCAACGCCCAGGGAACGGCCGTACTGCTCGTCGAGCAGAACGCGGCGCTCGCCCTGCGCCTCGCCTCCCGGGCGTACGTCCTGGAGGTCGGCGAGGTCACCCTCTCCGGACCGGCCGACGAACTGGCCGCCTCCGACGAGGTGCGCCGCCGCTATCTGGGCGTCGTCGACGAGGACGCAGCCGCCGACGCGGCGGGCGCGGCCACCGCCCACCCCGTGCTCTCCCGCTGGGAGGAGGCCCGATGAGCGACACCACGCCACCGGCCGGGGCGCAGGGCGCCGCCACCCCCGTCCCCGCCCTGGAGGTACGGGACGTCACCGTCCGCTTCGCCGGACTCACCGCGCTCGACTCCATCGGGTTCACCGTCCGGCCCGGCACCGTCCACGCCGTCATCGGCCCCAACGGCGCCGGCAAGTCCACCTGCTTCAACGTGCTCTCCGGGGTCTACAAGGCCACGTCGGGCTCCGTACGGTTCGGAGAGCAGGAGCTCACCGGACTGCCGCCGCACAAGATCGCGGACCTCGGGGTCGCCCGGATCTTCCAGAACCTGGCGCTGCCGCCGATGGCCACCGTCGAGGACAGCCTGATGCTGGGCCGCCACCGCCTCACCCGCACCGGCTTCGTCGCCGCCGGGCTCCGGCTCCCCTCCGCCTCCCGCGAGGACGCCCGCCACCGGGCCCGCGTCCGGGAGATCGCCGCGTTCGTCGGCCTGGAGAAGCAGCTGGCGCAGCCCGCCGGATCCCTTCCCTACGGGCAGCAGAAGCTCGCCGAACTCGCCCGCGCGCTGTGCATGGAGCCCAAGCTGCTGCTTCTCGACGAGCCCGTCGCCGGGATGACCGCCGACGAGCGCCGTCGTACCGCCGCCGTCATCGCCGGCGTGCGGGACAGCCTCGGGATCTCCATCGTCCTCGTCGAACACGACATGGGAGTGGTGATGCGGCTCGCCGACGCCGTCACCGTCCTCGACTTCGGCCGTCGCATCGCCGACGGCGCCCCCGGCGACGTACAGAACGACCCGGCGGTCGTCCGCGCCTATCTCGGAGAGGAGACCGCCGAGTGACCACCTTCGCCGAACTCCTGCTCAACGGCGTCTCGTTGGGTTCCATCTACGCCCTCATCGCCCTCGGCTTCGTGGTGATCTTCCGCGCCACCGAGGTCGTCAACTTCGCCCACGCCTCGCTCCTGCTCGCCGGCGGCTACTTCACCGCCGTCCTCCACGACCGCCTCGGCTTCTGGCCCGCGCTGCTCGTCGGCATCGCCGGCGCGGCCGTGGTCGGCGCGGCCGTCGAGTTCCTCGTCATGCGCCGGTACCGCGGCTCCGACCACAGCGTGCTCGCCATCGTCACCATCGGCGTCGACATCCTGCTCGCCACCGAACTCACCCGCCGGATCGGCACCGACATCCTGGCGCTCGGCGACCCGTGGGGCGACGCGGTCGTCACCTTCGGCCCCGTCACGATCGCCGAGACCCGGATCGCGGCCTTCCTCGCGGCGGCGCTGCTCATCACCGCGTTCCTGCTGGCCTTCCGCCACACCTCGTGGGGCGTCGCCATGCGCGCCGCCGCCGAGAACCAGGAGACCGCCGCGCTCATGGGCATCCGGCTCGGCCGGGTCTCGCTCGGCGCCTGGGCGGTGGCGGGCGGGCTCGCCGCCGTGGCCGCGCTCTTCCTCACCGTCTTCCCGACCCCCGGCCTGGAGCGTTCCACCTCGCTCGCCGCTCTGAAGGCCTTCCCGGCCGCGATTCTCGGCGGGCTCGACTCCACCACCGGCGCCCTCGTCGGCGGACTCCTCGTCGGGATCACCGAGTCCCTCGCCACCGGCTACCAGGGCGATCTGACCTTCCTCGGCCGGGGCATCGGCGACCTGGCGCCGTACCTGGTGATGGTCGCGGTCCTGCTGATCCGCCCGGCCGGACTCTTCGGCACGAAGGAGCTGGCCCGTGTCTGACGCGCTGCCCCGCCGCGGGTTCGCCGCCGTCGCCCGCCCCCGGGTCTACGGCTGGGCCGTCGCCGGCCTCGTCCTCGCCGCGTTCCCGTTCTACCTCGACCGCTTCTGGCTCCAGGCCGGTCTGTTCGCCATGGCCGCCGCCATCGGCGCCATCGGCATCAACCTGCTCACCGGCGCGACCGGTCAGCTCTCCATGGGCCACGCCTTCTTCCTCGCCGTCGGCGCCTACGGCTACTGCGCCTTCGCAGGCGACGGTGACGACGGGCTCACCGGCCTGGGCCTCCCCGGCTGGCTCGCCGCCGTCCTGGCCGTCATGCTCGCGGGGCTCGCCGGAGGGGTCTTCTCGCCGATCGCGGGACGGCTCCGGGGCGCCTACCTCGGCATCGCCACCCTCGCGCTGATCTTCATCGGCCAGCACGTCCTCTTCAACGCCCACGACCTCACCGGCGGCTTCAACGGCCGGGCGGTGCCCCCGCTCAGCCTCTTCGGCATCACCTTCGACGACAGCGAACTCCTCGTCGCCCAGGTGCCGTTCGGCGCCGCCGAGAAGCTCTGGTACCTCGGTCTGGTCCTGGTGCTCGTCGGCGCGCTGTTCGCCCGCGGGGTGCTGCGGGGACGCCCCGGCCGCGCCATGAACGCCATCCGGGACCACCGGATCGCGGCAGGCGTCATGGGCATCCCCGTGGCCCGCTACCGGGCCGCCGTCTTCGTCCTGTCCTCCATGTACGCGGGCCTCGCCGGCGTCCTTCTCGCGCTGGTCTTCCAGCGGACCGTGCCGGAGTACTTCGGCATGATGCTCTCCCTCGAATACCTGGCCATGATCGTCATCGGCGGTCTCGGCTCGGTCGCCGGAGCGGTGGTCGGGGGCGTCTTCGTCTCCCTGCTGCCGCAGCTCCTCAACCGGTACAGCGACGCACTACCCCTGGTCTCCGCCCCCGGGACGGGCGGGATCGCACCAGGGGAGGCCTCGCGCTATCTCTACGGCGCCGCCGTCGTCGCGGTGGTGCTCTTCCTGCCCGGAGGCCTGGTCCGGCTGGCCGCACGGCGCACCACACAACCCTCACGCACCACGCAATCCTCAGGGGAGGACAGATGAACCACCGACGACAGGCTGTGCGGGGCCTGACCGCCGCACTCGCCGTCCTGGTCGCGCTCACCGCGGCCGGATGCAGCTCCAAGGCCAAGAGCGGCGACGACCAGGGCACCGGCGCGGGCGGGGTGAAGGCCGGCAAGGGCGTCACCGACAAGACCATCGCGATCGGCGCGCTCACCGACATGACCGGGGTCTACGCCACCCTCGGCAAGAGCGTCACGCAGGCCCAGCAGCTGTACGTCAAGCAGGCCAACGCCGCCGGCGGGATCTGCGGCCGGCAGCTGGAGCTGACGGTCCGCGACCACGGGTACGACCCGCAGAAGGCGCTCTCGGCGTACACCGAGCTGGAACCGAAGGTGGTCGGCTACGCGCAGTTCATCGGCTCCCCGTTCGTCGCCGCCGTCAAGCAGCGCATCGACGGCCAGGACAAGGGGGTCGTCCTGCCGCAGGCGTGGTCGGCCTCGCTGCTCGGCTCCCCGTACATCCGCGTCGTCGGCGCCACGTACGACGTGGAGACGATCAACGCGGTGGACTTCCTGGTCAAGGAGAAGGGCCTGAAGTCCGGCGACAAGCTCGGCCACGTCTACTTCGAGGGCGACTACGGCGAGAACGCCCTCGCCGGCTCCACGTACGCGGCGCAGAAGGCGGGGCTGACGGTGGTGGAGCAGAAGATCAAGCCCACCGACAACGACATGTCGGCGCAGGTCGCGGCGCTCCGGCAGGCGGGCGTCAAGGGCATCGTCATCAGCGCGGGCCCGCGCCAGGCGGCGTCCCTCGTGGGCGTCGCGGCGGCGGTGAAGCTCCAGGTGCCCATCGTCGGCAACAACTCGGCGTTCGCCCCGCAGCTGCTCGGGACGCAGGCCGGCCCGGCGCTGGAGAAGATGTACTGGTTCGCCTCGCCGAGCCTTCCGATCGGCGCGGACACCCCGGCCGCCAAGAAGCTCGTCGCCGACTACAAGGCCGCCTACCCGGGCGACAGCCTCGACAACGGCATCGTCGCCGGCTGGACCGCGGCGAGCGTCTTCGGCGAGGCCCTGAAGAAGGCGTGCGCCGAGAAGGACCTCACCCGCGAGGGCGTCGACAAGGCGCTCCTCACGCTGAACGACTACGACGCCGGTTTCGGCATCAAGCACGACTTCAGCGACCCCAAGGCGCCCTCGTCGCTGGAGTCCGTCATCATCCAGCCCGACAAGACCGTCCCCGGAGGCATGCGGACCGTCCGCGAGCCCTTCGTCTCCGAGGCGGCGCAGGGCTACACCCCGAAGGCGGGCTGACCCGCCGGCCGGGGCGGCGTGCGCGACGAGCCGCCGCGCACCCGCCCCGGACCCCTCTCACCCCTCCTGGCGGGCGAATCCGTCACGCCAGGAGGGGTACGACGGCGTCCACCCCCGGGCCCGGGCCCGGCGGTCGGCCGCGCCCCGGGCCCAGGGGGCGCCGCCCGCCGTCCGGCCCGGCGCGGGAACCCCCAGCGCCCGCGCCAGGACGGGAACCCAGGCGTGCCCGGCGGCCGGTTCCCCGTCCACCACGTTGTAGGCCCCGGCGGGCCACTCCAGCGCGAGCAGGGCCGCCCGCGCCGCGTCCCCGACATGGACGAAGGAGCTGACGGAGTCGTCCGCCGCGAGACTTCCCAGGAACCGCGCCCCGGGATCGCCGCCGAGCGCGGCGGCCACCGGACCGCCGGGGGCGTACCAGGTGCCGGGGCCGTAGAGGATCCCGTACCGCAGCACCACCGCCTCGGGCAGCTCGGCGACGGTCTCCTCCAGCGCCCGGACACCCGCCACGATCCGGGCCCTCGGCTGCTCGCCGGTGCCGTCGAGCGGTACGGACTCGTCGGCGGGACCGTCCCCGGGCGCGTAGGCCCAGCTGATCGACTGGGCGACGATCCGGCCGACGCCGGCCGCGCGGGCGGCGTCGACGAGGTGACGCGTGCCCTCGCGCCGCAGCCGGTCGTTCGCGGCCCCGTCGGCGCCGGAGAGATCCGTCAGCTGGTGGATCACCGCCTGCGGCGCCGCCTCGGCCACCGCCCGCCCCAGGCCCTTCGCGTCCAGCGCGTCGGCCCGCACGGCCCGCGCGCCGCTCGCCCGGATCCGGTCCAGACCGTCGGCCGACCGCGTCAGACCGGTGACCTCGTGACCCGCTTCGAGGAGGAGGGGGAGAAGCAGCCGGCCGACCGCGCCCGTGGCGCCCGCGAGGAGTACACGCATGTGATCATGGTAGGGCCGGAGCGCTCGTCATCCGGCGGCAACAACGGAATGTGATGCTCGGCCCATGAACGAGCATGTCACGGTCCGGACGGCCACCCTCGACGATCCCCGGATCCCCGCCCTCCTCGGCGCGTACCACCTCGGCACGGAGGCGGAGAAGGGCGTCCCGGTCGATTCCCCCGACGCCCTCCCGCCGGCCTACCGCGCCGAGGTCCTCTCCCCGGCGACCGCCTTCGCACGGGACACCCTCCTGCTGGCCGTGGACGGTGAGGGCACCGCGACCGGGACGGTCGTGCTGACCGCGCCGCACGCGGACGGCGTACCGGAGATCAAGCGCCTCTGGGTCGACCCGGCGGCCCGGGGCAGCGGCACGGCGGCGGCCCTGATGGACGGGGCGCTGCGCCGGGCCGCGACGGCGGGCGCGCCCGCCGTGCGCCTCTCGGTCTGGATCTGGCGCGAGCACGCCCTCGCCCTGTACCGGAAGCTCGGCTTCGAGACGGTCCGCCCGTGGGACGACCGGCCGGGCCTGCTGTGCCTGGAGAAGCGGCTCGAC
Organism: Streptomyces sp. NPDC053755; assembly: GCF_040677675.1. Taxonomy (NCBI): domain Bacteria; kingdom Bacillati; phylum Actinomycetota; class Actinomycetes; order Kitasatosporales; family Streptomycetaceae; genus Streptomyces; species Streptomyces sp. NPDC053755. The sequence continues at coordinate 182,949 of NZ_JBFASK010000004.1, read as the reverse complement.
CCCGCCGCGCGCGTCGAGCGGCTCGCCCCCGCGCACGTCCGCGCCCAGGCCGCCGACGGCCTCGCCGCGCTCCTGGTCGACGCGGTCGACGGGGGAGCCTCCCTGGGGTTCCTCGCGCCCCTGGACACCTCGGCGGCGGCCGCGTGGTGGCTCACCGTCGCCGAGGAGGCGGAGCGGGGCGCCCGCGAGGTCTGGGCCGCCCACGGCCCGTCCGGCGACATCCTCGGGGCGGTCACCCTCTCCCGTACGGACAAGCCGAACGGCCGGCACCGGGGCGAGATCGCCCGGCTCATCGTCCACCGCGCGGCGCGCGGCCAGGGCCTCGGCGGCCGTCTGCTCGCCGCGGCGGAGGAACACGCGGCCCGAGAGGGCCTCACCCTCCTGATCCTGGACACCCAGACGGACAGCCCCGCGGAGGGCCTCTACCGCAAGGCGGGCTGGACGCGGGCCGGCACCATCCCCGACTTCGCCGCCGACCCCTCCGGGACCCTGCGCCCCACGACGCTGTACTACAAGCGGCTCTAGGCGGAGACGGACATACGGAAGGGGCCCGAACGCGTCTCTCGCGTTCGGGCCCCTTCCGTACGTCCGGGCACTCGGTGCGTGGCTACGGCACCTGGGCCGCGCGGGCCTCGCGGCTCTCGCGGCGGTTGCCGCGGAAGGTGTTCACCCGACGGGCCGTCGCGAAGAGGGGGATCACGGCGCCCATCACCACCTGCAGCGCGCAGCCGGTCTGGAGCAGGAACTGTCCGCCCGGAGCGTCGAAGGCCCAGGCCGCCAGCATGCCCATGGCGCCGACGATCCAGGCGAGCATCGCCACCGCGAGGACGCCCCGCGGCTTGGGGTACTCGACCCGGCTCACCATCAGCCACGCCACCCCGATGATCGCGAGCAGCGTCGGGATGAACGGCAGCTCCAGCAGCACGATCGAGACGACCGTCAGCGCGCCGAAGGGGCTCGGCATGCCCTGGAACATGCCGTCCTTCATCGTCACGCACGAGAATCTCGCCAGCCGCAGCACCACCGCGAGCAGCACCACGATCGCGGCCACCGCCGAGACCTTCTGCTGGGCGTCGTCCGCGACCATTCCGTACACGAGCACGAAGTAGGCCGGGGCCAGGCCGAAGCTGATCAGGTCCGAGAGGTTGTCCAGCTCCGCGCCCATCGGCGAGCTGCGCAGCTTGCGGGCCACGATGCCGTCGAAGAGGTCGAAGATCGCCGCGGCCAGCATGAGGATCACGGCGGTGGCGGCGCTGTTGCGCGCCATGCCGGTCTCGGAGCTGCCCGTGAGGTGCGGGATGAGGATGCCGGTGGTGGTGAAGTACACCGCCATGAAGCCACACGTGGCGTTACCGAGCGTGAGGGCGTCCGCTATGGACAGCCTCAGCGACAGCGGCATCTCCTCGGAGTCCTCGGCGCCGTCCGCCTCCGCGTCGGCGACCCAGTCGCCGGCTCGTGTGTCGGGATCAATCACGGTCAATGCGAGTCACCCCCGCAGTCGTGGTCTGACCGACCTCGACAGCGACGTCGACACCTTCCGGAAGGTAGATGTCAACGCGCGACCCGAAACGGATCAGACCGATGCGCTCGCCCTGCTCGACCTTCGTCCCCTGGGGGATGTACGGCACGATGCGACGGGCCACGGCCCCCGCGATCTGCACCATCTCGATGTCGCCCAGCTCGGTGTCGAAGTGCCAGACAACGCGCTCGTTGTTCTCGCTCTCCTTGTTGAACGCCGGGACGAACCCGCCCGGGATGTGCTCCACGGACGTCACCGTGCCGGCCAGCGGCGCGCGGTTGACGTGGACGTTCAGCGGGCTCATGAAGATGGCGACCCGGGTCCGCCCGTCCTTCCACGGCATGATGCTCTGCACCACACCGTCGGCGGGGGAGATGACCCGGCCCTGAGCGATCTCGCGCTCGGGGTCGCGGAAGAACCACAGCATGCCCGCCGCGAGAGCGGTGGTGGGCACGGCGACAGCGGCCCAGCGACCGGACTTGCGCGCCCGGGCGAGGCTGAGGGCCGCGGTGGCGACGGTCGGCAGGAGCCACGGCGAGGCTCCGCGCGCGAGGCGTACGCCAGCGAGGCTGTCGCGAGGTGCAGAGGTTTGGCTGTGGGGCATGAATGACCTTCGTAGCGGATGATGCCGCACTGGCGGGGGACGGCGGCTTTCGGGCGATGCTATCGGTTGCGAGGCGCAACTGGGCAAGCCAGAAGCCGAGTCGGTCGGCCGGAAACCCTCGGCAAACGCTGTCAGGGTGTGATCTTCTTCGCGGCCGAACCGACTCGAAAGCGACATCACCCCTGGAAGCGGTACTCCTCGAGCAGCCGGCGACCGATGATCATTTTCTGGATCTCGGCGGTACCTTCGCCGATCAGCAGCATCGGAGCCTCGCGGTAGAGGCGCTCGATCTCGTACTCCTTGGAGAACCCGTATCCACCGTGGATACGGAAGGCGTCCTCGACGACTTCCTTGCAGTACTCGGAGGCGAGGTACTTCGCCATCCCTGCTTCGAGGTCGTTTCGTTCCCCGGAGTCCTTTTTGCGCGCTGCGTTCACCATCATCGCATGAGCGGCTTCCACCTTGGTAGCCATTTCGGCCAGCTTGAACTGAATCGCCTGGTGCTGGGCGATGGCCTTGCCGAAAGTGTGACGCTGCTGGGCATACGAGACACCCAGCTCGAAGGCACGCTGAGCGACGCCGCAGCCACGGGCGGCGACATTGACCCGCCCGACTTCGACACCGTCCATCATTTGGTAAAACCCTCGGCCGGTGACGCCGCCGAGGACCCGATTGGCCGGAATGCGCAGTCCGTCCATGATGAGCTCGGTGGTGTCGACACCCTTGTAGCCCATCTTGTCGATCTTCCCGGGGATGGTGAGGCCGGGGCGGACCTCTCCGAAGCCGGGCTCCTTCTCGACGAGGAAGGTCGTCATCGACTTGTGGGGGGCGGTGCCCTCCGGGTGTCCTTCGTCACTTCGGACGAGAACGGCGACCAGCGTTGACGTTCCGCCGTTCGTCAGCCACATCTTCTGGCCGTTCAGGACGTACTCGGCGCCGTCCTTGACCGCCTTGGAGGTGATGGCCGACACGTCCGAGCCCAGGGCCGGCTCCGACATCGAGAACGCGCCGCGCGTCTCGCCGGCGGCCATCCGCGGGAGGAAGTGGTCCTTCTGCTCCTGCGTGCCGTGCTGCTTGAGCATGTACGCGACGATGAAGTGGGTGTTGATGATGCCGGAGACCGACATCCAGCCGCGGGCGATCTCCTCCACGCACAGGGCGTAGGTGAGCAGCGACTCACCCAGACCGCCGTACTCCTCGGGGATCATCAGGCCGAAGAGACCGAGCTCCTTCAGCCCGTCGACGATCTGCTGCGGGTACTCGTCGCGGTGCTCCAGCTCGGTCGCGACCGGGATGATCTCCTTGTCGACGAACTCCCGGACGGTCTTCAGGATCTCCTGCTGGACGTCCGTGAGCCCGGCGGTCTGGGCGAGTCGGGCCATGGCTACTTCTCCGTCTTCTTGGAGGGCTCGATCAGCGTGGGGCGGCCGGGCTGCTCGCCGCCGCGCTCCTTGATGTACGTCTCGGTCGGGACCATCACCTTGCGGCGGAACACGCACACGAGGGTGCCGTCCTGCTTGTAGCCCTTGGTCTCGACGTAGACGATGCCCCGGTCGTTCTTGGACTTCGACGGGGTCTTGTCGAGGACCGTGGTCTCGCCGTAGATGGTGTCACCGTGGAAGGTCGGCGCGACGTGGCGCAGCGACTCGATCTCCAGGTTGGCGATCGCCTTGCCGGAGACGTCCGGGACGGACATGCCGAGCAGCAGCGAGTAGATGTAGTTGCCGACGACGACGTTCTTCCCGAAGTCCGTCGTGTTCTCCGCGTAATTCACGTCCATGTGAAGCGGGTGGTGGTTCATCGTCAGCAGACAGAAGAGATGGTCGTCGTACTCCGTGACCGTCTTTCCGGGCCAGTGCTTGTAGACGGCGCCGACTTCGAACTCTTCGTAGGTGCGGCCGAACTGCATCGGGATCAGGCCTCCGGGATCTCGAACGAGGTGGTGCGCTCCATGCCGGCCGCGCGGCCCTTGCCGGAGATGACCAGGGCCATCTTGCGGCTGGCCTCGTCGATCATCTCGTCGCCGAGCATCGCCGAGCCCTTCTTGCCGCCCGCCTCGGACGTGTAGTAGTCGTACGCGTCCAGGATCAGCTCGGCGTGGTCGAAGTCCTCCTGCGAAGGCGAGAAGATCTCGTTCGCGGCGGCGACCTGGTCCGGGTGGAGCACCCACTTGCCGTCGAAGCCGAGCGCGGCGGCGCGGCGGGCGACCGCCTGGTAGCCCTCGGGGTTGCGGATCTGCAGGTAGGGGCCGTCGATCGCCTGGAGGTCGTTGGCGCGCGCCGCCATCAGGATCTTCATCAGGATGTAGTGGTAGGCGTCGGCGTCGTAGCCGGGCGGCTGCTCGCCGACGACCAGGGACTTCATGTTGATGGAGGCCATGAAGTCGGCCGGGCCGAAGATGATCGTCTCCACCCGCGGTGAGGCCTGCGCGATGGCGTTGACGTTGTTGAGGCCCTGGGCGTTCTCGATCTGCGCCTCGATGCCGATCTTGCCGACCTCGAAGCCCATGGTCTTCTCGATCTGCGTGAGCAGCAGGTCGAGGGCGACGATCTGCTGGGCGTCCTGGACCTTCGGCAGCATGATGCAGTCGAGGTTCTGGCCGGCGCCCTCGACGACGGTGACGACGTCCCGGTAGGTCCAGTGGGTCGTCCAGTCGTTGACCCGCACGACCCGCGTCTTGCCGGTCCAGTCGCCCTCGTTGAGGAACTTCACGATGGTGTGGCGCGCGTCGGGCTTGGCGAGCGGCGCGCAGGCGTCCTCCAGGTCGAGGAAGACCTGGTCGGCGGCGAGCCCCTGGGCCTTCTCCAGGAAGCGCGGGTTGGAGCCGGGGACGGCGAGGCAGGAGCGGCGCGGCCGGAGCCGGTTCACGGTCGTCATGCGGGGACCTCCAGGGGGTCGAGCTTGTTCGCTTTCCGGATCTCGTCGACGATACGGCCGATGATCTCGGTGATACCGAAGTCCTTCGGTGTGAAGACGGCGGCCACGCCCGCCCGCTTCAGATCTGCGGCGTCGGCGTTCGGGATGATCCCGCCGACGATGACCGGGATGTCGGGCGCGCCCGCCTCACGGAGGCGGTCGAGGACGTCCGGCACCAGCTCGGCGTGCGAGCCGGAGAGGATCGACAGGCCCACGCAGTGCACGTCCTCGGCGAGGGCCGCGTTGACGATCTGCTCGGGCGTCAGCCGGATCCCCTGGTAGACCACCTCGAAGCCGGCGTCACGCGCCCGGACGGCGATCTGCTCGGCCCCGTTGGAGTGGCCGTCCAGGCCCGGCTTGCCCACCAGGAGCCGCAGGCGCCCGGAGCCCAGCTCGTCGGCGGTGCGCGCCACCTTCTCCCGCACCAGCGCCAGCGGGGTGCCCGCCTCGGCCGTGACGGCGACCGGGGCGGAGGAGACGCCCGTGGGGGCGCGGAACTCGCCGAAGACGTCCCGCAGCGCCCAGGACCACTCGCCGGTGGTGACACCGGCGCGGGCGCACTCCAGGGTGGCCTCGAAGAGGTTCCCGTCACCGGCGGCGGTGGCCTTGAGGGCGGCCAGCGCCTCCTGCGCGCGGGGCTCGTCGCGGTTGTCGCGCCACTCGTGGAGCTTCGCCACGACACGCGCCTCGTTGGCCGGGTCGACCGTCATGATCGCCGTGTCGAGGTCGGCGGTGAGCGGGTTCTCCTCGGTGGACTCGAAGATGTTGACCCCGACGATCTTCTCGTCGCCGGCCTCGATCCGGGCCCGCCGCTCGGCGTGCGAGGACACGAGCTGCGACTTGAGGTAGCCGGACTCCACGGCGGCCATCGCGCCGCCCATCTCCTGGATGCGGTCGATCTCGGCCAGGCACTCCTCCACGAGGGAGCCGACCTTGGCCTCGATGACGTGCGACCCGGCGAAGATGTCCTCGTACTCCAGCAGGTCCGACTCGTGCGCGAGGACCTGCTGGATGCGGAGCGACCACTGCTGGTCCCACGGGCGGGGCAGGCCCAGGGCCTCGTTCCAGGCGGGCAGCTGGACGGCGCGCGCGCGGGCGTCCTTGGAGAGGGTCACGGCCAGCATCTCGAGCACGATCCGCTGGACGTTGTTCTCCGGCTGTGCCTCGGTCAGGCCCAGGGAGTTGACCTGCACTCCGTAGCGAAACCGGCGCTGCTTGGCGTCCTCGATGCCGTACCGCTCGCGCGTGATCTTGTCCCAGATGCGGCCGAAGGCGCGCATCTTGCACATCTCCTCGACGAAGCGGACGCCCGCGTTCACGAAGAAGGAGATGCGGGCGACCACCTCGCCCCTGCGCTCCTCGGGGACCTGGCCGGAGGCGAAGACCGCGTCGAGCACCGCGATCGCGGTGGACATGGCGTACGAGATCTCCTGGACCGGAGTGGCTCCCGCCTCCTGCAGGTGGTAGCTGCAGATGTTGATCGGGTTCCACTTCGGGATGTGGTTCACCGTGTAGGTGATCATGTCCGTCGTCAGCCGCAGCGACGGGCCGGGCGGGAAGACGTGCGTCCCGCGCGACAGGTATTCCTTCACGATGTCGTTCTGGGTGGTGCCCTGGAGCCGGGTGACGTCCGCACCCTGCTCCTCGGCCACCACCTGGTAGAGCGCCAGCAGCCACATGGCGGTGGCGTTGATGGTCATCGAGGTGTTCATCTGCTCCAGGGGGATGTCCTGGAACAGCCGGCGCATGTCACCGAGGTGCGAGACCGGGACCCCGACCCGGCCGACCTCGCCGCGGGCGAGGATGTGGTCGGGGTCGTAGCCGGTCTGCGTCGGCAGGTCGAAGGCGACCGAGAGTCCGGTCTGCCCCTTGGCCAGGTTGCGCCGGTACAGCTCGTTGGACGCCTCGGCGGTCGAGTGACCGGCGTACGTCCGCATGAGCCACGGCCGGTCCTTCTGACGCTCTGTCATATGCGTTCCCGGGCTCAGATGTTACGGAAGCGGTTGATGGCGTCGATGTGCTCCGCGCGCATCTCCTGGTCGCGCACGCCCAGGCCCTCCTCGGGGGCGAGGCAGAGGACGCCGACCTTGCCCTGGTGGGCGTTGCGGTGGACGTCGTGCGCCGCCTGCCCGGTCTCCGCCAGGGAGTAGACCTTGGAGAGGGTCGGGTGGATCTTGCCCTTGGCGACCAGGCGGTTGGCCTCCCACGCCTCGCGGTAGTTGGCGAAGTGCGAGCCGATGATCCGCTTCAGCGACATCCACAGGTAGCGGTTGTCGTACTCGTGCATGTAGCCCGAGGTGGAGGCGCAGGTGGTGATCGTGCCGCCCTTGCGGGTGACGTAGACGCTCGCGCCGAAGGTCTCGCGGCCGGGGTGCTCGAAGACGATGTCGATGTCCTCGCCGCCGGTGAGCTCGCGGATGCGCTTGCCGAAGCGCTTCCACTCCTTCGGGTCCTGGGTGTGCTCGTCCTTCCAGAACCTGTAGCCCTCGGCGTTGCGGTCGATGATCGACTCGGCGCCCATCGAGCGGCAGATGTCCGCCTTCTGCTCGCTGGAGACGACACAGATCGGGTTGGCGCCGCCGGCCAGCGCGAACTGGGTGGCGTACGAGCCGAGGCCGCCGCTCGCGCCCCAGATCAGGACGTTGTCGCCCTGCTTCATGCCGGCGCCGTTGCGGGAGACCAGCTGGCGGTACGCGGTGGAGTTCACCAGGCCGGGCGCCGCCGCCTCCTCCCAGCTGAGGTGGTCCGGCTTCGGCATCAGCTGGTTGGACTTCACGAGGGCGATCTCGGCCAGGCCGCCGAAGTTGGTCTCGAAGCCCCAGATGCGCTGCTCGGGGTCGAGCATCGTGTCGTTGTGGCCGTCGGAGGACTCCAGCTCGACGGAGAGGCAGTGCGCGACGACCTCGTCGCCGGGCTTCCACGAGTTCACGCCGGGGCCGGTGCGCAGGACGACGCCCGCGAGGTCGGAGCCGATGATGTGGTACGGCAGGTCGTGACGCTTGCTGAGGTCGCTGAGCCGGCCGTAGCGCTCCAGGAAGCCGAAGGTGGACACCGGCTCGAAGATCGAGGTCCACACCGAGTTGTAGTTGACCGAGCTGGCCATGACGGCGACCAGGGCCTCGCCCGGGCCGAGCTCGGGCAGCGCCACGTCGTCGAGGTGCAGCGACTTGCGCGGGTCCTTCTCGCGGCTGGGGAGGCCGGAGAACATCTCGGCCTCGTCCTTGTGCACGGTCACCGCGCGGTACGACTCGGGCAGCTTGAGGTTGGCGAAGTCGGCGGACGTGGACTCCGTCGACTGGATCGCGTCCAGGATTTCCTTCACGGGTGTGCCTCCGGCGGTGCGGCGTCCGAGGGGACGCTGTGGGGTTACGTCTACGGGTGGTGCTGTGGAGGTGTGCCGTCGGTTCGGCGGGTGGTGCGTGGCTGCGCCTGCTCCGCCTCACTCCGCCTTTGCTCGTGACAAAGGCGCCGAGGAAGCCGAGCCGGTCGCGGAGGTTGCCTGTGACGCAGGCGTCCGGGCGCACAATCACGATCGCTTGTGGGGACAGCCGGCGCACGAGGAGACCTCTGCGCGCCGGCCGCCCGGACACCCTCAACGTATGGCACCGCGTGTCACCTGACAAGGCACTGCGTGCCAACAATTTCACTCAGATGCAATCCACCGGTCACACATGAGCGATGATCGATCGAGGGTGGGGACGAAAACGGACGAAGGCCGCCCCCGGCGGGGGCGGCCTTCGACGGAGACGAGCGGTCAGCCGCGGGTGAGCGCCTGCCGGATGGTGCGCATGACCTCGTCGAGCGGAGCGTCGGTGCGCGCCACGGCCACCATCACGTCGCCCTCGGCGGAGACGGTCGCCGCCGGCTCCTGGGCCGCCGCCCGCGAGGGGGCCGCCTGGGGGGCCGGCTGCTGGACCGGCGGCGCCTGGGCGGGCCGGCCGGCGCCTATGCCCGAGCCGAAGGTCTCCCGGACGATCGCGAAGGCGTGGTCCAGCTGCGCCTCGACGTCGCCCTGACCGCCGGCCCGCAGCCAGCGGCGCAGGACGTGGTTGTGGGCGGTGACCACCGCCGACGCCGCCACCTCGGCGAGCAGCGGGTCGTCGTTGCCGTCGTGGTGGTCGCGCTCGTCGAAATGGCCCAGGAGATAGCGGGTGAACAGCCGTTCGTAGCGGGCCACCGACGCGATCTCGCGCTCCCGCAGGGTCGGTACCTCGCGGGTCAGCCGGTAGCGCTCCACGGAGACCGCCGGGGACCCCGCGTACATCTTCATGACTTCCTTGATGCCCCGGCAGACCGTGTCCAGCGGGTGCTCGTGCGGCGGCGCGGCGTTCAGCACCGCCTCCGCGCGCACCAGGGTGTCGTCGTGATCCGGGAAGATCGCCTCTTCCTTGGAGCGGAAGTGGCGGAAGAAGGTCCGGCGCGCGACCCCGGCCGCGGCGGCGATCTCGTCGACCGTGGTGGCCTCGTACCCCTTGGTCGCGAACAGCTCCATGGCCGCCGTGGCCAGCTCACGGCGCATCTTGAGCCGCTGAGCGGCCGCGCGGGTGCCCGCCGCACTCTCCGTGGAGTCGGACGGGGAGGTGGCACGGGGTGACTTCGCGGCCTTGGACATGTCCTGAACGTACTGCATCAGTGCGGGAGTGTGCCCAGGTGGGGGAGGGTCGCCGGGGTCGCCCGGGGAGCCCGGGGGGCTCAGCAACCCTCCCCAGCCCGCGTACGGCTCAGCGTCGGGCATATTCGCGGAAGCCGCGCCCCGTCTTGCGGCCGAGGCAGCCGGCCGCGACCAGGTGCTCCAGGAGCGGCGCCGGGGCCAGGCCCGGGTCGCGGAACTCGCGGTGCAGCACCTGCTCGATGGCGAGCGAGACGTCCAGGCCGACGACGTCCAGGAGCTCGAACGGCCCCATCGGGTAGCCGCCGCCCAGCTTCATGGCGGCGTCGATGTCGTCCAGGGTGGCGTAGTGCTCCTGGACCATCTTGATCGCGTTGTTGAGGTACGGGAAGAGCAGCGCGTTCACGATGAATCCGGCACGGTCGCCGCAGTCCACCGGGTGCTTCCTGATCTTCGCGGTCACCTCGCGGACCGTGGCGTGGACGTCGTCGGCCGTCAGGACCGTACGGACGATCTCCACCAGCTTCATCGCCGGGGCCGGGTTGAAGAAGTGCATGCCGATGACGTCCTGCGGGCGCGAGGTGGCGCGGGCGCAGGCGACGACGGGCAGCGAGGAGGTCGTGGTGGCGAGCACCGCGCCCGGCTTGCAGATCTTGTCGAGGGTCGCGAAGAGCTGCTGCTTGATCTCCAGGTCCTCGGCGACCGCCTCGACGGCGAGGTCGACCTCGGCGAAGGCGTCCAGCGAACCGGCCGGGGTGATCCGGGCCAGCGTCTCGTCCCGGGCCTCGCCGGTCATCCGGCCCTTGTCGACCGAACGGGTGAGCGACTTGGCGATCCGGGCCTTGGCCGTGTCGGCCTTCTCCTGCGACCGGGCGGCGAGGACCACCGTGTAACCGGCCTTGGCGAAGACCTCGGCGATGCCGGAGGCCATCGTCCCGGAGCCGGCGACGCCGACCGAGCGGACCTCGCGGGTCCGCTGACCGCCCGTGGCCGAGTCCTCCAGGGGCGTCAGCGCGTCGCGGACCACGGTGGCCGAGCCGGGCGCGTCGTACGTGTAGAAGCCGCGGCCCGACTTGCGGCCGGTCAGCCCCGCCTCGCTGAGCTGCCTGAGGATCGGCGCCGGAGCGTGCAGCCGGTCGTGCGACTCGCTGTACATCGCCTCGAGGACGGTACGGGCGGTGTCGATGCCGATCAGGTCCAGCAGCGCCAGCGGTCCCATCGGCAGGCCGCAGCCCAGCCTCATGGCGGCGTCGATGTCCTCGCGGGAGGCGTACTTCGCCTCGTACATCGCCGCGGCCTGGTTGAGGTAGCCGAACAGCAGGCCGTCGGCGACGAATCCGGGCCGGTCGCCGACCGCCACGGGCTCCTTGCCGAGGTCGAGGGCCAGGTCGGTGACGGTCTGGACGGCCTGCGGGGCGGTGAGGACCGAGGAGACGACCTCCACCAGCCTCATCGCCTGGACCGGGGTGAAGAAGTGCAGCCCGAGCACCCGCTCGGGGTGCGCCGAGTCGGCGGCGAGACGCGTCACGGACAGGGCGTTGGTGCCGGTGGCGATGATCGCGTCGGGCCGGACGATGGAGTCCAGCGCCCGGAACACCTCCTGCTTGGCCTCGTACGACTCGGGCACGACCTCGATCACGAGATCGGCCTCGGCGGCCGCCTGGAGGTCGGAGAAGGTGCGGAAACGGGCGAGGACGTCGCGGCGCTCCTCCTCCGTGATCCGCTCACGGGCCACCGCGCGGGCGGTGGAGGACTCCAGGGCCGCGACGGCGCGCGCGGCGGCGGCGTCGCTGATGTCGATACCGATGACCTCGCGGCCGGCCCGGGCCAGGACGTCGGCGATGCCGCTGCCCATGGTGCCGAGACCGACGACGGCGATGGTGGAGAGAGGGGTGTCCATCAGGGGACTCCAGGGAGAGAAGAGTGACGACTGAGGGCGGCAATGCGGGCGCGCGGAGAACGCGCGGGAAAAGGCGACGGACTCTGTCCCGGAGCCACGTCGAAACTGCCGAACCGACAAACTCGATCTCACGACGGCTGCGTCACCAGGCCGTTGTGAGTGATGCGGGGGGTGACCCGCTCACCTGAGATTAACCGGCGGGTAACGAGCGCGCCAGTCCCGGGAAGTTCAGAAAATGTGATCTGGATCGCGGATACGCTGAACGCCATGGATATCGCTCGGGACCCCGAATTCTGCTCGATGATCGATCGATTGCGGAACGAGATCCACGGCGACTCCGCGGCATTCGAAGAACTCGTCACCGGTGATGACGAAAGCGCGCTCGCGCGCGTTCTCACGGCGCCCGGACAGCCGCTCTGGGCCCGCGAGATCGCCGCCTTCCGGCTGGGCCTCGCGGGTGACGCGCGCGCCTTCGAGGCCCTCGTCCTCCTGCTCAACCACCGCGACCCCGAACGCTGCGTCTCCGCCGCCTACGCGCTGACGCGGCTCGGCGACCCGCGCACGGCGAGGGCCGCCGCCGCCCTCGCCACCAACGAACTGCGCGTCTCCTACGCCCTGCTGCCGGTCCGTCTGCTCTCGGACCTGCGCGCGCCCGAGTCCGTGCCGGCCCTGATCACCGTCCTCGAACGACGTCTCGCCGCCGACGATCCGCACTGGCGCGTCGGGCTCGCCTGCGTCGAGGGCCTGGGCGCCCTCGGTGACGAGCGCGCCCGCCCCACCCTCGAAGCGGCCCTTCCCCACCCCCGCCTGGCCCCGGCGGCCCGGCGGGCACTCGACCGCCTCCACGGCCGGGGGCCCGACGGCTGAAACATGTCGCGAGAGTGCCGCCGGCCCCCGGGGGCGCGCTCTCAGCCGGCGTGGCCGAGCAGGCCGTGCAGGGTGGCGCCCTCCGGCCGGGGGTCCGCGGCGCTTCCGCGCCCCTGGGGGGCTTTCGCGGGCTTGGGCTCCGGCAGGGCCGCGCAGACCGCGTCCGCCTCCGCGCCCGCGGCCCCGCGCGGTACCCGTCCGGTGGCCAGGAAGGCCTCCAGGTGGCCGTCGACGCAGTCGTTCCCCACCAGGGACACGCCGTGGTTCCCGCCGCCCGCCTCCACCACCAGGCTGGAGCCGCGCACCATCCGGTGCAGCGCCACGGCGCCCTCGTACGGAGTGGCGGCGTCGTCCGAGGCCTGGAGGATGAGCACCGGCGGCACCTCCGCGTTCGTGACGTCCGGCGGCGTCAGGGACTCCACCGGCCAGAACGCGCAGGGAGCGTTGTACCAGGCGTTGTTCCAGGTGGAGAACGGCGCCTTCGCGTGCACGTCCCAGTTGTCCTTGCGCCATACGCCCCAGTCGCGCGGCCACGCCGCGTCCCGGCACTGCACGCTCGTGTAGACCGAGTAGCCGTTGTCGTCCGCGCCGTCTGCCGCCGCGATGGCGGCGTACGTCCTGGCCAGCGGGGCCCCGTCCTGCCGGTTGACGTACGCGGAGAAGGCCTCCGCCAGCCTCGGCCAGTAGCCGTCGTAGTAGCCGCCGGGCAGGAAGGTGTCCTCCAGCTCGCCCGGGCCGACCGTGCCGCCCGCCGGCTTCGTCCGCAGCTCCTCGCGCATCCGGTACCAGGCGGCCTCGACCGCCGCCGGATCCGAGCCCAGCCCGTAGGCGGCGTCCTGCCGGGCCACCCAGGCCATGAAGTCCTTGTGCCGGGCGTCGAAGGCGTAGTCCTGCGCGAGGTTGTCCTCGTACCAGACGCCCTGCGGATTGACCACGGAATCCAGGGCGAAGCGGCGCACTCGCTCCGGGAACAGCCGGGCGTAGACGGCTCCGAGGTACGTCCCGTAGGAGTAGCCCAGATAGTTGAGGCGCGGCGCGCCGAGGGCGGCGCGGATCGCGTCCAGGTCGCGGGCCGTGCTGACGGTGTCGATGTAGGGCAGCACGTCGCCGTGCTTCTCGCCGCACGCCGCGGCGAAGGACCGCGCCCGCTCCACGCCGGCCGCCTCCCCCTCGGCGCCGCCCGGGACGGAGTCCGGGCGTACGGGGGCGAAGTGGCCGGGCTTGCAGTCGAGGGCGGGCTCGCTCCCGCCCACCCCGCGCGGGTCGAAGCCGACCACGTCGTATCCCGCCGCCACCTCCGCGGGCAGCGAGGCCGCCACGTAGCCGGCCAGGGTCCGCCCGCTGCCGCCGGGACCGCCCGGATTGACGACGAGCGGTCCCTGGGACACCTTCGCGGTGTGCGGGACGCGGGTCAGCGCGAGCGTGATCGTCCGGCCCTCCGGGGCGGCGTGGTCCAGCGGCACCCTCAGCGTGGCGCACTGGAGCCGCGGGTACGCCGGCGTGGCGCAGCCGGTCCAGACGAGCGGGGCCAGGGGGCGGACGGCCGGCTCGGGCCGGGGCTCGGCGGACGCCGGCAGGACGGCGACCGTCCCGGCGACCAGCGCTCCAGCGGCGATCAGCGTTCCTGCGCGTGGGTTCATAGGGCGTCCGTGCCCGGATCCCCATGCGGAAGGACCTGTTCCGCCGAGAGGTCACCCGATCAGAGGAGGGTGAGCTGGGTCGGTCCCGCGAGCGCGGGCTCCTCGGGTACGGGGATCCGGCGCGAGGCGCCCCGGCGGGCCGGACCGATCCCGAACTCGTCGGCCAGCTCGTGGACCTGACGGGTGATCCGCCGCTGGTACCAGGTCGGCGCGTACGCCCCGTCCGCGTACATCCGCTCGTAGCGGCCCACCAGGTGGGGGTGGTGGTGGCGCAGCCACGTCATGAACCACTCGCGCGCCCCGGGCCGCAGATGCAGGACGAGCGGGGTCACGGAGGTCGCGCCGGCGTCGGCGACGGCGCGCACGGTCTCGCGAAGCTGCTCCGGCCGGTCGCCGAGGAACGGGATCACCGGCGCCATCAGGACCCCGCAGCCGATGCCGTGCTCGCCGAGCGTCCCTACGACCTCCAGGCGCCGCGGGGGCGAGGGTGTGCCGGGCTCGACCGTGCGCCACAGCTCCTCGTCGATGAAGCCGACCGAGACCGAGATGCCCACCTCGGTCACCTCGGCGGCCTGCACCAGGAGGTCGAGGTCGCGCAGGATCAGGGTGCCCTTGGTGAGGATCGAGAACGGGTTGGCGTGGTCGCGCAGGGCCGCGATGATGCCGGGCATCAGGCGGTAGCGGCCCTCGGCGCGCTGGTAGCAGTCGACGTTGGTGCCCATCGCGATGTGCGCCCCCTGCCAGCGCCGGGACGCGAGCTGTCCGCGCAGCAGCTCGGGGGCGTTGGTCTTCACCACGATCTGGGAGTCGAACCCGAGTCCGGTGTCGAGGTCCAGATAGCTGTGGGTCTTGCGGGCGAAGCAGTAGACGCACGCGTGGGTGCATCCCCGGTAGGGGTTCACCGTCCATTCGAACGGCATCCGGGAGGCCCCCGGCACGCGGTTGAGGATCGAACGGGCCCGCACCTCGTGGAAGGTGATCCCGCGGAACTCGGGGGTGTCGAAGGTGCGGGTGGTGACCGCGTCCGCGCCGAACAGCGCGGTTCCGGCCGAAGCGGCGGGGTCGTCGCCCAGATTGTCCCAGCGCATGGCCGCCTCCTCGATCGTCCGTCCTCGGCTCCGTGGCCACAATAGAACACTTGTTCCCTTGATCGTCGCAAGCCGGATTTGGGAGCCCCGGGCCCAGGTGGTTGGCTGGTGCCCCACCCCTGAGGAACCGAGTGCTGGAGGAAGTGCAATGGCGCAGGTCGAGGCCACCACGGAGCGGATCATCGCGGCGGACGCGGAGACGGTGTTCGACGCTCTGGCCGACTACAGCGGCACGCGCGCGAAGGTGCTTCCGGAGCACTTCAGCGAGTACGAGGTCCGCGAGGGCGGCGACGGCGAGGGCACCCTCGTCCACTGGAAGCTCCAGGCGACCAGCAAGCGGATCAGGGACTGCCTCCTGGAGGTCACCGAGCCCACCGACGGACAGCTCGTCGAGAAGGACCGCAACTCCTCCATGGTCACCACCTGGACCGTCACCCCCGCCGGCGAGGGCAGGTCCAAGACCGTCGTGACGACCGTCTGGAACGGCGCGGGAGGCATCGGCGGCTTCTTCGAGAAGACCTTCGCCCCCAAGGGTCTCGCCCGCATCCACGACGCCGTGCTGGCCAACCTGGCGGCCGAGGTCGAGAAGTAGCACCCGCGGCACACCCCGCTCACCGATTCGAGTGGTTTCCCCGCGCCCCCGTGCGAGCGCCCCCCGCGCCCCGGGGGCGCGGGCGCTCTCTCAAACGCGCTGATGAGCGCCCCAAGTGCCACCGTATGCAGGGCCGTTCACGCCCCGGAGCGCCACGGAACGCTCCGCCCGCCCGACTTGCTCCCCCTTCGCGCCCAATGCGAAGAATGGCCGCGGCGCTGACGCCGTGACGAGGGGAGCAGCACGTGGGTGCGATCACGCTGGTGAAGGACGACGTGCCGCTCGTCGAGGGCGGCCCGCCCTCCGGCCACGAGCCGCCGGCCGGACCGGAACCGGCCCTCGATCCCCGCCGGGTCCGGCTCGTCTTCTGCGGGCTCATGCTCGCGCTGCTGCTCGCCGCGCTGGAGCAGATGATCGTCGCCACCGCCCTGCCCAAGATCGTCGGCGAACTCCAGGGCCTGGACCGGATGTCCTGGGCCATCACCGCCTATCTCCTCACCGCCACCATCGGCCTGCCCGTGTACGGCAAGCTCGGCGATCTCTTCGGCCGCAAGGGCGTCTTCCTCTTCGCCATCGTCGTCTTCGTCATCGGCTCGGCCCTCGCCGGCTGGTCGCGGACCATGGACGAGCTCATCGCCTTCCGGGCCGTCCAGGGCGTGGGCGCCGGCGGCCTCATGATCGGCGTCCAGGCGATCATCGCCGACATCGTCCCGCCCCGCGAACGCGGCCGCTACATGGGCCTGATCGGAGCCGCCTTCGGCCTCGCCTCCGTCGCCGGGCCCCTGCTCGGCGGCTTCTTCACCGACCACGTCTCCTGGCGCTGGTGCTTCTACTTCAACGTCCCCTTCGGACTCCTCACCCTCGCCGTCGTCGCCCTCGTGCTCAAGCTCCCCAGGCCGCGGACCAGGGCCAGGCTCGACGTACTCGGCGCGCTCCTGCTCGCCGCGGCCTCCACCTGCCTG
This sequence comes from Streptomyces sp. NPDC053755, assembly GCF_040677675.1. NCBI lineage: Bacteria > Bacillati > Actinomycetota > Actinomycetes > Kitasatosporales > Streptomycetaceae > Streptomyces > Streptomyces sp. NPDC053755. Next base: position 166,252 of record NZ_JBFASK010000004.1, on the reverse strand, counting down.
GTGCTGCTGACCAGTTGGGGCGGAACCGAGTACGCCTGGGACTCGCGGGTCATCCTCGGACTCGGCGGCGGCGCGGCGGCGTCGGTCCTGCTCTTCCTCGCCGTGGAGCACCGCGCCGCCGAACCGCTCATCCCGCTGCGGCTGTTCCGTGACTCCGTCTTCACCGTCACCAGCCTCGTCGGCGCGGTCGTCGGCATCGCCCTCTTCGGCGCCGCCAGCTACCTTCCGACCTTCCTGCAGATGGTCGAGGGAGCCACCGCGACCGAGTCCGGCCTGCTCATGCTGCCCCTGATGGGCGGGATCGTCATCGCCTCGATCGTCTCGGGCCACCTGATCAGCCGCACCGGCCGCTACCGGCTCTACCCGGTCGTCGGCGGCGCCGTCTCCGCCGTCGGCATGTGGCTGCTCTCCCGGATGGAGACCGACACCCCGCGCCTGCACCACAGCGTCTGGCAGGCCGTCCTCGGCATCGGTATCGGCCTCGTCATGCCGGTCCTCATCCTGGCCGTGCAGAACTCCGTGCGCCCCACGGACCTCGGCACCGCCACGAGCGCACACAACTACTTCCGCCAGATCGGCGGCAGCGTCGGCGCCGCCGTCTTCGGCACCCTCTTCGCCTCCCGGCTCGACGACGCCCTCGCCGACTCCCTCCCGAGGACGACGGCCGGAGCGGGCCTCCCGGCCGCCGAATCGATCACTCCCCAGACGGTGCACGCCCTGCCGCCCGCCCTGCGCGACGCCTACATCCAGGCGTACGCGGACGCGATGCCCCGCATCTTCCTCTACCTCGTGCCGGTCCTCGTGCTCGGCCTCGTCCTCGCCTTCTTCCTCAAGGAGAAACCGCTGGTGTCGCACCACACCCCCGCCACCGAGGCCCCCACCGCCGTCCCCCGGGCCAGGGACGCGGCCCCTGCCGCCCCCCACCCCGCGGGACTTCCCGTCTGCGGAACCGTGCGGCACCACGACGGCAGCCGCGTCCCCCGCGCCGCGCTGACCCTGATCGACGTCCAGGGACGGCAGATCGGGCGCGGCGGCAGCGGCGAGGACGGCCGCTACGCCCTCGGCGTCCCGGGACCCGGCTCGTACGTCCTGATCGCGGCCGCAGGCGGACACCAGCCCCAGGCCGTCTCCGTCACCGTCGGAGAGCGCCCCGTCGAGCTCGACGTCGTCCTCGGCGGAGCCGGTCGGCTGGCCGGAACGGTCCTCACCGCCGACGGCTCACCCGTACGCGACGCGGCCGTCACCCTCACCGACGTGCGCGGAGAGGTCGTCGCCTCCACCCGCAGCGGACGCGAGGGCGGCTACGTGATCACGGAACTGGTCGCGGGGGAGTACACCCTGGCCGCCAGCGCCCCCGCCTTCCGGCCCGCCGCCCTCCCCGTCAGCGTGCAGTCCTCCCGCGAGACCCGTCAGGACGTCGAGCTGGCCGGCGGCGCCGTCCTGCGCGGCACCGTCCGCGCGGGCGGCGGGCGCCCGGTCGAGGACGCCCGGGTCACCCTCCTCGACGCCGCGGGCAACGTCGTCGACACCCTGACGACCGGGCCGGACGGCACGTTCCGCTTCGTGGACCTGTCCTCGGGCGAGTACACCGTCATCGCCGCCGGCTACCCGCCGGTCGCCACCGTCCTCCAGGTCGCGGGCGGCGGCCGCACCGAACGCGATCTGCACCTCGGCCACGAGGACTGACCACGGCGTCCGCCCGGTCCGCCGACACTTGTCCACAGGGGTGGTCGTGCCGCCGGTCGCCGCGTACGGTTTCCAGGCATGAAGATCCTGATCAGTGCCGACATGGAAGGCGCCACCGGTGTCACCTGGCCCGCCGACGTGCTGCCGGGGACACCGCAGTGGGAGCGGTGCCGGTCCCTGTTCACCTCGGACGTGAACGCGGCGGTGCTCGGCTTCTTCGACGGCGGCGCCGACGAGGTGCTCATCAACGAAGCGCACTGGTCGATGCGGAACCTCCTCCTCGAACACCTCGACGAGCGGGCGGAGATGCTCACCGGACGCCACAAGTCGCTGTCCATGGTGGAGGGCGTGCAGCACGGCGACGTCGACGGCATCGCCTTCGTCGGCTACCACACGGGGGCGGGCGCCGAGGGCGTCCTCGCCCACACCTATCTCGCGAACTCCATCACCGGCGTCTGGCTGAACGGGGAGCGGGCGAGCGAGGGCCTGCTCAACGCCCGTGTGGTGGCGGAGTTCGGCGTGCCGGTGGTCCTCGTCACCGGTGACGACCTGACCTGCGAGGACGCCCTCGGGTACGCCCCTGAGGCGCCCAAGGTCGCGGTCAAGGACCATGTCTCGCGGTACGCGGCGGTGTGCCGGACCCCGAGCCGCACGGCCGGCGAGATCCGGGCGGCGGCCAAGGCGGCCGCGGGCCTCGCCGTGCGGCACGCCCCCGTGCGCGGCGGCCCGTTCACGCTGGAGCTGGAGTTCGACGCCGAGCACCTGGCCTCCGCCGCCACCGTCGTGCCCGGCGTGGCGCGGAGGGGCGAGCGCCGGGTCGCCTACACCAGCGAGACGATGTACGAAGGCATTCGCACGTTCAAGGCGGTCACGACCATCGTCTCGGCCGCGGTGGAGGAGCAGTATGGCTGAGCCCGCCCGACAGCGGCCCGACACCGAGGCGCTCGACGAGGTGGTGACCTTCACCTCCGAGCTCATCCGGATCGACACGACCAACAGAGGCGGCGGCGACTGCCGCGAGCGGCCCGCCGCCGAGTACGTCGCCGAACGCCTCGCCGCGGCGGGACTCGAGCCCCTCCTCCTGGAGCGCACCCCCGGCCGCACCAACGTCGTCGCCAGGATCGAGGGCACCGACCCGTCCGCCGACGCGCTGCTCGTGCACGGCCATCTCGACGTGGTGCCCGCCGAGCCCGCCGACTGGACCGTCCACCCCTTCTCGGGCGAGGTCCGCGACGGCGTGGTCTGGGGCCGCGGAGCCGTCGACATGAAGAACATGGACGCGATGGTGCTCGCCGTGGTCCGCTCCTGGGCCCGCCAGGGCATCCGCCCCCGCCGCGACATCGTCCTCGCGTACACCGCCGACGAGGAGGCCAGCGCCGAGGACGGCTCCGGGTTCCTCGCCGACCGGCACGCCGGTCTCTTCGACGGCTGCACCGAGGGCATCAGCGAATCCGGGGCGTTCAGCTTCCACCCGCACCCCGGCATGACGCTCTATCCCATCGCGGCCGGCGAACGCGGCACCGCGTGGGTCAAGCTCACCGCCCACGGCAGGGCCGGACACGGCTCGAAGGTGAACACGGCCAACGCCGTGACCCGGCTCGCCGCCGCCGTCGCCCGCATAGGCGCCCACACCTGGCCGGTCCGGATCACCCCGACCGTGCGGGCGGCCCTCGCCGAACTCGCCGCGCTGTACGGCATCGAGACCGACGTCACCGCCGAGGACCTCGACATCGACACCCTCCTGGAGAAGCTCGGCCCCGCCGCCGCGCTCGTCGAGCCGACCGTCCGCAACAGCGCCAATCCGACGATGCTCGACGCCGGATACAAGGTGAACGTCATCCCGGGGCACGCCGTCGCCTACGTGGACGGGCGGATGCTGCCCGGCGGCGAGGAGGAGTTCGCCGCGACGATGGACCGACTCACCGGACCCGACGTCGCGTGGGAGTTCCACCACCGCGAGATCCCCCTGGAGGCACCGGTCGACTCGCCGACCTTCGCCAAGCTGCGGGCCGCCGTGGAACGCTTCGACCCGGCCGGTCACGTCATCCCCTTCTCCATGTCCGGCGGCACCGACGCCAAGCAGTTCTCCCGGCTCGGGATCACCGGCTACGGCTTCTCGCCGTTGAAGCTCCCCCCGGAGCTGGACTACGGCGCGCTGTTCCACGGCGTCGACGAGCGCGTCCCCGTCGACGCGCTGCACTTCGGCGTCGACGTACTCGACCACTATCTGAAGACCGCGTAGGGGAGTCGGCATGGTACCCACGAGCCCCTACGGCAGCTGGCCCTCACCCATCGACGCGGCCCTCGCCGCGTCCCTCGACGGACGCCCCGAGTACCTCGGCACCGTCGGCGACGAGCTGTGGTGGACGGCGCCCCGCCCCACGGAAGGCGGGCGGCGCGCCCTGGTGCGCCGTCGGGCGGACGGCGCCGAGGAGCAGGTCCTCCCCGCCCCGTGGAACGTCCGCAGCCGGGTCGTCGAATACGGCGGACAGCCGTGGGCCGGACTCGCCCGGCACGACGGCGGCCCGCTGATCGTCTTCAGCCACTTCCCCGACCAGCGGCTCTACGCCTACGAACCGGACGCCGGAGGCGACGCGGCCGTCCCCCGGCCGCTCACCCCCGTCGCGGCCACCGGCGGCGGCCTGCGCTGGGCCGACCCGGTCCTCCACCCGGAACGGGACGAGGTGTGGTGCGTCCTGGAGGAGTTCACCGGACCCGCGCCCACCGACGTGCGCCGGGTCGTCGCCGCCGTCCCGCTGGACGGATCGGCGGCCGAGGACCGCTCGGCGGTACGCGAACTCTCCGACGGCGCCCACCGTTTCGTCACGGGCCCGCGCCTCTCCCCGGACGGAGGACAGGCGGCCTGGATCGCCTGGGACCACCCCCGCATGCCCTGGGACGGTACGGAGGTGCTGCTCGCCGACGTCACGGCCGACGGCCTCTTCGCGGCGGCGCGGCGCGTCGCCGGCGGGCCCGCGGAGTCGGTCCCGCAGGTCGACTGGACCCCCGACGGACAGCTGCTGTACCTCAGCGACCGCAGCGGCTGGTGGAACGTCTACCGCCCCGGAGCGGACGGGGAGCCGGTCGCCCTGTGCCCCCGCGCCGAGGAGTTCGGCGGCCCGCTGTGGAAGATCGGCCTCAGCTGGTTCCGCCCCCTGGAGAACGGCCTCGTGGCGGTCATCCACGGCAGGGGCGCCACCTCCCTCGGGATACTCGACCCCGAGAGCGGGGAGGTCGTCGACGCGGCCGGCCCCTGGACCGAGTGGGCCCCCACCCTCGCCGCGCACGGCAGCCGGGTCGCGGGCGTCGCCGCGAGCCCGCGCAGCGCCTACGAGATCGTGGAGCTGGACACCTGTACCGGCCGGACCCGCGTCATCGGCTCGGCCCACGACGACCCGGTCGACCCGGCGTACTACCCCGAGCCCCAGATCCGCACCTTCGCCGGGCCCGACAACCGGGAGATCCACGCCCACGTCTACCCTCCGCACAACCCCGACCGCATCGCCCCCGCCGACGAACTGCCGCCCTTCGTGGTCTGGGCGCACGGCGGCCCGACCGCGCACGCACCGCTCGTCCTCGACCTGGAGATCGCCTACTTCACCTCCCGCGGCATCGGCGTCGCCGAGGTGAACTACGGCGGCTCGACCGGCTACGGCCGGGAGTACCGCGAACGCCTCCACGAGCAGTGGGGCGTCGTCGACGTCGAGGACTGCGCGGCCGTCGCCGAGGCGCTCGCCTCCGAAGGCACCGCCGACCCGGCACGCCTCGCGATCCGCGGCGGCAGCGCGGGCGGCTGGACCACCGCCGCCTCACTGGTCACCAGCGACGTCTACGCCTGCGGCACGATCATCTACCCCATCCTCGACCTGCTCGGCTGGGCAACCGACGAGACCCACGACTTCGAGTCCCGTTACCTCGAGTCGCTGGTCGGGCCGCTCGCCGAGGTCCCCGCCCGCTACAAGGAACGCTCGCCCCTCGCCCACGTCGAGCGGATCTCCGCCCCGTTCCTGCTGCTCCAGGGGCTCGACGACGTGATCTGCCCGCCCGCGCAGAGCGAGAGGTTCCTGGCGGCGATGGCCGGACGGGGCGTCCCGCACGCGTACATCGCCTTCGAGGGCGAGGGCCACGGCTTCCGGCGCGCAGGCACCGTGATCCGCGCCCTGGAGGCCGAACTGTCGCTGTACGCCCAGACCTTCGGCATCGAGCGGCCCGACGTCCCCCGTCTGGAGCTGAGGGAATGACGGGGGCCCGGACTCCTGCGGACCAGCCACGCCCGGTGGCGCCGCTGCTCCGGCCCGCCCGGCTGAGGGCCGGTGACCGGGTCGCCGTCGTCGCGCCCAGCGGCCCCGTGCCCGAGGAGCGCCTCGCCGCCGGCCTCGACATTCTGCGCGGCTGGGGTCTGGACCCCGTGGTCGCCCCCCACGTCCTCGACACCCATCCCGCGTTGGACTATCTCGCGGGCACGGACGCGGGCCGGGCCCGCGACCTCCAGCAGGCCTGGTGCGACCCCGGCGTCGCGGCGGTCATCTGCGCCCGGGGCGGCTACGGCGTCCAGCGGATGGTGGACCTGCTCGACTGGGCCGCGATGCGGGCGTCGGGGCCCAAGGTCTTCGTCGGCTACAGCGACCTCACCGCCCTCCACGAGGCGTTCGCCGTACGGGCCGGTGTGGTCACCCTGCACGGTCCGATGGTCGCGGCGGCGGCCTTCCTGGAGGACCGGCGCACCCAGGAGTGTCTGCGGGCCACGCTGTTCGCGCCCGAGTCGGTCCTGACGCTCGGACGCGAGAGCGCGAGGCCGCTGGTGCCCGGCCGGGCCCGCGGTGTCACCCTCGGCGGGTGCGTCAGCCTCCTCGCCGCCGACCTCGCCACCCCGCACGCGCGACCGTCGGCCCGGGGCGGCCTGCTGTTCCTGGAGGACGTGGGGGAGGAGCCGTACCGCCTGGACCGCGTCCTCACCCAGCTCCTGCGGTCCGGCTGGCTGGACGGCGTCGCGGCCGTCGGGCTCGGCTCCTGGGCGGAGTGCGGTCCCTACGACGACGTCCGCGCGGTGCTGGCCGACCGCCTCGGCGGGCTCGGCGTCCCGGTGGTGGAGGAGATGGGCTTCGGCCACGGCGCGAGCGCGCTCACGCTTCCGCTCGGGGTGCCGGGCGTGCTGGACGCCGAGGCGGGCACGCTCACGCTCGACGTGCCCGCGCTGACCTGAGGGCCGCCGGACCCCGCGCCGCCGGGCCGGGCCTGTGACGTCGCCGGCCCGGCCCGGCACGGCGCGCCGGCGGCCGTCGTCAGCCGCTCGGGGCGGTGACGGCGGCTTCCCGGCGACCGTCCGCGCAAGCCGTCAGCGCAGGGCCGCGTAACCCGGGCGGACCACCTCGTCGATCAGCCGCTGCCGCTCGGGGAGGGGCAGGAAGGCGGCGTCGAGCGCGGCGACGGTGAACTCCTCGAAGACCTCCGGGCCGTAGCCGAAGGCGTCCACCATGTGCTGGAACTCCTCGCTCATGGTGGTGCCGGAGACCAGGCGGTTGTCGGTGTTGAGGGTGATCCGGAAGCCGAGCCGGCGCAGCTCGTCGATCGGGTGCGAGGCGTAGTCCTTCGCCGCACCGGTCTGCAGGTTGGAGGTCGGGCAGACCTCCAGGGCGATGCGGTTGTCGCGGACGTAGGAGGCGAGGTGGCCCAGGGTGCCGTCCTCGGCGATGTCGTCCGTGATGCGCACCCCGTGGCCGATCCGCTCGCTGCCGCAGATCTGCACGGCCTCGTGGATCGACTCGGCGCCGACCGCCTCGCCCGCGTGGATGGTGAAGTGGCAGTTGTGCCGCTTCAGATGCTGGAAGGCGGGGAGGTGGCGGGCCGGCGGGTTGCCGATCTCACCGCCGGCGATGTCGAAACCGGCGACGCCGTTCTCGCGATGGGCGACGGTCAGCCGCGCGATCTCCAGGGAACGGTCGGTGTGCCGCATGCCGGTGAGCAGGGTGCGGACGGTGATCCGGCCACCCGAGCGGCGCTCGCCCTCGCGGAAGCCGTCATTCACCGCCTCGACGACCTCGTCCAGGGTCAGCCCGCCCTCCAGGTGCTGCTCAGGGGCGTAGCGGATCTCGGCGTAGACGACGCCGTCCGCGGCCAGGTCCTCGGCGCACTCGGCCGCGATCCGCTCCAGGGCGGAGCGGGTCTGCATCACCGCGCAGGTGTGGGCGAAGGTCTCCAGGTACCGCTCCAGCGAACCGGAGTCGGCGGCGTCCCGGAACCAGACCGCGAGCGCGGCGGGGTCCTCGGTCGGCAGGGAGGCGTAGCCGCACTCACGCGCCAGCTCGACGATCGTCGCGGGGCGCAGCCCGCCGTCGAGGTGGTCGTGGAGAACGGCCTTCGGAGCGCGCCGGATCCACGCGGAGACGGCGGGCGCGGCAGGGGCGGCGATGTTGTCAGACAAGTGCATGGCGCGGAAGTGTACGCCACGGTGGGTCCCCGCCGCTGTGACGGCGGCGACAGGGGGCGGCCGGGCGGCGTGCGGGCCCGGTCCTCGGGGGCGGCCGGGCGGCTGTGCGGGCCCGATCCTCGAGGGAGCGGGCGGCCGTGCGGGCCCGGCTCGAAGGGGCCGGCGCTCGGGTCGGGCCGGCGGGCGGTGGGGCCGGAGGGTGGGGCGGGGCGTCCGGCAGGGGCCGGGCCACCGGGGCCGGTGGGGGGCTCGATTGGGCTCGGTCGGGGGCGTGGGCGGGGGCTCGGCCCGGTGGCTCGGCCGGGTGGCTCGGCCGGGTGGCTCGGTCCGGGGGCGCGGCCGGTCGGCTCAGTTCGACTGGAGGACCGGGAGCGCCGGCGCTCCCGTCGGGAGCATGTGCTTGGCCGCCAGGACCGGGACCTCCCCGACCCGTACCACCTGGGTGACCAGGACCGCCGGAGTGTCGGCCGGGCGGCCGAGCTGGTCCCCGCGCCGCTGGCCGACCAGGGTGGCGGTCACACTGCTGTGCGCCCCCAGCGACACCCCGCGCGAGGCGTCGGCGAGCACCGCCAGCATTGAGACCCGTTCCGGCGCCGGCGCGGTCCGCAGGGCGTGCGCGAAGTCCGGGTGCGCGCGCTCCAGGACGTCGTCCGCGGCTGCCCACTCCTGGCTGAGCGTCGCCGCCGTACCCTCTCCGACCAGCAGCGACTCCCAGAACCGCAGTTCCGATCCGGCCCGGGCGAGCAGGTGCTGTGTGGTGAAGTCGGTGGGCTCCTCGACCGCCCGCAGCAGGGCTCGTACGCGCAGCGGCGAGCCCGCCCCGATCAGCTCCTCCAAGGGCTGGACGTGTTCGAAGCCGCGGCGCGGCGGATGGTCGGCGACGGTCCGGCCGACTCCGCGCCGCACCGAGAGCAGGCCGTCCTCCTGGAGCAGCAGCAGCGCCTCGCGCAGGGCCGGACGGCTCACCCCCAGCTCACCGGCGAGCTTGGGCTCGGAGGGGAGCGTCGAGCCGGGCGGATAGGTGCCGTGGTGGATGGCGTCCGCGATCCGCTCGTAGAGCACCACGACCGGTCGTCGCTGCCGTCCGCTGACTGCCACTGCCCCTCCTCCGCCGACTTGTCGGCAAGTCAACGGTATGCGGATTCACAGGTCAAAGGGTCTTGACGTGTGACGCGCGTAGAGTCCAGCCTGTCGGGGCGCAACTTGTCAGACAAGCTTGGCGAGGGGCGTGCGCAACGACGTGACATCCAAGGCAAAGGGGCCGATATGTCAGCCAAATCCGACCTCACGGGCCGGGGACCCATGCTCCTGGCGATGGTCCTCGCCGTCCTCGGCTACCAGATCAACGCCACGATGCTCAGCCCCGCGCTGCCGGACGTCATCGAGCGCCTGGGCACCACCACGGCCGCCGCCGGTCTCTCGCAGACCCTGTTCTTCCTGATGGCGGCCATCGGCCAGGTCACCCTCGCCCGTCTCAGCGACAAGCGCGGCCGCAAGCCGATGATGATCGTCTGCGCCTTCGTGCTGATCGCCGGAAACCTGCTCTGCGTCTTCGCGCCGAACATCGAGGTCTTCATCGCCGGCCGCGTCCTTCAGGGCATCTCGGCCGCGATGTTCACCCTCGCCTTCCTCACGCTGAACCAGCTGCTCACCCCGGCGGGCTTCGGCAAGGCCGCGGGCATCGTCACCGCCGTCAACGGCGGCCTCGCCGGTGTCGACGCCATCGGCGGCGGGCAGATCGCCGACACCATCGGCTTCCGCGGGATCTTCGTCTGCTCCACCCTCATCGCCGTGGCGGGTCTGATCGGCGTCCGGAAGTACGTCCCCGACGTGCCCGCCACCGCCCCCGAGGGCCGCTTCGACTCCCGGGGCATCGCCGCCCTCGCGCTCGGCCTCACCGGCATCCTCGTCGGTCTCGCCCAGGGCGCCGCCTGGGGCTGGACGTCGGTCCTGACCCTCGGCTTCCTGCTGGGCGGACTCGCCTCGCTCGTCTTCTTCGTCGCCTCACAGAAGAGCGCCGCCGACCCGGTCATCGACATCGAGGTGCTGGCCTCCCGCCGCGCCTGGCCGCTGCTCCTCACCACGATCTGCACCCTGGGGGGAGCGTTCGGGGCCATCGCCCTCACCATCCCGCTGTTCTCGCAGGACGCACGCGTGGGCCTCGGCCTCTCGGCCGTCACCGCCGCCTTCCTCTTCCTGACACCGATCCAGCTGATCGGCGTCCTCTCCGCCCCCCTGACCGGGCGGCTCGGTCCGAAGGTCGGGTGGCGCACGATCGTCGTCACCGGCGCGACCGCCAACTTCGCGATCTTCCTCTTCGCCACCTTCTTCCTGCACAACGAAGGGATTCTGATCGCCTCGCTGGCCGCGCTCGGCGTCACGTACGGCGGCTTCATGCTCACCGGCCTCAACGGCCTCGCCGTCACGACCGCCCCCAAGGACAAGCCGGGCTCGCTCTCCGGACTCAACGGCGCCTGTTTCGGCATCGGAGCCTCGCTCGGCATCGCCCTCGCCTCCGCCATGATCACGGCGGGGAGCGACGCCGGAGGCGTCACCGAGGCCGGCTACCGGCACGCGATGTACGCGGCGCTCGCCCTGCTCGGCATCGGCGTCGTCACGGCCCTGCTCATCCAGCGCCCCGACCCGGCCGATGCGCACGACGAGGAGCCTCGGCCGGTCCTCGCCCACCACTGACGCCGGCCCGCCGCGCCGGCCGACGCCCGGAGCCACCCGGCGGGCCGCGGGGCGGCCGGCTCGCCGGCTTCGGCGACATCGACGCCATCGTCCGCGGGGCTTTCCTCAGCGGCCCCCTCGGCTATGGCGTCCTCGCGCACGTTGAGGGCCGGGGCCTGCTGTCCGAGGCGTCGGGGCTCCTGCCGCCGCACGCCGTCGGGCCGCCACCGCCCGAAGGCCGGCATCCAGCCCGGCAACGAGGCCTCCCGCGCCCTCGTCCGCCCCGCCGGGCTCCGCCCCGAGGGCCTCCCGCCCGCGATGCTCCCCGTCGACGGCCCCGATGCCTCCCGTCGACGGCCGCGATGCCCCGCACCCGTGTGGCGGGACCGCGAGCGCCGGGCGGTCACACCGCCCCCGCCGGACCCGGTCGCTCAGCGCTTGTAGTTGATCTTCATGGTGTCCATGTCCGTCACCGACGACTTCAGCTCCCCGTGACCGTGACCCCGCTCCCGGAGCGCCGTCTCCACCCTGTCCTCGGCGATCGCCGCGGCCATCTCCTCGCCGTCCGCCGCGTCGGAGACGACGATCAGCCGGTACGAGAAGTGCTTCAGCGTCCGGTCGTAGGCGAGCGAGCCCTCCGGCGTGAACCGCATCCCCGTCAGACCGTGTTCGTCGGCCTCGGCCAGCAGCCGCGCCCGGCTCTCCTCCGACAGGCCGTCGAACGTGCCGCGCACGATCACTCGATACGTGTGCTGGGTGTGCGTGCTCATCTCGCTCCGTACGTCCGTGCTCGCGCCCGTACTGCCGTGCGGGCGTCGCCGTTGAAGAAGCAGAGTACGGCGGAGAGGATGGGGCGCATGCGGAATATCGTGGCCATCGACGCCCCCTCCAACCTCGGTCTGCGGCCGCCGGCGCCCGGTACCGTACCCGGCTGCCACAAACTCGCCGGAGCCCTCCGCGAGAACCGCATCGTCCAGAGGCTCGGTGCGCGGGAAGGCGGCGTCGTCGTCGCGCCCCGCTACGACCGGGGTGACTGGCGGGAAGGCGACGGCGTCTTCCACGCGGCTGCCCTCGCCGCCTACACCCGTACCCTCGCCGACCGGATCGAACGGCACGTGCGGGCCGGGGACTTCCCCCTCATCCTCGGCGGGGACTGCTCCATCCAGCTCGGCGCCTCACTCGCCCTGCGCCGCATCGGCCGCTACGGCCTCGCCGCGCTCGACGCCTCCCCGGACTTCCGCCATCCCGGCAACTCGAGCCGTGTCGGCGCGGCCGCCGGCGAGGAGGTGGCCCTCGCCACCGGCCGCGGCCAGGGCGATCTCACCGACCTCGAAGGACTCGGGCCCTACCTGCGCGACGAGGACGTCCGCCTCCTCGGCATCCGTGACGCCTTCCACGACGATCCCGAGGTCGTCGAGCTGCGCGCTCTCAAGATCCCGCTGGTGACCGTCGCCGAACTCCGGGGGTGGGGTACGGAGGAGCTCGCCGCCGCGACCGCGCTCAGCCTGGAGAGCGAGGCGCTGGACGGTTTCTGGGTCCATCTCGACGCCGACGTCCTCGACCCGAGCGTGATGCCGGCCGTCGACAGCCCCGACCCCGACGGGCTGCTGCCCGCCGAACTGGCCACGCTGCTCGGCGCCCTGGTCCGGTCCGAGCGCTGCGTCGGGCTCAACGTCACGATCTACGACCCCGACCTCGACCCCGACGGATCCGCCGGCGCGCTCCTCACCGACCTGGTCGTGTCCGCCTTCACCACCGACCCGCCCCCGCCGTCCCCGTGAGACGTGCGGAAGCGGTGCCGGGGCGCCCGTTCTACGCCGGGCGCCGGTCCACGTACTCGAAGACCGAGCCGTCCGGGTGCACCGCGATCAGATTGCGCCCCACCGGTGTCGGCACCGGACCGGCGACGACCTTCGCGCCGGCCTCGGTCAGCGAGGTGAACGCGGCGTCCACGTCGGCGACGGAGATGGTCGCCGCCACCTTCCGCAGCACCTCCAGCTCCGATTCGGGGCCGCTCATCAGGAGGAAGCAGCCGACCGCGGCCACCGAGACACCGGCCCGCTCGAAGCGCAGGGCCCGGCCGCCGGTGAGCCGCTCGTAGAAGTCCACCGCCGCATCGAGGTCGTCGACGCAGACGCGGAGCGTGGTTCCCAGAATCTCCATACGGATGAGCCTAGTTGACCTTCACGAAGCCGGTCGACGGGTCCGCGTGCGTCCGCCGGGGACCGGGGCCCCGGCGGTTTCGAGGGCGTTCGACGGCGCCCCGCCGTGCGGGTCAGGGGACCCGGCACGGGATCTCGCCGTGCGGGTCAGGGGACCCGGCACAGGATCTCGCCGTGCGGCACCATGAACCAGGCGTCCTCCTGGCGACCCCACGCGCGCCAGGCGTCGGCGATCGCGGCCAGCCCCGCAGGCGTGGTGTGGCCGCCGTCCACCGCGAGCCGGGCGTAGACGGACTCCGTCGTACGGTCCGCCCACAGGCCGCTCCACCAGGACCGCTCCTCGGGCGTGGAGAAGCACCAGGTGGCGCCCGTCGTCACGATGTCCGTGAAGCCGGCGCGCCGCGCCCAGGAGAAGAGCCGCCGGCCGGCGTCCGGTTCGCCGCCGTTGGCCCGCGCGACCCGGTGGTACAGCTCCAGCCACTCGGCCAGGGCGGGCGGTTCCGGGTACCAGGCGAAGGCGCCGTAGTCGCTGTCGCGCGCGGCCACCACCCCGCCCGGACGGCACACCCGCCTCATCTCGCGCAGCGCGCGCACCGGGTCGCCGACGTGCTGCAGCACCTGATGGGCGTGGACGACGTCGAAGGAGTCGTCGGGGAAGTCCAGGCCGTGGACGTCGCCGACCGCGAAGCGCACGTTGTCCACCCCTCGCGCGGCGGCAGCGGCGCGCGCCCTGTCCAGGACGTCCTCCGAGGCGTCCACCGCGGTCACCCGGCCGGGCGCCACGAGTGCGGCCAGATCGGCGGTGATCGTGCCCGGCCCGCAGCCGACGTCCAGCACGTCCAGACCGGGGCGCAGTTCGGGGATCAGATACGCCGCGGAGTTGGCGGCGGTGCGCCAGCTGTGCGAGCGGAGCACCGACTCGTGGTGGCCGTGGGTGTAGACGGCCGTATCCCGAGGCCCGGCGGGCGACGAACCCGCGGAGGGCGCCGTCCCGGTGGACGGGGCCGGGCCGCCGGACGGTGTGGACGGAGTGGAGCTGAGCGTCATGGCCGGACTCCTTCGGCTGGGGTGGTGCGGCCACGGTACGCCTTCCGGCCGCATGGTGAGACTCCCATCTTGCAATGTGGACGTCGGCGGGGCGGATTTCCCGGGTTACGCCCGGCCTTCCTGGGCACCCGCGTGATGAGCACCGTCGAACCGCCCGCCCGCCGCGCAGTCCGTGGAGGAAGGTCCGCCATGAACGAGACGATGTCCGCGCTCGCCCAGCAGCTTCGCGTCGACGCCGTGCGAGCCGCCGACGCGGCCGGCTCGGGCCACCCCACCTCGTCGATGTCGGCCGCCGAGATCGGCGCGGTACTCCTCGCCCGCCACCTGCGCTACGACTTCGACCGGCCGGACCATCCGGGCAACGACCGGCTCGTGCTCTCCAAGGGCCACGCCTCACCGCTGCTGTACGCCATGTACCGGGCGGCGGGGGTCGTCGGCGACGACGAACTGCTCACCTTCCGCCGGCGCGGCAGCCTGCTCGAAGGGCATCCGACACCCCGCCTGCCCTGGGTCGACGTCGCCACCGGCTCCCTCGGCCAGGGCCTTCCCGTCGGGGTCGGCATGGCGCTCGCCGGGAAGTTCCTCGACCACGTCCCCTACCAGGTCTGGGTGCTCTGCGGAGACAGCGAGATGGCCGAGGGTTCGGTCTGGGAGGCCGTCGAGCACGCCTCGTACTGCCGTCTCGACAACCTCACCATGATCGTCGACGTCAACCGGCTCGGGCAGCGCGGACCCACCCGCCACCAGCACGACCTCGGCGCCTACGCGGCGCGCCTCGAAGCCTTCGGCTGGCACACCGTGTCCATCGACGGCCACGACGTCGACGCGGTCGACGCCGCCCTGCGCGAGGCCCGCGCCACCACCGGCCGGCCCACCGCGATCCTGGCCGCCACCCGCAAGGGCCGGGGCGTCGCCGCCGTCGAGAACCGCGAGGGCATGCACGGCAAGCCGCTCCCGGACGCCGAGGCCGCCATCGCCGAACTGGGCGGACGCAGCGACCTCCGGGTCGGGGTGACCGAGCCGCCCGCCGCCCGGGTCCCGCGCCGCGTCGGCGGCGAGGCCCCCGACCTGCCGCGCTACGAGAAGGGCGGCGACAAGGTCGCCACCCGCAACGCCTACGGCGAGGCCCTCGCCGCGCTCGGCTCGGTGCGCGACGACGTCGTGGCGTTCGACGGCGAGGTGGGCGACTCGACGCGCACCGAGTACTTCGCGAAGGCGCACCCCGAGCGCCACTTCGAGTGCTACATCGCGGAACAGCAGCTGGTCGCGGCCGCCGTCGGGGTCCAGACGCGCGGCTACGTCCCCTACGCCGCGACCTTCGCCGCCTTCCTCACCCGCGCCCACGACTTCATCCGCATGGCCGCCGTCAGCCGCGCGGGGATCAACCTCGTGGGGTCCCACGCCGGCGTCGCCATCGGCGAGGACGGCCCCAGCCAGATGGGCCTGGAGGACCTGGCGATGATGCGGTCGGTGCACGGCAGCACCGTCCTGTACCCCTGCGACGCCAACCAGACGGCGAAACTCGTCGCCGCCATGGCCGACCGGGACGGTGTCCGCTATCTGCGCACCACGCGCGGCGGGACCCCGGTCCTCTACGACCCCGACGAGGAGTTCCCCGTCGGCGGCAGCAAGGTGCTGCGCAGCCACGGCGAGGACGACCGTGCCACTATCGTGGCCGCCGGGGTGACCGTCCACGAGGCGCTGCGCGCCGCCGACGTGCTGGAGGAGCGGGGCGTACCCGTGCGTGTCATCGACCTCTACTCCGTCAAGCCGGTGGACACCGCCACCCTCGACCAGGCGGCCGGTACGACCGGCTGCGTCCTGACGGTCGAGGACCACCGCCCGGAGGGCGGGATCGGCGACGCGGTGGCCGAGGCCTACGCCAACGGCCACGGTGACGTCCCCCGCCTGGCCCGGCTCGCGGTCCGCTCGATGCCCACCTCGGCGACGCCGGAGGAACAGCTCCACGAGGCCGGTATCGACGCGGACGCCATCGTCTCCGCGGTCGAGCTGATGGTCGAGCGGGTCCTGGTGCGCTGACACCGGCCCGACCGGCCCCCGCTCCCCGCCGACCGGCCCGCGGTCCGACCCGGCGCCGTTCACCGAAGCGGCGAAACCGCATGAATCTTCGTATAAAGGACAGTGGCGCCGTACGCGCCAGACCCAGGCCCTGGAGGTACGGGACATGCGGGAGACGGCTCCTGAGGGCCGCGGGCCGGTGCGCTACGGGCCACCGGTCCCCGAGCCCGGCCTGCCCGTGCTCCCCGCCCTCGCCGCCATCCTCGCCGAGGCGGCCGCCCGCACCGCCGTCGAACCGCCCGGCGGCGGCCCCGTGCTGCGCGAGGCCGCGAGCGGGTACTGGTGGCGGCGCGGCCTGCGCACCCACCCCGAGGACGTGGTCGCCGCACCCGGCGCCCAGCCCCTGCTTTTCGCCCTGATCGCCGCCCACGGCGGCGACGTCCTGATGCCCCGCCCCTGCCCCGCCTGGTGGACCCCCCAGGCGCGCCTGCTCGGCCGCCCCGCCTACCACGTGCCGACCCCCGCCGAGTGCGGAGGCGTCCCCGACCCGTACGCCCTCCTGGAGACCGTCCGGCGGGTCCGCGCCGAGGGCGGCCACCCCCGGCTGCTCCTGCTCTCCGTCGCCGACGACCCCACCGGCACCGTCGCCCCGCCGGAGCTGGTCAGCGAGACCTGCGAGGCGGCCGTCGCCGAGGGGCTGCACATCATCAGCGACGAGACCTGGCGCGAAACGCTGCACGCCCCCCGCGACACCGTCCTCGTCAGCCCCGCCGAGATGTACCCGGACGACGCCACCGTCCTCTACGACCTGGCCGGCGCCCTCGCCCCCGCCGCCTGGCCCTGCGCCATCGCCCGGTTCCCGCCCACCGCCCCCTCCCGCACGGACCGCTACGCCGATCCCCGGGCGCGTACCCTCGACGTCCTCACCGCCCTCGGCGCGGTCGTCGCCGGCCCCGTCGGGCCCGCCGCGGCGCACGCCCTCGACGAACCCGAGGACGTCACCGTACGGGCCGCGCTGAGCGCCGCCCTCCACGGGCGCGTGGCCGCGGCGGCCCACCGGGCCGTCCTCGCCACCGGCGCGCTCGCGCTGCCCCCGCGCTCCGGCCGCCACCTCTACGCCGACCTCGGACCGCTGCGCGCCGGGCTCACCGCCCGCGGTGTCACCGACTCCCTGGAGCTGGAGAACCACCTCACCGGGCGGCTGGGCACGCCGGTCCCCGGCGGACACCGCTTCGGCGACGAACTCGGCTCGTTGCGGGCACGGTTCGACACCGGGGTGCTCCTGGGCGCCACGGAGGAGCGGCGGACGGAGGCGCTCACCTCGACCACGCCCGAGGAACTGCCCCACATCGCGCAGGCGTTGACGGCGTTCGCGGCCGCTCTGGAGGAACTCCGGTGAGCCCGGGTGCACGCCGGAGCCGACACAGACCCCGCCCCTCCCCGACGAGCCGCCGAGAACGGAGCCCGCAGATGACGGAACAGACGGCACGCCCGGCACAGGCCCCGCGACCCGACGGCGCACGCACCGCCCCTCCCGTCCTCCAGCCCCTCGGCCGGATCCGGGACGACTGGCCGTGCTCCTTCGCCGACCGCCTCACCGCACCGCTCCCCGGTGTGCGCGCCATGGCCCGCTTCGCCCGCGAAGGCGCCATCCGCCCCGGCGCCGACGGGCTGCGCGACATTCCGCTGCTGCCGTACGAGCCGGGTCCGCTGCCCGTCGTCCCGCCCGGGGCCGTCGCCCTCACCTGGGCCGGACACGCCAGCTGGATCGTCGGCATCGGCGGCCTGACCGTCCTGACCGACCCGGTCTGGTCACGCCGGATCTTCGGCACCCCGGCCCGCATCACCCCCGTCGGCGTGCGCTGGGAGGACCTGCCGCCGGTCGACGCGGTCGTCATCAGTCACAACCACTTCGACCACCTCGACGCCCCCACGCTCAAGCGGCTGCCCAGGGACACCCCCGTCTTCGTCCCCGCCGGGCTCGGCCGCTGGTTCACCCGCCGGCGCTTCACCCGCGTCACCGAACTCGACTGGTGGGAGGCGGCCGAACTCGACGGCGTCCGTTTCGAGTTCGTCCCCGCCCACCACTGGTCCAAGCGGACCCTCCTCGACACCTGCCGCTCCCTGTGGGGCGGCTGGGTCCTCGCCGACCGGTCAGGCCGCCAGGTCTACTTCGCGGGAGACACCGGCTACGGCCACTGGTTCGCGGAGATCGGCCGCCGTCACCCCGGCATCGACCTCGCCCTGCTCCCGATCGGCGCCTACGCGCCCCGCTGGTGGCTCAGCGACGTCCACACCGACCCCGAGGAGGCCGTCCGCGCCTTCCTCGACCTGGGCGCCCGGCGGATGGCGCCGATGCACTGGGCGACGTTCGTGCTCTCCTCCGAACCCGTCCTGGAGCCCCTCACCCGGGTACGGGCCGCCTGGGAACGCGCCGGACTGCCGCGGCAGGACCTCTGGGACCTGCCGGTCGGCGCCTCGCGGCTGCTCGCCGCCTGACTCCTCGGCCAGGCCCCGGGGCCGGGAGCTCGGAGCCCCCGTCGGCCGTTCCCGGGGCCCGGGCGCCCGGGGCCTAGCGCGCGTCTCAGGCCCGCTCGGCCCCGTCCCGGTGCGCCCCGCGCAGCCGTCGCCACAGGGCGGGGGCCGCGCTGAGCAGAAGCGTCAGCCCGACCGCCGCCACGACGCCCTGCCACGGTTCCGGGAACAGCGAACCGCCCAGGATCCCGATCAGCTGGTACGTCGCCGTCCACGCCAGGCAGGCGGGCAGGTCCCCCCGGACGAACCGGCGCAGCGGCATGCCCGCGAGCAGGCACGCCAGCATCACCGGAATCCGGCCCGCCGGCACCAGCCGCGAGAGCACCAGCACGGAGACCTGGCGGGTCTCCAGACGCTCCCGGGCGTGCTCCAGGAGTTCCGGCGTCGCCCGGCCCCGCAAGGCCTCCAGCCATCGCGAGCCGTTCTTCGACCCGATGCCGCGCCGGCCCAGCCAGTACAGCGTCGCGTCGCCGAGGAGCGCGGCCGAGGACGCCACGAGGAAGACGAGGAGCAGCGACCACGGCGCCGTCTGGTGGTAGGCCACCACCGCCGCCGAGCTGACGACCGCCCCCGTCGGGACCACGGGCACCAGCGCCCCGAGGGCCACCAGGAGGAAGAGGGTGGGGTAGCCGACGGCCTGCTGCGTCGACTCGGGCGGCAGCTGACGTACCGCCTCCCACAACCGGTCGATCACCGGGCGACCTCGGGCCGCACCCGCTCGCCGTGGCCGAGCCGGTGCACCACCACCTTCGGCGCGAGCCGGGCCGCGTGCCGGACGAACTCGTCACCGGGCGCGTGGAACTCGTGGGGCCGGACGGCGTCCATCCCGAGCGGCCAGTACGTGCCGTAGTGCACCGGCACCGCCGCGGCCGGCGAGAGGGCCGCGAGGGCCCCCGCCGCCCGCTCGGCGTCCAGGTGGCCGTGGCCGAGGTACGGACCCCAGCCGCCCACCGGGAGCAGCGCCACGTCCACCGGCCCGACCGCGTCCGCCATGCCGTCGAAGAGGCCCGTGTCCCCGGCGAAGTACGTCCGCGCCTCGCCTTCCAGGACGTAGCCGAGCGCGGGGGAGCGGTGCGGCCCCACGGGGAGCCGCCGCCCGTCGTGCAGCGCCGGCACGGCCCGTACCGTCACGCCGTTCACGGCCAGTTCGTCCCCGGGCTCCATCTCGGACAGCCGCAGCCCGCGGCCCGCCAGCTTCCGGAGGCCCGGCACGGCGCCCGGGGCGCCGCGCGGCACGATCAGCCGGGTGCCCGGTGCGATCCGGGCGAGCGAGGGGAGATGCAGATGGTCGGCGTGCAGATGCGAGACGAGCACCGCGTCGGCGACCGTCGCCTCGGGCGGGGGCGGATCGCCGCGGCGGCGCCGCAGATGCGCGAGCCGGCGCGTGAAGAGCGGGTCGGTGAGCAGCCGGACCCCGGAGTCCTCGACCGTGCAGGTGGCATGACCCCACCAGGTGACCTCCACTGGCAGCCCGCCCTCTCCTCGTCGACGACCTCGGTGGCACGGCCCCGGCCTGGTGGCACGGCCCCGGCCTCGTCCCGGCACCACCGGGGCGCGGCCCCGGCGCCCGCCACCCTGTCACGGCCTGGGTACTCCTTACCCCGGTGACGAGGGTAGATGTCCCGCGCGGACGATGCGGGGCGTCCACGGCGGGACGCCGGGGTAGCCATCGGTCAGTGACGCGAGGGGAGCCGCGGTGAGCACCAAGGGGACGACCGGCCACTCGGCGCAGTGTCCGCGCTGCGGAGGCGTCCTGGCCGTCACCCAGGACGGCTGGAGCATCTGTCACACCTGCGGATACTCCTCCCCGCCCTGACACCCGGAGCCGCGATCCCCGGGGCCGCCCCTACGCCCCGGGTACGCCCTCCTCGCCCGCCCGTGTTCGGAGTAGGGTCTCGGCCCATGGACGACGTTCGGGTGGCGGCGATCGCCAGCCTCACCCCGCTCGAGGAACTCGACAGCGACCCCTTCCTGGTCGACACCCGCAGCCAGCACGCGATGTGCGACCGCTGGGCCCGTGACAAGGGCTACGTCATCACGCGGCAGCTGCTCTTCTACGCCATCCGCCCCGACCACGACGCGCTCTGGGCCGACGTGGACGCCGACGCCGTGGACCTCTTCGTCGCCCCCAACGCACGTGTCCTGGCCCGGGCGTTGACCGACGTGCCCGGCTTCTACGCGGAGTGCGAGCGCAGGGGCGTACGGCTGGAGACCGCCGGTCTCGACGAACCGTCGTACGACGCGGCCGGCAAGGCCGACGTGCACCGCAGGCTCTCCATGCCCACCGCCGGCTACGACGGCTGCTAGGTGTACTGATCACGAGCGGTGTCGACGCCGGTGATCGATACACCCGGGTCGCCTCCGGAAAGTCCCGCCCCCCGTACCGGACCGGCCGGTCGGGCCGCGCCCGGGCCGCGCGCCCGGGCTTGCCGTGAGCGTGCGACCGGCGCCTGCGGAACCCGGCGCGCCGTGTGCCAGGCTTGAGCCAGGAAACGGGTGAAGGGTGAACCAGGCGTGGGTGACGGGCGAGGGCGCAGAGCCGGCCGCTGGCGTACCGCGGGCAGTGCCGTCGTGCGCGTCATCGTCGTCTGGGCGGTGTCGACGCTCACCATGCTGGCCCTGGCCGGGCTGCTGCCCGACTTCGAACTCCAGTCGCCCGACGGCGACAGCATCACGCGGACCGCGCTCACCGCCGTCTGGGGCGCGGGCGCGTTCGGCCTGCTCGGTGCGCTGGTGTGGCCGGTGATCGTACGGGCGCTGCTGCTCGTACCGGCCCTGGTCCTCGGCCTGCTGGTGTTCTTCCTCAACGGTTCGCTGCTGCTGCTCGCGCTCTGGCTGATCCCGGACGGGCGCGGCGCGGCCGATCCGGAGACCGCCGTCGTGGTCGCCGCGGTCATGTCCGCCGTCGCCTCGGCCACCTCCACGGGCCTCGCCGTCCGCGACGACGACGCCTACCGTCGCCGTCTCTACCGCCTCGCGGACCGCAGACGGCCCCGGGTGGTGGCCGTGCCCGGCGGATCCGGCCGTCCCGAGCCGTCCCACGGCACCGTCTTCCTGCAACTGGACGGCGTCGGCCACGAGGTGCTGCGCGACGCCGTCGCCGACGGGCTGATGCCGACGCTCGCCGCCTGGCTCGGCACCACCCACCGGCTCACCGCCTGGCGGACCGACTGGTCCAGCCAGACCGGCGCCAGCCAGCTCGGCATCCTGCATGGTTCCAACGAGGACGTGCCGGCCTTCCGCTGGTACGAGAAGGACACCGGCCGGCTGATGGTCAGCAACCGCCCGGCCTCCGCCGTCGAGCTCCAGCGGCGGGCGATCGAACGCACCGGGGACGGCGGGCTGCTCACCGTCGACGGGGCCTCCCGGGGCAATCTGTTCAGCGGGGGAGCCGAGCAACTCGCGCTGGTGCTGTCGATGGCGGCCCGCCGAGGCCGCCGCAACCGCTCGCGCGCCGGCTACTTCGCCTACTTCTCCGACCCCGCCAACGCCGTACGGACCGCCGGTTCGTTCGTCGCCGAGGCAGCCCGTGAGGTCGTCCAGTCGACCAGGGCGCGCCTGCGGAAGGAGACCCCGCGGGTCTCGCGCGGCGGCGCCTACCCCTTCATCCGGGCCTTCGCCACGGTCGTCGAGCGGGACGTGGTGGTCGCCGCGGTGATCGGGGACATCCTGGCGGGACGGACGGCCGTCTACGCCGACCTGGTCGCCTACGACGAGGTGGCGCACCACTCCGGTCCGCAGGGCCGGGACACCGACCAGGTGCTGGCGCGGCTCGACCGCTCCATCGCCCTGGTGGCGAAGGTCGCCGAGCACGCGCCCCGGCCGTACCGGATCGTGCTCCTCTCCGACCACGGACAGAGCCCCGGCGAGACCTTCGAGGGCGCGTACGGGCTCACCCTCAAGGACCTCGTCCGGGCCGGCTGCGGGCTGCCCGTGCCGCGCAGGGTCCGGCGCACGCCCAGCGGTTCGGAGGCAAGCTACGCCGCACGGGACGCGCTGCGCAGCGCGCTGCACCGGCCGACGGACGAAGAGGAGGCGGCGGCCGAGGGGTCCGGGGGGCGCCCGTCCGAGCCGCTGGTCCTCGCCTCGGGCAACCTGGGGCTGATCTCCTTCCCCGGTGTTCCGCACCGGATGACCAGGGAGGAGATAGACCGCCGCCATCCCGCGCTGCTGCGCACCCTGGCCGATCACCCCGGCATCGGTTTCCTGCTGGTCGCGAGCGCCGAACACGGTTCCGTCGTGCTCGCGGGGAACGGCGCGGAGGTGCCGGTCGCCGAGCTCGCCGACGAAGGCCCGCTGGCGGTCTTCGGGCCGGGCGCGGCGGAGGCGGTGCGGCGCACGGACGGTTTCCCGCACGTCGCGGACATCATGGTCAACTCGATGTACGACCCCGCGACCGGCAGGGTGCACGCCTTCGAGGAGCAGATCGGTTCCCACGGCGGCCTCGGTGGCGAGCAGGCGCGGCCGTTCCTCATGTCGCCGCTGGACCTGTCGGCGCCCCCGGCCGGCCTGGCGGGCGCCGAGCAGGTGCACCGCGTGCTGCGGGGCTGGCTGAGGGAGTGCGCGGGTCCGCAGGTTCCGCTGGAGATTTCACGGCCCACCCTGGAATCGGAATCACTTCTTCCGGTTGATGGGCCGGTGGGGCAGGACAAAAGCAGCTGATTTGGACGCGTGTTCGCCGTTGTCCGACCATGGTCGGGTTTTGTACGACGGAAGGCGCCCCACCCCCCATGAGCACGGCCACCACACCCCAGGACACCCCTCCCGCCCCGCGGCCCGGCGGTGAACCCGCACCGGGTGGCGGCGAGCCCCCACGGCCGGACGGCGGCGAACCCGCACGGCAGGACGGCGGTGCACCGGCGCCTGGGGACGCCGGCGATCCGGCTCAGCGGGACGGCAGGCACGCCCGGCGCTTCGGACTGCCGGTCGCCACGGCCCTGGTCATGGGCAACATCATCGGCGGCGGGATCTTCCTGCTGCCGGCCTCCGTCGCCCCCTACGGCACCATCAGCCTCGTCGCCTTCGGCGTCCTCACCCTCGGCGCGCTCGCCCTCGCCCTCGTCTTCGGCCGCCTCGCCCGGCGCCACCCGCGCACCGGAGGCCCGTACGTCTACGCCCGCGAGGCGTTCGGCGACTTCGCCGGGTTCCTCGCCGCCTGGTCCTACTGGATCACCACCTGGGTCTCCAACGCGGCCCTCGCCGTCGCGGCCGTCGGCTACCTCGACGTGCTCGTCCCCCTCCACGGCTCCACGCCTGCCACCATCGCGGCGGCCCTCGCCCTCCAGTGGCTGCCCGCCCTCGCCAACCTCGCCGGCACCCGCTACGTCGGGGCCGTGCAGCTCGTGGCGACCGTGCTGAAGTTCGTCCCGCTCCTCCTCGTGGCCGTCGGCGGACTCTTCTTCCTCGACGGCGACAACCTCGGGCCCTTCCTGGCCGAGGGCGACAGCGCGCTCGGCGCGGTCTCCGCCTCCGCGGCGATCCTGCTCTTCAGCTACCTCGGCGTCGAGTCGGCCGCCGTCAGCGCCGGTGAGGTCCGCGACGCGCGGCGCAACGTCGGCCGCGCCACCGTCCTCGGGACGCTCGGCGCCGCCCTGATCTACCTCCTCGGCACGCTCTCCGTCTTCGGGACCGTCGCACACGACCGTCTCGTCGGCTCCGGCGCGCCGTTCTCCGACGCCGTGAACGCCATGGTCGGCGGCTCCTGGGGCGGTACGGCGATCGCGTGCATGGCGCTGGTCTCCATGGTCGGCGCGCTCAACGGCTGGACGCTGCTCAGCGCCCAGACCCCGTACGCGGCCGCCCGCGACGGCCTCTTCCCCCGAGCCTTCGCGCGCAGGCGGCGCGGGGTCCCGACGGTCGGGGTCGCCGTCACCGTCGTCCTCGCCTCGCTGCTCACCGTCTACAACTACACGGCCGGGACGCAGCGCGTCTTCGAGGTCCTGGTCCTCGTCACCACGTTCACCGCGACGGTCCCGTACCTGCTGTCCACCGCCGCCCAGATCCACTTCCTCCTCTCCGGCCGCCCGGAGCGCGTCGACCGGGGGCGCCTGGTCCGCGACATGGTCCTCGCCCTGGCGGCCTTCGCCTTCTCCCTGTGGCTGGCGGCCGGGTCCGGCTACGCGGCCGTCTACCAGGGGGTGCTGTTCCTCTTCGCCGGCGTCCTCGTCTACGCGTGCATGTCGGCCCGCAGGAACCGTGCCACGACCTGACGGCACGGCCGTTCCCGGGGCGCTGCCGTCTCCGGGCCTGGTGTGCTCGGGGCCCTGCTGTCCTGCGGGCCTGGTGTGCTCGGGCCTGCTGTCTCGTGGGACCGGCGTGCCCGGGGCCCCGCGGTCCTCGGGGCCTCGGCGTTCACGGCCCGCCGCGAGGTGTCCGCAGGGGCCCGCCGTGCGATGCCCGCGGGGTTCGCCCCCCCCGCTCGGTCCCCAGGCCGGGGCTCTGCCGCCCACCGCCACGCCCCCGGTCCGGTGAATTCGGTCGTCCCCGCGTAGGCCGCCCGGGCGTATCCCGGCCGGACAGGGAAGGAGCCGGGCCGAACCGGGGCAGTTTGGATCTCCATGAGGTCCCTGTCCGCGAGCCCCGCCGCTCCCGCCGCCCCGACGGCCGGGACCGGCGCGGGCGCAGACCGGCGGGGAGCGCCGGTCCCGCAGGAGCCGATGCCACCGCCCCGCCCCGCCCGGCGCGGAGCGCGAAGGCGGTGGCGCGCCGCGACGGTTCCCGTCCTCCTCGTGCTGGCGGCCCTGTTCGGGGTCTGCTGCGCGGCCGCCGGCCCCTCGGGCGTCGAGGCCAGACCGGCCGCGTCCACCGTGCCGGATCCCGTCGGGGAGGCGCACGACACGACCGAGTCCGAGGCCTCCGCCCCTGGCCGGGACCGGTCGCGCCGGAAGGCCGCCGCCCGTGGCGGGCACCCCCCACACGTGGCCACGCCCGTCTCACGCGTCGCGGCCGACGCGCCCGCCCCGCGGGCCGTCCCGCGCGACGGCACTCCCCGGTGCCGGGTGATGCGCTGCTGAGAGGCCGGCTCCTCTCGCCCGTGCTGACCCCCCACCGCAAGGAGCTTCGCCATGCCGATCGACCACTTCGCCGTGCTCAACGCCCTGCTGCGCGCGGAGGCCTCCCGCGAGGAACGGGCCGTCCGAGGCCCCGCGCCGGAGCCGGAACGTGCCCCGGTCCGGGAGAACCGGGCCACCCCCGCCCAGGAGGAGAGCGCCACCCGCTGACCGGCCGCCAGGGCCTGCCCGCCCACCACCGGCCGTCACCGACGACCGGCCTCGGTCCGCCGACCGGCGCACGGGGCGGCCCCGGCACGGGCCGGCAACGACCGGCCCGTGCGGGCCGGCCGTCCGAGCGAGGCGGGCGTGCCCGCGTACCAAGCCGCCCCGCCCCGTACCGAACCGTCCCCGAGCGGTTTGGCAGACTCGGCGCCATGGAGATCAGAGACGCCGTGGCGGAGGACTGGAAGAGCATCTGGCCCTTCTGGCACGAGATCGTGTCCGCCGGCGAGACCTACACCTGGGACCCCGACACCGGAGAGGACGCGGCGCGAGCGCTGTGGATGGCGCCGGGCAACCGCGTGTTCGTCGTCGAGGAGGCCGGAGAGGTCCTCGCCTCCGCCTTCGTCCGCCGCAACTACGGCGGCCCGGCGGCGCGCGTCGCCAACGCCGGGTTCATGGTGGCGCCCGGTGCCGCGGGCCGGGGTGTGGGCCGCCGCCTCGCCGAGCACGTGCTCGTGGCGGCGAAGGAGGACGGCTACACGGCGATGGTGTTCAACGCGGTGGTGGAGACCAACCCGGCCCTCGGGCTGTGGCGCTCACTCGGGTTCGCCGTCGTGGGCACGGTGCCGGCGGCCTTCCGGCACCCCGTGCACGGCCCCGTCGGCCTGCACGTCATGCACCGGGAGCTGTGAGCACGGCCTACCGTGACCGCGGCGGAGCCGGACGGGCCGTCCGGGCCCGACGTCAGGCACCGGGAGCCGTGACCGCGGCGGCGGACAGCCGGCGGCCGTGCACGCCGACGACCAGCGACAGCACGCAGGCGAGCAGCACCAGAGCGACGAGCGCCGGGATCACGCCCACCAGCGGGCCGGCCGCCAGACAGCACAGCCCGCCCACGGCGAGGGCGGTCGGCCGCCGGCCGGTGGAGCGCAGGACGATCGCCGCGGCGCCCAGCAGGAACACTCCGACGCCCCCCGTCAGCGACCAGGCCACGACCCCGTGCAACGGCTCCGCGAACGAGTAGTGGCCGGTGTCGGCGACCTGCTGGACGACCTTCTTCATGCCGAGCGCGCACAGCACGACGCCCGCGACCAGCGGCAGGTGAAGGAAGGTGTACACGTCCCGGGCGAACCGCGTGCGATCGTCGCCGGAGAGCTCCGCGAGCCGGTGCTCCGCGGCCTCGCCCAGCTGCCGGAAGTACAGCCGCCACAGCGCGGCCGAGAGCAGCAGTCCGGCCGCGGCGGCGCCGAGCACGGCCGCGGTGAGCGGAAAGCCGGACATGCCCATCCCCATGGCCACGATCGACTCGCCGAGCGCGATGATCACGATCAGGCTGTGGCGTTCGGCGAAGTGTCCGGGGGAGTTGACGCGCCAGCCGGACGATCCGGTCACGTAGATCCCGCCGTAGTCGATGGCCACCGCCCCCAGCCACCAGAGGAGTTGGGCCGTGCCGGTGTGCGCGCTGCCGATCAGCAGCAGGACCAGCGGCGGCAGCACCGAGGCCACCGCGGTCCGCCGCAGCGTCGCGTGCAGGAGCGCGTCGTCCGGACCGGAGAGCCAGTACGCCACCAGGTGCAGGACGCGTACGACGCCGTAGCAGAGCACGAACAGCAGCGGGGCCGACAGGCCGCCGGGGGCGTCCGCGAAGACCTCGGGCACGGCGAGCGACACGATGAAGACGACCGCCATGACGGTGACGAGCACCGCGAACGGCGCTCCCGAGTCGGCCCGTACGACATTGCCCAGCCAGGCGAAACAGCACCAGCACCACCACAGCAGCGCGAGGACCACCATCGCGCCGACCACCCGCACCGGCGAGGGCGCGGCCGCCATCAGCGCCGTGACCTGAGTGATCGCGTAGACGAACACCAGGTCGAAGAAGAGCTCCGCCGGCGTCACCCTGTGATCGTCACCGGTCGCCACCATCCGCGCCCGGTCCCTGGCCCGCATCATCCGCGCCCCCTCCCCGTCGACGGCCCCCCGGCCGCCCGGCGCGAACAATACCCATGCGCGCCCCGCCCGTTCGATACCCGCCCGGCCACCGGACTGCTGCCGCCGGCCCTCCGGACGGGCGGAACGGGGTGCGGGGCCCATTACCTGTGACGTCATCGACCCGCGCCGCCCGCGGCGGCATCGTGGGGTCCACCGGAACTCGGGCGGCGCACTCCGTCCGAGCTCCGGGCCCACCACCGGCCCTCCCCACGGAGTGTGATCCGTCATGTCCCAGACCCTGCTCACCGGTCTCTCCCGCACCACCCGCCCGCGGTCCATGGTGCGCCGCTTCCTCGCTCTCGACGCCGTCGTCACGGGCGGGAACGGGCTCGCCTACCTCGTCGCCTCCCGGCCGCTGGGCGAGCTGCTCGGCGTCGCCCCCGGCCTCCTGCTCGAACTCGGCGCGCTGCTCACCGTGTTCGCCGCCGGCGTCGCCTGGCTCGCGAGCCGTCCGGCGCCCCCGGCCCTCGGCGTGAAGCTCGTCGTCGACGTCAACGCCCTCTGGGCCGTCCTCAGCGTCGTCGCCCTCGTCACCTGGCTGGAGCCCACTACCGCCGGCGCGGTGTGGATCCCGGCGCAGGCCGTCGTCGTCGCCGCGTTCGCCGTTCTCCAGTGGTCGGCCCTGCGGGCTACGGAGTAGGACGCGCCGACCGCAGATACGCGACCGTCGCCGGGTCGGCCGGGAGGAGCGTCTCGATGGCCAGCTCGGCGACCGTCACGTCCATGGGCGTGTTGAACGTCGAGATCGACGACACGAACGACAGCACCTGTCCGTCGTGCTCGATCCGCAGCGGCAGCGCGACGTAGGCGTACTGCTCCGGACCCTCTTCGCCGCGCCCCTCCTCCGCGCCGGCGGACCCCTCGGGCAGCGGGTACGCCGCCACCTCCTCGTACAGCTTCCGCAGCGCCTCGGAACGGGCCAGGCCGATCTGCCGCTCCATCTGGTGCAGCAGGTGCCCCCGCCACTCCCGCAGGTTGCGGATCCGAGGGGCGAGCCCCTCCGGGTGCAGCGTCACCCGCATCGCGTTCACCGGCGGGGTCAGCAGATGCTCCGGCAGCCCGGCCAGCAGAAGGCCGAGACCCTCGTTGGCCGCCACCACCGTGTACGACCCGTCCACGACGAGCGCCGGATACGGGTCGTAGCCGGCCAGCAGTTGCTCGATCCCCTGCCGCACGGTCGCCATACCCGGCTCGTCCAGCGCCGTCTCGGTGTACCGGGGCGCGTAACCCGCCGCCAGCAGGAGTGCGTTGCGCTCCCGCACCGGCACGTCCAGATGCTCGGCGAGACGCAGGATCATCTCCTCGCTCGGCCGGGACCGCCCCGTCTCGACGAACGAGATGTGCCGGGCGGAGGAATCGGCCCGCAGCGCCAGTTCCAGCTGGCTCAGCCGCCGCTGCTCGCGCCATCCCCGCAGGAGCGGCCCTACGCCCGTACCGGTCACGAGAGTTGTCATGACCTGACGGTATCCCAGGTGTCGGCCCCGGGTATCGAGTCTCCGGGACCGTATCGTCACCGTCAGCAACCCCGACCGGAGGGAGTACGGACATGCCCACAGAGCCGCTGTCGCAGAAGGAGATCGAGGACCGCCTGCGAGAGCTCCCCGGCTGGTCCCTGACGGACGACCGGATCACCCGCACCTACCGGCTCGGCGACCACTTCGCCGCCACCGCGCTCGTCGTCCACGTGGCACGGATCCAGCAGGAGCTGAACCACCACTCCGACCTGACGCTCGGCTACAACACGGTGGCCGTCTCCGTGAACACGCACTCCGCAGGCGGCGTGATCACCGAGAAGGACTTCGAGCTCGCGGAGCGGGTGGAGGCCGTCGCCCCGGGACACGGCGCCGGCTGACGGCCCTACGATCGGCGCCATGCGCCCGACGCTGCTCGACTACGACACCGAGGCCGACCGCTACGACGAGACCCGGGGCGGAGTGCCCCGGGCCGCGGCGGCGGCCGAGGCCGTCCTGAGTCTTCTCCCGCCCACCACCGGCACGCTCGTCGACGTCGCCTGCGGCACCGGCCTGGTCACCGAGCGGCTCACCCGCCCCGGCCTGCGGGTCCTCGGCTTCGACGCCGCCCACGGCATGGCCCGCAAGGCGGTGCGGCGGCTCCCCGGTCGCGTCGCGCGCGCCGACGGACGCACCCTGCCCCTGCCGGACGCCTCGGTCGACGCGGTCAGCGCCGTCTGGCTCCTGCACCTCGTCCCCTTCGCGGACGAGATCGTCGCCGAAGCCGCCCGGGTACTGCGCCCCGGCGGCGTCCTCGTCGTCACGGTGGACAAGGACGCCGCACACGACGTGGGCAGCGACATCGACCGGATCCTCGCTCCCCGCCGTTCGCACGACCGCGCCTCGGACCGGGCCGACCGTGTCGGGGCGCACGCCGCCGCGCACGGTCTGGTGCCGTCCGGCGTCTCCCGCTTCACCGGCCACGGGCAGGGCGCCCACCCCCGCGGCACGGCCGACAGGCTGCGCCGCGGCCACTACGCCTCGTGGTTCGGCGGCGGCCCGCGGGCCTGCGCCGCGCTGGCCGAGGAACTGGCCGCCCTCCCGGACCAGGACCGTCGCCGCGCCGACCCCGTGTACCGGCTGGTGTCCTACGCGAAGCCGCCGGTCACACCCGCCTGACGGGCGGGTTCATCCGCGGGCCTGCGTGAAGCGCACCATGTTGCCCGCGGGATCGCGGAAGGCGCAGTCGCGGACGCCGTACGGCTGGTCGACCGGCTCCTGCAGGACCTCGCCGCCCGCGGCGCGGATGCGCTCGAAGGTGGCGTCGCAGTCGTCGGTGGAGAAGATGACGGCGCGCAGCAGCCCCTTCGCCAGCAGCTCCGCCATCGCCGCCTTGTCGGCGGGCGAGGCGTTGGGGTCCGCGAGGGGCGGTTCGAGGACGATGTCCACACCCGGTTGCGAGGGAGCGCCGACGGTCACCCAGCGCATGCCCTCGAACCCGACGTCGTTGCGGACCTCGAGTCCGAGGACGTCCCGGTAGAAGGCGAGCGCCTTGTCGTGGTCGTCGACGGCGATGAAGCACTGTGACAGCGTGATGTTCATGGGCACCACGCTAGGAGCGTGCGGGAGGTTTCGCTTCTCCGTTCCTGACCGGTCGCGTGTGGATCTTAGCGAAGCAGGCCGGGATCGCGGCGCCCTCGTCGTGGCTGCGGGCCCGGTACGCACTCGGGGTCTCGCCGACCAGCTCGGTGAACCGCGAGCTGAAGGACCCCAGTGACGTACAGCCGACCGCGAAGCACACGTCGGTGACCGACAGCTCGCCCAGCCGGAGCAGGGCCTTGGCCCGCTCGATCCGCCGCGTCATGAGGTAGCTGTACGGCGTCTCCCCGAAGGCGGCCCGGAAGCTCCGGGAGAAGTGGCCCGGCGACATCAGGGCGACACGCGCCAGCGCCGGAACGTCGAGCGGGTTCGCGTACTCGCGGTCCATCAGGTCACGGGCCCGGCGCAGCCGGACGAGGTCCTCCAGGGTCACCCCACCACGATCGCACAGCTCCGCTCCCGGCGGGCTCGAACGATCCCGCCACCACCGGCCCCGGCAGTCCCATTGACCCCACTGTCCCGCGGGGCCCCTCCCGGCCTACAGGCCCCCACGGTCCCGCCGGCCCCGCCGGGGACGGACCGGCCGACCCGGCCCGACCCCGGCCGGCGTCAGGCCACCGGCTCCAGCCGCCACCACTGGGAGGGGGAATCGGTGTCCTCCCACTGCCGGACGTTGGCCCCGTCGTCCGCAGAGCCGTCCTCGACCTCGAGGAGCAGCCCGCTCACGAAGCTCACCAGCGCGACCGTGCCCGGTGCCTGGAGGTCCTGCTCGATGATCCACTCCTGGGCGCCGAAGTTGTTCGCCTTCCACTGCTGGACGTTGGCGCCGTTCTCGGTCGAGGCGTTCGCCACGTCGAGCCGCTTGCCGCTGGCCGCGTTGACGAGGTGGTGGAGTCCGCCGCCGTTCGGCACCGGTGCGATGTGCCAGTGCTGGCCGGGCGTCCCGTTCTCCTTGCCCTGCTGCACGTTGGCGCCGCTGCGGCCCGACCCCTCGTACACCTCCAGCAGCAGGCCGCTGGCCACGTTCCGTACCCGGTACAGACCCTCTTCCACCGGTGCCGGTGAACCGCTCACTTGCCGTGCCCCCTGTCCGTCGTGACGTCGTGCCCGATGCCGTCGCCCGTGACGTGTGCCCCTGTCGCGGTGTCGCCCGCGGCCAGGTGAAAGGTACGCCGGTAGGCGGCCGGGGAGATCCCGACGGCGCTGCGCATGTGCTGGCGCAGCGAGTTGCCGCTGCCGAACCCCGTGCGGTCCGCGATGTGATCCACGGTGAGGTCGCTGGTCTCCAGCAACTGCTTGGCGAGCTCGAGGCGTTGGGCCGTGAGCCACTGCCCGGGCGTGGTTCCCGCCTCGTCGCGGAAGCGGCGCGTGAAGGTCCGTACGCTCATCCGCGCGTGCCCGGCGAGCTCGTTCAGGGTCAGCGGCCGGCCCAGGCGCTCCAGGGCCCAGGCACGGGTGGGCGCGGTGGTGGCCGTCGTCGGCTCCGGGACCGGGCGCTCGATGTACTGCGCCTGGCCGCCGTCCCGCCACGGCGGGACGACACAGCGCCGGGCGACGAGATTGGCCATGGCGCTGCCGTGGTCCTTGCGGACCAGGTGCAGGCAGAGGTCGACGCCGGCCGCCGCGCCCGCCGACGTCAGGACGTCCCCGTCGTCCACGAACAGCACGTCCTCGTCGAGCAGGACGCCGGGGAAGAGCGACCGGAAGTGGGCGGCCTCCCACCAGTGGGTGGTGGCCCGCCGTCCGTCGAGCAGGCCGACCGCGGCCAGGGCGTACGCACCGGTGCAGATGGAGACGATCCGGGTGCCGGGGCGCACCCGTCCCAGGGTGCCGGCCAGCCGGTCGCGGAGCGAGCCGTCCTCGGCGAGCCGGCGCAGTTCGTAGGTGGGCGGCACGACGAGGGTGTCCGCCCGTGCCAGCTCCTCGGGCCCGAACTCGGTGACGATCGAGAAGCCGTCCGAGGTGCGGACGGGGGCGCCGTCGAGCGAGCAGACGCGCACGTCGTAGAGCGGGGCGCCGTCCTCGTCCGCCGGGCAGCCGAGGATGCGGGCGGGGATGCCCAGCTCGAACGGGATCACACCGTCCAGGGCGAGGACGGCCACCCGGTGGGCCGGTGTTCCCGCCGAGGCCCGTGGGCGGGCCGGCGACGGCGGACAAGAGGTCATGGCCGGATTCTGTCACATCATGGCCATCCGGCCAGTACCGGCGGGGGTGCGTCTCGCCGACGCTGGTGGCAGACCAGCGACCCCGCACCAGGAGAGCCCCCATGAACGCCACGCCCCTTGCTGCCCCCGCCACCATGCGCGTCGTCACCGCGAGCGAGTGGGGCGGCCCCGAGGTCCTCACCGAGGCCCGGGTCGCCCGCCCCGAGCCCGGCCCGACCGAGATCCTCGTCAGGGTCCACGCGGCCGGCCTCAACCCGGTCGACTGGAAGTCCCGCGCCACCGGCGGCTTCGGCATGTGGGCCGAGACCCCGGTCCTCGGCTACGACGTCTCCGGCGTCGTCGAGGCGGTGGGACTCGGCGTCACGCTGTACGCCCCCGGCGACGAGGTCTTCGGCATGCCCGACTTCCCGCGCCAGGCCGGAGGGTACGGCGAGTACGTCACGGGCCCGGCCCGCCACTTCGCGCGCAAGCCCGCCTCGCTCTCCCACGTGGAGGCCGCGGCGCTCCCGCTCGCCGGGCTCACCGCCTGGCAGTCCCTGGTCGGGACGGCGGCGCTGCGTCCGGGGCAGCGGGTCCTGGTCCACGCGGCGGCGGGCGGCGTCGGCCACCTCGCCGTCCAGATCGCCAAGGCCCGCGGGGCGTACGTGCTGGGCACGGCCGGCGCCGCCAAGCAGGACTTCCTGCGCTCGCTCGGCGTCGACGAGCCGATCGACTACACGGCGACCGACTTCTCCGAGGCCGTACGGGACGTGGACGTCG
Organism: Streptomyces sp. NPDC053755; assembly: GCF_040677675.1. Taxonomy (NCBI): domain Bacteria; kingdom Bacillati; phylum Actinomycetota; class Actinomycetes; order Kitasatosporales; family Streptomycetaceae; genus Streptomyces; species Streptomyces sp. NPDC053755. The sequence continues at coordinate 132,523 of NZ_JBFASK010000004.1, read as the reverse complement.
TCCTCGACAGCGTCGGCGGCGACTACGGCACCCGTTCGCTGCCGGTGCTCCGCGACGGCGGCACGCTGGTGACGCTGCCCTCCCCCGACGCGGCTCCGGCCGGGGAGCGGGGCATCCGTACGGGCTTCACCCTCGTCGAGCCGGACTACGCCGGGCTCCTGGGCCTGGTCGAGCTGGTGGAGACGGGGCGGCTGCGGCCCGTGGTCGACACCGTCCTGCCGCTGGCGGAGGCGGCCAAGGCGCACGAGCTGGGGGAGTCGGGCCGTACCCGCGGGAAGATCGTCCTCACCGTCGTCTGAGCGACACGCGGCGCCCCGCGCCGACCGGCCCGGGAGGGCGCGGACGGTGCGGGCGCCGCTCGGTCACGACCAGGCCGGCACATGGACGGTGCGGGCGCCGCCCGGTCACGACGAGGGCGGCATCCGCACCGGGGCCGCGCGTCCCCTGCCCGCGGTACGGCGCCGAAGGGGAAGGACACCGCGCGGACGCCGTACGGCGCCGACGCGGTAGGGCTTTGTCAGGCGCGGTACGGCCGTCCGTCGCGGCAGGGCTGTGGGACGCGGTACGGGGCTGTCAGGCGCCGACGCTGAACTCGGCCGGGTCCGGGCCGATCCGCCGGTTCTCGTCGAGGACGGCGATGGCACCCATGTCCTCGTCGTCCAGCTCGAAGTCGAACACCTCGATGTTCTCCCGGATGCGGGACGGCGTCACCGACTTCGGGATGACCACGTTCCCGGTCTGGAGGTGCCAGCGCAGCACCACCTGGGCGGGGGTGCGGCCGTGCTTCTGGGCGATGGCGACGAGCGCCGGCACCTCCAGGAGCCCCTTGCCCTGCCCCAGCGGCGACCACGCCTCGGTCGCGATGCCGTGGCCGGCGTGCGCCTTGCGGGCCTCCGCCTGCTGGAGGTGGGGATGCAGCTCGATCTGGTTGACGGCCGGCACGATGGACGTCTCGCCGATCAGCCGCTCCAGGTGCTCCGGGAGGAAGTTCGAGACGCCGATGGCCTTGGCGCGGCCGTCCGCGTGGATCTTCTCGAACGCCCGGTAGGTGTCGACGTAGGCGTCCTTCGCCGGCACCGGCCAGTGGATCAGGTACAGGTCGACGTAGTCCAGGCCCAGGCGGTCGAGCGACGCGTCGAAGGCGCGCAGCGTCGAGTCGTAGCCCTGCTCGGTGTTCCACAGCTTCGTGGTGACGAACAGCTCGTCGCGCGGGATCCCCGAGCCGGTGACGGCCCGGCCGGTACCCGTCTCGTTCTCGTAGATCGCGGCCGTGTCGATGGAGCGGTAGCCGGCCTCCAGGGCGGTGGTCACCGCCTCCGCCGCCTCGTCGTCCGGCACCTGCCAGACGCCGTAGCCGAGCTGCGGCATCCGCACGCCGTTGTTCAGGGTGAGGGAAGGGACCTTGTTGTCCGTGCTCACGAGGGGTCGATCCTATCGTCGTCGGGTGGTACTCCCAGGGTCAACGATCGGGCGCCGGATCGCATTCCGCCGTGCCGGTCGTCGTTCCCGGTCTCCGTGACAGCGGTCGTCGTGCCCGGGCCGCCACCTGTGACAGCGGTCGTCGACTCCGGGCCGCCACCCGACGTGCCCGAAGCGGCCCCACGCCGAGCGCCCGTGTCCGTGCGCCGCGGCCGCCCATCCCGGCCGCACCGGCCCCCGGTCAGCCGTAGAGCGCCTCAACCTCCGTCGCGTACACCTTCTCGATCGCCTTCCGCTTCAGCTTCAACGACGGGGTGAGCAGCCCGTGCTCCTCGCTGAAGGGGTGGGCCAGGATCCGGAAGGTCCGTACGGACTCGGCCTGCGAGACCAGGGTGTTGGCGGAGACCACCGCCCGACGGATCTCCGCCTCCAGGCTCGGGTCCCGCACCAGATCGGCGGGCGGCAACGGCGGCCTCGCCTGCATCGCCAGCCAGTGCTCCACGGCCTCCTGATCCAGCGTCACCAGCGCGGCGATGTAGGGCCGGTCGTTGCCCACGACGATGCACTGGGCGATCAGCGGATGCGACCGGATCCGCTCCTCCAGACCGGCCGGCGACACGCTCTTGCCGTTGGACGTCACCAGGATCTCCTTCTTCCGCCCGGTGATCGTCAGATAGCCGTCCTCGTCGAGCATGCCCAGGTCGCCGGTGGACAGCCAGCCGTCGTTGAGCACCGCGGCGGTGGCCCGCGGGTCGTTGAGGTATCCCGAGAAGACCTGGCCGCCGTGCAGCCACACCTCGCCGTCCTCCGCGATGTGCACGGTCGTCCCCGGGACCGGCTGTCCCACCGTCCCGTACTTCACCCGCTCGGGCGGGTTCGCGGTGGCCGCGGCCGAGGACTCCGTCAGGCCGTACCCCTCGAAGACCGTCACGCCGGCGCCCTCGAAGAACAGCCCGAGCCGGCGGTCCATCCCGGAGCCGCCCGACATCGCGTGCCGGACCCGACCGCCCATGGCCTCGCGGACCTTCGCGTACACGACCTTCTCGAAGAACTGGTGCTGTACCCGCAGCGCCGCCGAAGGCCCCGGGCCGAGCCCGAACGCCCTGTGCTCCATCGCCTCCGCGTACTTGACCGCCACCTCGACGGCCTTGTCGAAGGGTCCCGCCTTGCCGCCGGCCTCCGCCTTGCGCCGGGCCGCGTGGTAGACCTTCTCGAAGACGTAGGGGACGGCCAGGATGAACGTGGGCCGGAACGCGACCAGATCGGGCAGCAGTGCCGACGCCGTCAGGGCCGGCTGATGGCCCAGCTTCACCCCGCTGCGGACCGCCGCGACCTCCACCATCCGTCCGAAGACGTGCGCGAGCGGCAGGAAGAGCAGCGTCGAGGGCTCGTCGCCGGGCTTCGAGTGGAACACCGGCTCCCAGCGGCCGACGAGCATGTCCGTCTCGAACATGAAGTTGGAGTGCGTGATCACACACCCCTTGGGGCGGCCCGTGGTGCCCGAGGTGTAGATGATCGTGGCGACGGAGTCGGGCGTCACCGCCCTGCGGTGCCGGTGCACCACGTCGTCGTCGATCTCCGCGCCCGCCTCGACCAGCTCGGCGACGGCTCCCCGGCCGGAGTCCAGCTGCCACAGCCGCTGGAGCCGGGGCAGCCGGTCGACGACCGAGCCGATCGTCATCGCGTGGTCCTCGTGCTCGACCACGCACGCGGTGACCTCGGCGTCGTGCAGCATCCAATGGACCTGGTCCGCCGACGAGGTGGGGTAGATCGGCACCGACTGCACGCCGAGTGTCCACAGCGCGAAGTCGAAGAGCGTCCACTCGTACCGCGTCCGGGCCATGATCGCGACCCGGTCGCCGAACCGTACGCCGTGCGCGATCAGACCCTTGGCGAGGGCGAGCACCTCGTCGCGGAACCGCGCGGAGGTCACGTCACGCCACCGGCCCTCGGCGTCCTTGCGGCCGAGCACGACCCGGTCCGGCGCCTCCTGGGCGTGCTCGAACACGGCGTCCGCCAGACCGCCGACCTGAGGCGCCGCCTCGACGGGCGGCACGGTGAACTCGCGCAAAGACCTGCTCCTCGACGGCTCGTTGTCGCGCTCCGTACGGCGCGGGTGACGGTACCCCAAGGGACTGCCGGACGGCAGGGCCTTCACGAAGTCGGGACATTCTGCATACGCACAGGTCAGCGCGGGGGAGTGGGGCAAGTGGCGGAGGGGCGACGCTCGTTACTGACTCGCCGGTAAGCAGGCGGGGCGGGAATCTCCACGGAATCTGTACGGGCCGATCACGGCCCCGCCGATCCGCCGCGCCTGCGCGCGCCGGTCGCCCTCCCCGGCCCCCGGCCCCGGGTCCGGTTCTCGGCGCGTGCGGCGCATCCGGTCTCCCGCCTCCCGTACCCCGGCTCGCGACGCGTCCCGGTGCTCAGCGTGAGCGGTGGAGCCGGTCCCCGCCCGCCAGGATCGCCGTGGCCAGCGCGTCCGCCGCCTCCTGGGTCGCCCCGCCGCGCCGCCCCTTGCGCAGGACGAAGTCGACGCCGCCCAGCTCGGGCAGGCCCGCGCGCGCGGGCACCCGGGCCAGCCCTGGCGGGACCAGGCCCTGGGTATGGGCCATCACCCCGAGGCCGGCGCGGGCCGCGGCGATGTTGCCGCTCAGGCTCGTGCTCGTACACGCGATCCGCCAGGCCCGCCCCTGGGCCTCCAGCGCCTCCAGCGCCCGGGCGCGGGTGATGCCGGGCGCGGGGTAGACGATCAGCGGAACCGGTCGGTCCGGATCCAGTCGCAGCTGCGGAGAACCGATCCAGATCAGGGAGTCCCGCCACACCAGCTCGCCGCCGCTCTCGTCGGCACGCCGCTTGGCGAGGATCAGATCGAGCCGTCCCGCCTCCAGCCGGGCGTTCAGCGTCCCCGACAGCCCGACCGTCAGCTCCAGGTCCACCTCGGGGTGCTCGCTCCGGAACGACTGGAGGATCTCCGGCAGCCGGGTCACGACGAAGTCCTCCGAGGCGCCGAACCGCAGCCGCCCGCGCAGTCGCGTGCCGGTGAAGAACGCCGCCGCCCGCTCGTGCGCCCGCAGGATCGTCCGGGCGAAGCCGAGCATCGCCTCGCCGTCCTCCGTCAGCTCCACGCTGTGCGTGTCCCGGGTGAACAGCGGGCGGCCGGTGGCCTCCTCCAGTCGCCGCACGTGCTGGCTCACGGTCGACTGCCGCAGCCCGAGCCGGCGCGCGGCCTGCGTGAAGCTCAGCGTCTGTGCGACCGCGAGGAAGGTGCGCAGTTGCGTGGGGTCGTACACGGAGCGAGGCTATCGTGAAACGTGATGACAGTCAGAGCGCTGTACGGGATTCCCGATCGGCCGGGCGGCGAGCAGGATGGGAGGCGAACGACCCCGTCCGAGAGCAGGCAGTGGAGCACATGAGCCGCCGTACGACCCTCCTGCCGTCCTGGCTGCCGGTCGACCCGTACGTCCTGGCGTTGCTCGGCACCGTCGGCCTCGCGGCGGTGCTCCCCGCCTCCGGGACTGCCGCCGGCGTCGCGGACGGCGCCGCGACGGCGGTCATCGCCCTCCTCTTCTTCCTCTACGGCGCCCGGCTCTCCACCCGCGAGGCCATGGAGGGGCTGCGGCACTGGCGGCTGCACGCCACCGTCCTGGCCTGCACCTTCGTCGCCTTCCCGCTGCTCGGCCTGGCCGCGAGAGGGCTCGTGCCGACGGTACTCACGCCCGCGCTCTCCAGCGGCCTCCTCTTCCTCTGTCTGGTCCCCTCCACCATCCAGTCCTCGATCGCCTTCACCTCGATCGCCCGGGGCAACGTCCCGGCGGCGATCTGCGCGGGCTCCTTCTCCTCCCTGGCCGGGATCGTGCTCACACCGCTCCTCGCCGCGGCGCTGCTGGGCGGGAGCGGGGCCGGGTTCTCGGCCGACTCGGTACTGAGGATCGTGCTCCAGCTGCTCGTCCCGTTCGCGGCCGGACAGCTGTCGCGCCCCTGGGTGGGCGGTTTCCTGGCCCGGCACAGGAAGGTGCTCGGGTACGTCGACCGGGGCTCGATCCTGCTCGTCGTCTACAGCGCCTTCAGCCTGGGCATGACCGCCGGCATCTGGCACCAGGTCACCCCGGCGCGGCTCGCGCTGCTGCTGGCGGTCGAGGCCGTGTTGCTCGCGGTGATGCTCGGACTCAGCTGGTACGGGGCGAAACGGCTCGGCTTCGGCCGCGAGGACCGCATCGCGATCCAGTTCGCCGGCTCGAAGAAGAGCCTGGCGGCCGGGCTGCCGATGGCCGGCGTGCTGTTCGGAGCCCACGCCGCGCTCGCCGTGCTGCCGCTGATGCTCTTCCACCAGATGCAGCTGATGGTCTGCGCGGTGATCGCCAGGCGCCGCTCCCGCGACCCGGAGCCGGCGCCCGCCCCGGACACCGTGCGACCGGAGCCCCGACAGCGGTCGGCGACCCCGGGCTCCTGAGGTTCCCCGGCCCTGAGGGTCCCCGGCCCCCGGGCCGTGGCGTGATCCCGTCCTCACCCGCCCCGCCAAGATCGACGGGGAGGTTACCGTGCTCCCATGCCCGCACTCGATCCCGGCCGCACCGCGCTCGTTCTCGTCGACCTGATGGAACGCATCGTCGCGCTGCCCCTCGCCCCCCGCCCCGGAACCGACGTCGTCAGCGCCGCGACCCGCCTGGCCGCGACCTTCCGTGCCGCCGGTGCCCCCGTCGTCCACATCAGGGTGGAGCGCCCGCACGTCGACACCCAGCCCCCCGGCAGCGACCTCGTGCCCGCCCCCGTGCACGCCGACGACCTCGTCGTCGTCAAGCGCACCATCGGCGGGTTCCAGGACACCGGACTGCGCGACCTGCTCGCCGAACGCTCCGTCACCACCCTCGTGTTCGGCGGCATCGCCACCAACCTCGGGGTCGAGTCCACCGCCCGTGCCGCCTGCGACCTCGGCTACGACCTCGTCTTCGCCGAGGACGCCATGACCGCCTTCACCGCGGAGGAGCACCGCGCCTCCGTGACCCTCGACTTCCCCCGCCTCGGTACGGTCACCACCGCCGCGGACGTCACCCTGGAGGCGCCCGCGTGAGCCGGGTCCCGATACGTTACGGCGCCCGGCCCTGCTCCCTGGTCGTGTGCCGGGGCTGCTGCTGCGGCGACGCGCGCAAGAACCCCGGGACCGACCACGCGGGCCAGCTGGCCCGGCTCCGCGAGGCCGCCGCCACCTCGGGCGGCAGGCTGGCCGTCCGGACCAGCGACTGCCTCGGCCCGTGCGCGCAGGCCAACGTGGTCGTCGTCCAGCCGTCCACCGAGGGCCGCCGCCGCGGCGGCCGGGCCGCCTGGATCGGCTGGACCGTGGACGACGACTGCCTCGACGACATCCTCGCCTGGACCGCCGCGGGCGGCCCCGGCCTCGCCGAGCCTCCCGCCACCCTCGCCCTCCAGATGATCGACCCCCCGAAGAACTGACGCGCGCCCCGCCCGGGGCACGGGCCCGTCGGCATCAGCGGCGCTCCTGCCGGCCGACGGCCCGACCCCGTGCGACCGCCCCCCGGTCAGTTCGGGGAAGCCTCGGTCCCGAGAGCGATCCGGTGCTCCCCCGCGTACACGTTCATGTCCTGCCCGCGCAGGAAGCCGACCAGCGTCAGGCCGGTCTCGGCAGCCAGGTCCACCGCCAGCGAGGACGGCGCGGAGACCGCCGCGAGCACCGGGACGCCCGCCATCACCGCCTTCTGCGCGAGCTCGAACGAGGCCCGGCCCGAGACCAGCAGGACGGCCCGGTCCAACGGCAGCCGGTCCTCCCGCAGCGCGCGGCCCACCAGCTTGTCCACGGCGTTGTGGCGGCCCACGTCCTCCCGTACGTCCAGCAGCTCGCCCTCCTCGCTGAAGAGCGCCGCCGCGTGCAGGCCCCCCGTCCGGTCGAAGACCCGCTGCGCGGCCCGCAGCCGGCCGGGGAGGGCGGCGAGCAGACCGGGCGTGACCCGGACCGGGGGAGCGTCGGCGATCGGGTAGCGGGTCGTGGTTCGTACCGCGTCCAGACTGGCCTTGCCGCACAGCCCGCACGACGACGTGGTGTACACGTTCCGCTCCAGGGTGATGTCCGGGACGACGACACCGGGCGCCAGCCGCACGTCCACCACGTTGTAGGTGTTCGTGCCGTCGTCCTTCGCGCCCGCGCAGTACACGATGTTCCGCACGTCGGAGGCTGCGCCGAGCACCCCCTCGCTCACCAGGAACCCGGCCGCCAGCGCGAAGTCGTCGCCCGGCGTGCGCATGGTCACGGCGAGCGGCCTGCCGTTGAGACGGATCTCCAGCGGCTCCTCGGCCACCAGCGTGTCGGGGCGCTCGTTCACGGCCCCCGCGCGGATCCGCATGACGCGCCGTCGCTCGGTGACCCGTCCCATGGTGGCTACACCCGCTTCTGTACGTGTTGGAAGCCGAAACGGCCCTTGACGCGAGGGTCGCCGCAGGCCGCCGGCTCGTCGTGCGCTCCGGCTCGTCGTGCGGCGAGGTGACCCCGACGACCTCATTGTCCTGCACGGGCAGGGGCGAGCCGCGGCCCGCTCCCCCTCGCCGCCCCCGGCGCGGTCGCGGCGCCACGGCTCCCCGTCCGGCGAGACGCGCCGCCCGGCCGGCCCGGGTCGCGTCCGCAAGGTCTCGCCTGGCCTACGACGCCACGCACGATCGCCGCCCTTGTCGTCGGTGGCCATGGCCACCGTGCCTCCCTCCTCCGCCGTGCGATCGCACACACCGGACGCCGCCCCCGCCCTTCGAACGGACGCCGACACCTTCCGGACACCCCCGGGTGTTCGGCGGACCGACGGGGGTCCAGGACGTCCCTCTTGCTCCGCGTTGTCATGGTCTCCCAAGAGGTACGGGCGAATCTTGGTGGTTTACGTGTCCTGTTACCCATCAGTCGCTGGCAAGACTGGGTGGTTCCTGCTTGCAACACGCGCCACTCGAACCAAGGGGGTCCCGGGCATGACGGGCACTCGTATCGCCGCGCTCGGGCACTACCAGCCCGCCAAGGTGCTCACCAACAGCGACCTGGCCGCGCTGGTGGACACCAGCGACGAATGGATCAGCAGCCGGGTCGGCATCAGGACCCGCCACATGGCCGGTCCGGAGGAGCCGGTGGACGAGCTGGCCGCGCACGCCGCCGGCAAGGCCCTCGCCGCCGCCGGACTCGGCCCCGAGGACATCGACCTCGTCCTCGTCGCCACCTCCACCGCGATCGACCGGTCGCCGAACACCGCCGCCCGTGTGGCCGCCCGGCTCGGCATGGGCTCGCCCGCCACCATGGACCTCAACGTCGTCTGCGCCGGGTTCACCCACGCGCTCGCCACCGCCGACCACGCCCTGCGGGCGGGAGCCGCTCGCCGGGCGCTGGTCATCGGCGCCGACAAGATGACCGAGGTCACGGACTGGACCGACCGCACCACCTGCGTCCTCGTCGGCGACGGTGCCGGCGCGGCCGTGGTCGAGGCCACGGACGACGGCCAGGATCCCGGCATCGGCCCCGTGCTGTGGGGCTCCGTCCCCGAGATGGGGCACGCCGTCCGTATCGAGGGCACCCCGCCGCGCTTCGCGCAGGAGGGCCAGGCCGTCTACCGCTGGGCGACCCAGCGGCTGCCCGCCCTCGCCCGCCAGGTCTGCGAACGGTCGGGCATCACCCCCGAGGACCTCGCGGGCGTCGTCCTCCACCAGGCCAACCTGCGGATCATCGAGCCGCTGGCCGCCAAGATCGGCGCCGTCAACGCGGTCGTCGCCCGTGACGTCGTCGACTCCGGCAACACCTCGGCCGCCTCGATCCCGCTGGCCCTCGCGAAGCTGGTCGAACGCGGCGAGCTCCCCTCCGGCGCACCCGCCCTGCTCTTCGGCTTCGGCGGCAACCTCTCGTACGCGGGGCAGGTCGTCCGCGTTCCGTAGGCGTCGGCCCCCGGCGCCGAGGGCCGACGGAGAGCACGGAGCGAAAGGGGGAGTGCGGCGCGAACGGGGGAGGGCGGGGCCCGTTCGGCGGAGCCCGGTGGCGGGGGTCCGGGGGCGCACCTAGCTTCGATCGGGGTGAGGGTCGTCTCCCGCCGCACGCGGAATCCGTCCGTATGCACCCCTCGCGTGATCTGGAGGTCGCCATGCGCGCCACACATGTCGCTTCCGCCGCTCTGCTCGCCACCGTCGGCATGGGCACGGCCGCCGCGCTCGGCGCCCCATCGGCCTTCGCCGACGACGCCGCCGGGAACGACATCACCTCCTTCGCCTTCGCCGTCACACCGTCGACGGTCGCCCCCGGGGGCACGGTCACCCTCACCTCCGAGGGGTGCGAGGTCCCCTTCGTGACCGCCGAGTCCGGAGTCTTCGACACCGTCACGCTCGACGAAGGGCGCTCGGGAACCGCCACGGTGGACGCCGAGGCCACGGCGGGCGCGCGATACGAGGTCACCTTCGACTGCGAGGGCGAGCGGGGCACCGCCCCCCTCACCATCGCCGCCCCGGAGGACGGCCACGCCCCGGGCGACGGGACGACCGGCGGCAGCGCCACCGGCGGCCCCGCGAAGGAGAGCCACCCGACCGGCGGGCAGGTCCCGCAGACGCACCCGACGGAGAGCCGTCCGGCCGGGGGCCACGTCCCGGAGGCTCCCCCGACGGGCGACCACGCCGACACCGGCACCCCCGCCGACACCGGCACCCCCGCCGGCACCGTCACGTCCGCGCACAAAGGTGTCCGGGCGGGCCTCGGCGGCGCCTCCGGCCGTCTGGACACAGCCGAGGTGGTCGCGGGCACCGCGCTGATCGCGGGCGCACTCGGCGGTGCCGCCCTGCTGACGCTCCGCAGGCGCGGCGCCGACGGCCCCGCCTGAACCGGGGGACGGAGGGACCCGAAACGGCCCCTCCGCCCGGGATGACGAGGCCCGCGGCGGAGGGGCACCTCGCGCACACACGAGGGCGCCGCCGCGGGACGCCGAAGCCGCGATGCTCGTACGGGGACGGTGGGACGCCGGGACGGCGGGCAGGGTAGGACGGCCAGAACGGCAGGAGCAGCAGAAGCACCGGGGACGCCGGGAACCACGGGAACGACGGGGACGACAGGGGAAGTGCGGTCGTGCAGGGATCGAACGGTCCGGGCAGACGCGGCGCCTGGGGCGTCGTGGTCATCGTCCTGCTCCTCGGCATCCACCTCGTACGGGACGGCACGGCGGAGTACCGCGCCGGAGGCCCCCCGCAGCCCCTGGCCGCCGCGGCCCCCGGCCGCGCCGCCGCCGTGACCCCGGCGAAGGCCCCCGCGCCGCTGCCCGCCTCACGCCCCGAGCGCCTGCGCGTCCCCGCCGCCCGCATCGACGCGCCCGTCACGTCCGTCGGCCTCGACGCCGAGGGCTGGATCGACACCCCGCCGGCGTACGAGAGGAACCTCGTCGGCTGGTACACCGGCGCCGTCACCCCCGGTGAGCAGGGCACCGCCGTCCTCGTCGGCCATGTCGACACCCCGGAGGGACGGGCCGTCTTCTTCGGCCTCGGCGCCCTCGCGCACGGGCGCCGTATCGAGATCGCCCGTGCCGACGGCAGGACCGCAGTCTTCTCCGTGTACGGCGTCGAGACGGTCCCCCAGCAGGGCTTCCCGGCCGCGCGGATCTACCGGAACAGCGGCCTGCCCGAGCTGCGCCTGATCACCTGCGGCGGCGAGTTCTCGGAGGGAAGAGGATACGACGGCAACGTCGTGGTCTCGGCCCGCCTCGTCGCCGTGAGCTGACCCGGGACCCGGACCGTCCCGCCCGGGCGGCCGGACCCTCCCCGCGTACGGCGGGCACCGTCACGGCGGGCGCCGTCCCCTCGGGCGGCAGGGCCCGTCCTCCCAGAGGGCAGACGCCGCACCTCGGCCCTGCGGACACCGCCCCCTGCGGAGGGCGGGCACGGCCCCTGACACCGCAGGGGCGGGCCCTTCGGACGGCAGCCACCGGCCCTCCGGACGGCAGCCACCGACCCTGGAAGCGACGGCCCCCGCCTCCCGGGCCGCCGGGGACGGGGCCCCCGAAACCGTCGCGCGCGCCCCCGCCCGTACCCCGTCTTTGTCCTCATCCGGGAAGAAGTCCCGTTGGATTCCTGCATTAGTTCTTCCCACCCCGGGACGCCGCTGCTACGTTCCCCTCGAAAGCACGACGCACGGCACGACGGATCGGACAGGGGAGGGGCGCGTGAGACGCATGACGGCACGACCTGCCAACGCGCACCAGGCGCGACTGCTCCGGCTGCTGCGTGACGGTGGGCCCAACTCCCGTGCCCAGCTGGGGGATCAGGTCGACCTCTCCCGCTCCAAGCTCGCCGTCGAGGTGGACCGGCTCCTCGACACCGGCCTCGTCGTCGCCGACGGACTCGCCGCCTCGCGCGGGGGGCGCCGTTCGCACAACATCCGGCTCGCTCCCGAACTCCGCTTCCTCGGTATCGACATCGGGGCGACGTCCATCGATGTGGCCGTCACCAACGCCGAGCTGGAGGTGCTCGGGCACCTCAATCATCCGATGGACGTCCGCGACGGTCCCGTCGCCGTCTTCGAGCAGGCCCTGGCGATGGCGGCCAAGCTCCGGGCCTCGGGGATCGCCGAGGGCTTCGACGGCGCCGGCATCGGCGTCCCGGGCCCCGTCCGCTTCCCCGAAGGCATCCCGGTCGCGCCGCCGATCATGCCCGGCTGGGACGGCTTCCCCGTCCGGGAGGCGCTCAGCCAGGACCTCGGCTGTCCCGTCATGGTCGACAACGACGTGAACCTGATGGCCATGGGGGAGCAGCACGCGGGCGTCGCCCGGTCGGTCGGCGACTTCCTCTGCGTCAAGATCGGTACGGGCATCGGCTGCGGCATCGTCGTCGGCGGCCAGGTCTACCGCGGTACGACGGGCAGCGCCGGCGACATCGGGCACATCCAGGTCGAACCGGACGGCCGCCCGTGCGCCTGCGGCAACAGAGGCTGTCTGGAGGCCCACTTCAGCGGCGCGGCCCTGGCCCGCGACGCGGAGGAGGCGGCGCGGACGGGCCGGTCGGCGGAACTCGCCGGCCGTCTCGAGACCGCGGGCCGGCTCACCGCCGTCGACGTCGCCGCGGCCGCCGCCGCGGGGGACCCCGCCGCGCTCGACCTCATCCGTGAGGGCGGCAACCGGGTCGGGCAGGTCATCGCCGGACTCGTCAGCTTCTTCAATCCCGGTCTGGTGGTGATCGGCGGCGGGGTCACCGGCCTCGGTCACACCCTCCTCGCCAGTGTCCGCACCCAGGTCTACCGGCAGTCCCTGCCCCTGGCCACCGGCAATCTCCCCATCGTGCTCGGCGAGTTGGGTCCCGTGGCCGGAGTGATCGGCGCGGCCCGTCTCATCAGCGACCACCTCTTCTCCCCGGCGTAGCCGCACGGCCCCGCCGGGGCACCGCGTCCGCCCGGGGGACCGGGCGGCCACGGACGCTCCACCGCTTCAACCGGCTCGACCCGGCTCCACCGCTTCCACCGGCTCGACCGGTTTCCACCCTCCAACCGGCTCGACCGGGCTCCACCGCCCCGATCGGCTGGACCCGGCTCCACCGCCCGACCGGGCCTCTCCGGCTCCCACCGGCTCCGCCGAGCACGGAAGGCCCGGACCCGGCCCGCACCCGTTCCGTCCCTCCCGCTCCTTCTCGCCCCGTTCCCCGCGCCGCTCGCTCCGCCCTGTCCCCACCCGCACCTTCTCCCGTCCTTTTCGCCCCGTTCGTCCTGTCCCGGTCCCGTCCCACCCGCCCTGGTCCCGCCCCGCCACTTACGGCCGCACCCGCCGAGGGGAACTTCGTCATGGCACCAGAACAACCGCCCCTGCTCACCATGTCCGGCATCACCAAGTCCTTCCCCGGCGTCCGCGCCCTCGACGGCGTCGACCTGGAGGTCGCCGCCGGAGAGGTCCACTGCCTCCTCGGCCAGAACGGGGCGGGCAAGTCCACCCTCATCAAAGTCCTCGCCGGCGCCCATCAGCCCGACGGCGGAGTCATCACGTGGTGCGGCGAGCCCGTCCAGCTGAAGTCCCCGACGGCCGCCATGCGCCTGGGCATCGCCACCATCTACCAGGAACTCGACCTGGTCGAAGGGCTGTCCGTCGCCGAGAACGTCCATCTCGGCCACGAACCCACCACCGCCGGCTTCGTCGTCCGCGTCCGCGACGCCCGCACCGCCGCCGCCACCCTGCTGGGGCGGCTCGGCCACCCGGAGATCGACCCGGCCCGGCTCGTCGGCGAACTCTCCGCCGCCCAACGGCAGATCGTCTCCATGGCCCGCGCGCTCTCCCACGACGTCCGGCTCATCGTGATGGACGAGCCCTCGGCCGCCCTGGACCCCGACGAGGTCGACAACCTCTTCCGTATCGTCGCCGACCTCACCGCCGCAGGCGTCGCCGTCGTCTACATCTCCCACCGTCTGGAGGAGATCCGCCGCATCGGCGACCGCGTCACCGTCCTCAAGGACGGCCGCGCCGTGGCCGGCGGCCTGCCCGCCGCGTCCACCCCCACCCGGGACGTCGTGGCGCTGATGACCGGCCGGAACGTCGAGTACGTCTTTCCCGCACGCCCGACACGGCCCCCTGCCGCCGGACCCGTCCTCGAGGTCCGGGGGCTCGCCCGGACGGGCGAGTTCGCGCCCGTCGACCTCGACCTGCGGCCGGGCGAGATCGTCGGCCTGGCCGGACTCGTCGGCTCGGGCCGCTCCGAGATCCTGGAGACGATCTACGGCGCGCGCCGGCCCACCGCCGGCCGGGTCCTCGTCGACGGCCGCCCCCTGCGCCCGGGCAGCGTCCGCGACGCCGTGCGTGCCGGGCTTGGCCTCGCCCCGGAGGAACGCAAGGCACAGGGCCTGCTGATGCTGGAGTCCGTCACCCGCAACGTCTCGGTCTCCTCCCTCGCCCGCTTCTCCCGCGCCGGCTGGATCGACCGTGCCGCCGAACGGGCGGCCGCCCGCGAAGCCACCCGGGAGCTCTCCCTCAGGCCCGACCATCCCGAGGCCCCGATCCGCACCCTCTCCGGCGGCAACCAGCAGAAGGCCGTCCTCGCGCGGTGGCTGCTGCGCGGCTGCCGGGTCCTGCTGCTCGACGAACCGACCCGCGGCGTGGACGTCGGAGCCCGCGCCGAGCTGTACGCCGTCATCCGCCGGCTCGCCGACGACGGCCTCGCCGTCCTCCTGGTGTCGAGCGAGGTGCCCGAGGTCCTCGGCCTCGCCGACCGGGTCCTGGTCCTCCGCGAGGGTCAGGTCGTCCACACCGCGCCCGCCCGTGACCTCGACGAACACCGCGTACTCGACCTCGTGATGGAAGGGAGCCCGACGGCATGACGCTGTCCACCGCCAAGACGCCCGCGCCCGCACAGGAGGGCGGCCGGCGCCCGCTCGGCCTGCGGGCCGACGTCCGCAACCTCTCCCTGCTCGGCGTCCTCGCCGTCCTGATCGCGGTCGGCGGCTTCACCAAGCCCGCCGAGTTCCTCGCCACCTCCAACCTCCAACTGGTCCTCACCCAGGCGTCCGTCATCGGTGTCGTCACGGTCGGCATGACCTTCGTCATCACCAGCGGCGGCATCGACCTCTCCGTCGGCGCCATCGTCGCCCTCGCCTCCGTCTGGGCGACGACGGTCGCCACCCAGGAGTACGGTTTCGCCGGCATCCTCTTCACGGCCGTCGTCGTCGGCGTCGCCTGCGGCCTGGTGAACGGTCTGCTCGTCGCCTACGGCGGGATGGTGCCGTTCATCGCCACCCTGGCCATGTTCGCCTCCGCCCGCGGACTCGCCCTGCAGATCACCGACGGCCGCACGCAGATCGTCACCGTCGACTCCGTCCTCGACCTCGGCATCCCCGACTCCTACGTCCTCGGCATACCGCCGCTGGTCCTCGTCTTCGCCGCCGTCACCGTCGCGGGCTGGCTGATCCTCAACCGCACCACCTTCGGACGCCGCACGGTGGCCGTCGGAGGCAACGCCGAGGCCGCCCGGCTCGCCGGCATCGACGTACGCCGCCAGCGCCTGTACCTCTACCTGCTGTCCGGGCTGTGCTGCGGCATCGCCGCATTCCTGCTGATCATCCTGTCCGGCTCCGGCCAGAACACCAACGGCAACCTCTACGAACTGGACGCCATCGCCGCCGCGATCATCGGCGGCACGCTCCTCACCGGCGGCCGCGGCACCATCGTCGGCTCCGTCCTCGGCGTCCTGATCTTCACCACGATCACCAACATCTTCGCGCTCAACAACCTCCAGAGCGACGTCCAGCAGATCGCCAAGGGCGCGATCATCGTCGCCGCCGTCCTGGTCCAGCGACGCACGCTGCGCCACGGCGACACCTGATCCCCGAAGCCCGCTCCCGTACGCCCGTACGCCCGCGCCCCACACCCGTACGCCCGACGCTCCACCCCCAGCCCCAGCACACCGTGTACCGCCCCTCCCCCGTCGAAGGGATCCATCGCCATGCCAGAAACCAGCCGTAGAGGACTGCTGTTCGGCACCGCCGCCGTCTCCGCCGGCGCGCTGCTCACCGCCTGCACCAGCAACGAGCCCAAGAACCAGGCACCGGCCGCGAGCAACTCCCCGGCCGCCGACGACAAGCCCGGCACCCCCGTCACCATCGGCTTCGCCGGCCCCCAGGCCGACCACGGCTGGCTCAACGCCATCAACGAGAACGCCAAGAACCGCGCGAAGACGTACAGCGACGTCACTCTGGAGATCACCGAGGGGTCCAACGACACCGCCGCCCAGATCGGCCAGATCCAGACCCTGATCAACAAGAAGGTCGACGTCCTGGTCATCCTGCCCGCCGACGGCAAGGCGCTCACCCAGGTCGGTCTCCAGGCCATGAAGGCCGGCATCCCCGTCATCAACCTGGACCGGATCTTCGCCTCCCCGCAGGCGTACCGCTGCTGGATCGGCGGCGACAACTACGGCATGGGCCTCAACGCCGGCCGGTACATCGGCGAGAAGCTCAAGGACAAGCCGAACGCCACCGTCGTCGAGCTGGCCGGCATGGACAGCCTGGAACTGACCAAGCAGCGCACCCAGGGCTTCGACGACGCCCTGAAGAACTACCCCAACATCCGCAAGGTGGCCCGCCAGGCCGCCGACTTCACCGTCGAGTCCGGCCAGGCGAAGATGGCCCAGCTGCTCCAGGCGCAGAGCTCCTTCGACGCCCTCTGGAACCACGACGACGACCAGGGCGTGGGCGCGCTGCGCGCCATCGCCCAGGCCGGCCGCAAGGACTTCCTCATGGTCGGCGGCGCCGGGGCCAAGGCCGCCATGGACGCCATCAAGGCCGACGACGGCGTGCTGAAGGCGACGGTGCTCTACCCGCCGACCATGGCCGCCTCCGCCATCGACCTGGCCCGCGCGCTCGGCCAGAAGAAGGGCGTCGGAGGGATGTCGGAGCTGGAGATCCCCGCCTCCATCACCCTCTACTCGGCCGTCGTCACCAAGGAGAACGTCGACGAGTACCTGCCCACCGGCTTCAACTGACCGGCCCTGCCCCGGCGGACGACCGCCGCGGGGAGCAGAACCCTGCCGCACCACGAAACGGAGGAACCGTATGGAACAGAGGGAGAGCGGGGCCGCACCGCCGACGCTCGGCGTCGGAATGGTCGGATACTCCTTCATGGGAGCCGCCCACTCACAGGGCTGGCGCACCGCAGGCCACGTCTTCGACCTGCCGCTGCGCCCCGTCCTCGCCGCCGTCGCCGGGCGTGACGCGGCCGCCGTCCGGTCGGCAGCCCACCGGCACGGCTGGGCGGCGGCCGAGACCGACTGGCGTGCTCTCGTCGCCCGCGACGACGTCCGGCTCGTGGACGTCTGCACGCCGGGCGACAGCCATGCGGAGATCGCCATCGCCGCCCTGGAGGCGGGCAAGCACGTCCTGTGCGAGAAGCCGCTCGCCAACTCGGTCGCCGAGGCCGAGGCCATGGTCGCGGCCGCCGAGGCGGCGGCCGCCCGCGGCCAGATCGCCATGGTCGGCTTCAACTACCGCCGGGTTCCGGCCCTGTCGTACGCCCGGCGGCTGATCGCGGACGGCAGGCTCGGTGACCTGCGGCACGTGCGCGTCACCTATCTTCAGGACTGGCTGGTCGACCGGGGCTTCCCGCTGACCTGGCGCCTGGAGCGCGAGCACGCCGGGTCGGGGGCGCTGGGCGACCTCGGGGCCCACGCCGTCGACCTCGCGCAGTACCTCGCCGGGGAACCGCTGGTCGGGGTCTCCGCGCTCACCGAGACCTTCGTCCGCGAACGGCCACTGCTCGCCGGGGTGTCGGCGGGGCTCTCCGGGGCCGCCGCGGGCGGGGCGTACGGCGCGGTGACGGTGGACGACGCGGCCGTGTTCACCGGACGGCTCGCGTCCGGGGCGCTCGCCTCCTTCGAGGCGACCCGGATGGCCGCGGGCCGCAAGAACGCCCTGCGTCTGGAGATCAACGGGGAGAGGGGGTCCCTCGCCTTCGACCTGGAGCGGCTCAACGAGCTGTCCTTCCACGACCACACCGAACCGGCCGACACCGCCGGGTTCCGCCGCATCCTGGTGACCGAGCCGGAACACCCCTACCTGGAGGGCTGGTGGCCGCCGGGCCACGCGCTCGGCTACGAGCACACCTTCGTCCACCAGGCCCGCGACCTCGTCCTCGCCATCGCGTCCGGCACCCCTCCGGCCCCGTCCTTCGCCGACGGGCTCCAGGTCCAGCGGGTCCTGGCCGCCGTGGAGGAGAGCGCCCAGAAGAACGCCGTCTACACCGCCGTACAGGAGTAATGGAGGCAGCGCCGTGCCACGTCCCTTCACCCTCTTCACCGGCCAGTGGGCCGACCTGCCCCTGGAGGAGGTCTGCCGGCTCGCCCGCGACTTCGGCTACGACGGCCTCGAACTGGCCTGCTGGGGCGACCACTTCGAGGTCGACAAGGCGCTCGCCGACCCGTCGTACGTCGCCGGCCGGCACGCCCTGCTCGAAAAGTACGGGCTGCAGTGCTGGGCCGTCTCGAACCACCTGGTGGGGCAGGCCGTCTGCGACCATCCGATCGACGAACGGCACCAGGCGATCGTCCCCGCCCGGATCTGGGGGGACGGTGAACCCGAGGGCGTGCGGCAGCGGGCGGCACGCGAGCTGGCGGACACCGCACGGGCCGCCGCGGCCCTGGGCGTCGACACCGTGGTCGGCTTCACGGGATCGTCGATCTGGCATCTGGTGGCGATGTTCCCCCCTGTCCCGGAGCGGATGATCGAGCGCGGCTTCGAGGACTTCGCCGAACGCTGGAACCCCATCCTCGACGTCTTCGACGCCGAGGGCGTCCGCTTCGCCCACGAGGTCCATCCCAGCGAGATCGCGTACGACTACTGGACCACCCAGCGCGCGCTGGAGGCGGTCGGCCACCGTCCGGCGTTCGGGCTCAACTTCGATCCGAGTCACTTCGTCTGGCAGGACCTGGATCCGGTCGGCTTCCTCTGGGACTTCCGCGACCGGATCTACCACGTGGACTGCAAGGAGGCCCGGCGCCGGCTCGACGGCCGCAACGGCCGGCTCGGCTCGCACCTGCCCTGGGGCGACCCGCGGCGCGGCTGGGACTTCGTCTCGGCCGGACACGGCGACGTCCCGTGGGAGGACGTCTTCCGCATGCTCCGCTCGATCGGCTACGCCGGTCCGATCTCGGTGGAGTGGGAGGACGCCGGCATGGACCGGCTGACCGGCGCGCCCGAAGCGCTCTCCATCCTCCGGAGGTACGACTTCGATCCCCCGTCGGCCTCCTTCGACGCGGCCTTCGGGGGCGACCGCTAGGGCGTGTTTCGAAAGTGGCGCCGTCCGCCCGAAGGGCGGGCCCCGCGGCGTCCGGTGCGTGCGATCGCAAGGCGGAGGGTCGCCCTCGTACCGGACGTACGTGGACGATCCCGACAACGCGGCGAGCGTGCGTGCCAGGCGTCGCGGGGCAGGCGGGACTCTCGAAACACGCCCTAGAAGCCGGCACCTCTCGTCGGCCGGCCCGCGCGGGCCGCGGCCGGGTGGCGCGCCCACGCCACCGGGCCGGTCCGGCCTGCCCTCAGGAGGCTTTGTCCTCTCGCGGGGAGAAGTTCGGTCGCGGTGGCGCACAAGGGCTTTCCGCGGTGGACGAACCCGGCTACGGTCGATGATGTGTACATGACGTAACGATCGAGCGTGCGCGCGTAGGTGTCCTTCCGCCCGGTCCGGCTGAAGGACCTCACCCCGTAGGGAGCGTCCCGAACGTGCCGCCCCGCCCTTCGGCCGACCGGGCGCCGCCACGCTCGGGGCCTGAACTCCGGGCCCGGACTGTGACCCGGGTTCGAACCGGGACCCGGGCCCGGACTGGGACCCGGACTCTGATTTGGAGCCGGAGCCGGAGCCGGAGCCGGAGCCGGAGCCGGGCCCGGACTGGGACCCGGGCCCGAGCCCGTACCCGGACCTGACTTGGAGCCGGTCCCGGGCCGCCCGCGGACCCCGGGAGCTCCCGCGCAGCCGGCGGCGGGCGGGGAGGCGCCGTACCCCCCGCCCGCCGTCTCCACCACAGCCCAGGGAGGCAGGACGTGACCACCGGAACACGAACGGGAGTCTGGCTCGTCGGGGCGAGAGGCAGCGTCGCCACCACGGTGGTGGCCGGCTGGGCCGCCACGACGGCGGGCCTCCACCCGCCGACCGGCATGGTGACCGAGACCGACGCCGTCGCCCACGCCGGCCTCCCCCCACTCACCGCCCTCGTCTTCGGCGGCCACGACACGGCGGAATGCCCCCTGCCCAAGCGGGCCGAGGCGCTGACCGCGGCGGGCGTGCTCCCGCACGGCCTCGCCGTCGCCGTCGCCGCCGAACTCGTCGCCGCCGACGCGGAGATCCGCCCCGGAGGACCACGGCCGGGGGACACCCGGACCGAGGAGGAACTCGTCTCCGCCTTCACCGCGGACCTGGACGACTTCCGGCGGCGGCGGGACCTGGCCAGGGTCGTCGTCCTGAACGTCGCCTCGACCGAGCCGGCGCCGGTGGGCCCCGGGCTCCCTCCCAGCTCCCTCTACGCGTCGGCCGCCCTCCGGGCCGGCTGCCCGTACGTCAACTTCACCCCCTCCACCGGACTGCGGCACCCCGCCCTCGCCACGGCCGCGGCGGCGAGCGGCCTGCCGCACGCGGGCCGGGACGGCAAGACCGGCCAGACCCTCCTGCGCTCCGTCCTCGCCCCGATGTTCCTCCAACGCGCCCTCGACGTACGGGCGTGGTCCGGCACCAACCTGCTGGGCGGCGGAGACGGAGCCGCCCTCGCCGACCCCGCCGCCGCGGCGGCGAAGAACGCGGGCAAGGAACGCGTCCTCGCCGACGTCCTCGGACCCGGGGTGGAGGGCGAGGTGCACATCGACGACGTCCCCGCCCTGGGGGAGTGGAAGACCGCCTGGGACCACATCGCCTTCGACGGCTTCCTCGGCTCCCGCATGACCCTCCAGACCACCTGGCAGGGCTGCGACTCGGCCCTCGCCGCCCCCCTCGTCCTGGACCTCGCCCGGCTGACCGCCCGCGCCCACGAAACCGGCCTCTCGGGCCCCCTGCACGACCTCGCCTTCTACTTCAAGGACCCCGAGGGCACACCCCCGGCGGCCCTGTCCGACCAGTACGCCCGCCTGATCGCGTTCGGCGCCCGGCTGGGGGGATCCCGATGAGCGACGCGGAGACACCGACGGCGCCGGGGACGCCCGGAGGAGCAGGACCGCAGGCGGCCGGGGCACACGGGCAGACGCCCGGACCGCTCGGGGGGACGTCCGGACCGCTCGGGGGGACGCCCGGACCGCACGGAGGGACGCCCGGACCGCACGGAGGGACGGCTGGGAGGGGAGGAGCCGGAGGGGAGACGGCCGGCCCGCCCGGACCGCAGCAGCCGGCGGCCAGGCGGGTACGGGCCGGGGGAGAGGCGGCCGGGACGCTCGGGACGGCCGGGACGGCCGCAGTCGGGGCCGCAGGGGCCGGGGCGGGAGCGGCAGCTCAGGGCGGAGTGACCGGACCCGGACCCGGAGCCGGACCCGGACTCGGACCCGGACCCGGGAGGCGGGGGACCGCGTGGGCGGAACTGCTCCGGGTCTCCGCGCTCTTCACGGTGCCCGGCGACGCCCTGGTGGGAGCCGCCGCCGCGGGGGTGCGCCCGAATCGCGCCACCCTTCTGGCCATCGGCTCCTCCCTCTGCCTCTACGAGGCCGGGATGGCGCTCAACGACTGGGCCGACCGCGATGAGGACGCCATCGACCGCCCCCACCGCCCTCTCCCCTCCGGCCGCATCAGCCCCGGGGCGGCGCTCGGGGCGTCCGCCGCCCTGACGGCGGCGGGCCTCGGCCTCGCCGCCCGCGCCGGCCGCCCGGCCCTCGTGATCGCCACCGCCCTCGCGGGCACGGTCTGGGCCTACGACCTCCGCCTCAAGCACACGCCGGCGGGGCCGGCGGCGATGGCGGCGGCCCGGGCCCTTGACCTCCTGCTCGGCGCCACCGCCACGGGGTCCCCTCCCTCCCCCCGCCCCCTCCCCGCCGCCGCCCTGCTGGCCACCCACACCTACGCCGTCACCGCCGTCTCCCGCCACGAAGCCCAAGGCGGCTCCACCCGGGCTCCCTTACTCGCCCTGGCCACCACCCTGGCCGTGGCCGCGGCGACCTCCGGCCTCGTCGCGCGTGGCGCCACCGCACCCCGCCCCGCGCCCGGCGCCCTGGGGCAATCGGCGGCACCCGGCGCCCCCCGCAAGGCGTCCATATCCGGCGCACCCCGGAAACCACCCGCCCCCGGCGTCACCCGCAAGTCGCCCGCACGAGGCCCCTTCCGGCAGCCGGTCGCACCGGGCACGCCCGTGGCGGGCGGTCGGGCGTCGGGGTGGCCCGAGTTCCTCCCCCGGGTCGTCTGCGGCGCCCTCGCCCTCGCCTACGCCCGCACGCCCGTCACGCCTCTCCTGCACGCGGCGCTCAACCCCTCCCCGCAGCTCACGCAGCGCTCCGTGGGCGCCGGTATCCGTGCCCTGATCCCGCTCCAGGCCGCTCTCGCCGCCCGTTCCGGTTCCCCCGTCACGGGCCTCGCCCTCTCGACGCTCGTCCCGCTCGCCCGGCGCCTCGCACGGAAGGTGAGCCCCACATGAACCCGGCCCCCCGCAGCCCCGAGGCGCCCACCCCGCCGCCCGCGGCCCCCGCTCTCCGCATCGGCTACGGCACCAACGGCCTGACAGACCTCCGGCTCGACGACGCCCTTGTCCTCCTGGCCGACCTCGGCTACGACGGGGTCGGCCTGACCCTCGACCACATGCACCTCGACCCCCTCGCCCCCGACCTCTCCGCCCGCACGGCGCAGGTCGCCCGGCGGCTCGACGCCCTCGGCCTCGGCGTCACCGTCGAGACCGGCGCCCGCTACGTCCTCGACCCCCGTCGCAAGCACGGCCCGTCCCTGCTCGACCCGGACCCCGACGCCCGCGCCGCACGGACCCGACTGCTCGTCCGCGCCGTGCGCGTCGCCGAGGACCTCGGCGCCCACGCCGTCCACTGCTTCAGTGGCGTCGCCCCCGAACCGGCGTCCCCCGAGCCCGCCTGGAAGCACCTCGTCGAAGCTCTCGGCCCGGTCCTCGACGCGGCGGCCGCCGCCCGCGTCCCCCTCGCCGTCGAACCCGAACCCGGTCATCTCCTCGCCACACTGGACGACTTCCACCGACTGCGCCGTCTCCTCGGCGACCCGGACCCGGCGCTGCTCGGGCTCACCCTCGACATCGGGCACTGCCAGTGTCTGGAGGCCGCCTCCCCGGCCGACTGCGTCCGCGCAGCCGCGCCCTGGCTGCACCACGTCCAGATCGAGGACATGCGCCGGGGCGTCCACGAACACCTCCCCTTCGGCGAAGGCGAGATCGACTTCCCGCCCGTCCTCGCCGCTCTCGCCGACGTCACCGCCGCCGGATACACCGGTCTCACCGTCGTCGAACTGCCCCGCCACTCCCACGCGGGCCCCGACCTCGCCCGCGCCTCCCTGTCCTTCCTCCGCGACCGACGCGTCCCCGGGAAGGCCACGGCATGCTGACCGACTCCGCCCGCGACTGGCTCGACCAGGCCCTCGCCGAAGCGGCCGCCCGCACCCCCGCCTGGGAGCTGCGCTTCGCCTCCGCCGGCCGGTACTGCGGCCCCGACCACGCCGACTCCGTCCGCACCCTCCTCCTCCGCGAGGCCCGCGCCGACCCCGACACCCTCACCCGTCTCTACCGGCACGGCGCCGCCCCCGAGCGCCGCGCCGTCCTCCTCGCCCTCCCCTCCCTCGTCACCGGCCCCGAGACCGTCCCCCTCGTCGAGGACGCCCTGCGCAGCCACGACACCACCCTCGTCTCCGCGGCCCTCGGCCCCTACGCGGCCGCCCATCTGCCTCCCCACGTCTGGCGCCACGGCGTCCTGAAGTGCCTCTTCACCGGCGTCCCCCTCGACGCCGTCGCCGGCCTCGCCCACCGGGCCCGCGGCGACGGCGAACTCGCCCGGATGCTCACCGACTATGCCGCCGAACGCTCCGCCGCCGGCCGCCCCGTCCCCGAAGACCTCCACCGCGTCCTCGCCCTCACCGCCCCCACGGAGACGTCCTGATGCGCATCTTCGACCCCCACATCCACATGTCCTCGCGCACCACGGACGACTACAAGGCCATGTACGAGGCAGGAGTCCGCGCCCTCGTCGAACCCTCCTTCTGGCTGGGACAGCCCCGCACCTCGCCGGACTCCTTCTTCGACTACTTCGACTCCCTCCTCGGCTGGGAGCCCTTCCGGGCCGCCCAGCACGGCATCGCCCACCACTGCACCCTCGCCCTCAACCCCAAGGAGGCCAACGACCCCCGCTGCACCCCCGTCCTCGACGCCCTGCCCCGCTACCTCGTCAAGGACAACGTCGTCGCCGTCGGCGAGATCGGCTACGACTCCATGACCCCCGCCGAGGACACCGCCCTCGCGTCGCAGCTCCAGCTCGCGGCCGACCACGGCCTCCCCGCCCTCGTCCACACCCCGCACCGCGACAAGCTCGCCGGGCTGCGCCGCACCCTCGACGTGGTCCGCGAGTCCGCTCTCGCACCCGACCGGGTCCTCCTCGACCACCTCAACGAGACCACCGTCAAGGAGGCCGCCGACAGCGGGGCGTGGCTCGGCTTCTCCATCTACCCGGACACCAAGATGGACGAGGACCGCATGGTCGCGGTGCTCAAGGACCACGGACTCGACCGCGTCCTGGTGAACTCGGCCGCGGACTGGGGCAAGAGCGACCCCCTCAAGACCCGCAAGGTCGGGGACGCGATGCTCGCCGCCGGCTTCTCCGACGACGACGTGGACCGGGTCCTGTGGCGCAACCCCGTCGCCTTCTACGGCCTCAGCGGCCGCCTCCGGCTCGGCCTCCCCTCCGTCCCCGCCCTCCACGAGGGCAACTCCGTCCTCCGCGGCGGGGAATGAGGCGGGCACGCGATGCGCTTCCGCCACCCCGACGGGTCCACCGTCCACCTCGCCTACTGCACCAACGTCCACCCCGCCGAGACCCTCGACGGCGTCCTCGCACAACTCCGCGACCACTGCGAACCCGTCCGCCGACGCCTCGGCCGCGACCGCCTCGGCATCGGCCTCTGGCTCGCCCGTGACGCCGCCCGCTCCCTCACCACCGATCCGGCCTCGCTCCGCGCCCTGCGCGCCGAGATCGACCGCCGCGGCCTCGAAGTCGTCACCCTCAACGGCTTCCCCTACGAGGGTTTCGGCGCCGAAGAGGTGAAGTACCGGGTCTACCAGCCCGACTGGACCCGCCCCGAACGCCTCGCCCACACCACCGAGCTGGCCCGGCTCCTCGCCTCGCTCCTCCCCGACGACATCACCGACGGCTCCGTCTCCACCCTGCCGATCGCCTGGCGCACTCCCTTCGACTCCCGCGCCGCCGACACCGCCCACACCGCCCTCACCACGCTCGCCCACCGGCTCGACGCCCTCCAGGAGCTCACCGGCAAGAGCGTCCGGATCGGCCTCGAACCCGAACCCGGCTGTGTCGTCGAGACCACCGCCGACGCGATCACCCCCCTCACCGCCGTCTCGAACCCCCGCATCGGCGTCTGCGTCGACACCTGCCACCTCGCCACCTCCTTCGAGGAGCCGCGTACCGCCCTGGACGCCCTCGCCGCCGCCGGCATCCCCGTCGTCAAGGCCCAGCTCTCCGCCGCGCTCCACGCCGAGGACCCGCATCTCCCCGACGTCCGCGCCGCGCTCGCCGCCTTCGCCGAACCCCGCTTCCTCCACCAGACCCGCGCCGACACCCCCGCGGGACTCCGCGGAACCGACGACCTGCCCGAGGCCCTTGCCGGCCGCTCGCTCCCCGAGACCGCCCCCTGGCGTTCCCACTTCCACGTCCCCCTCCACGCACCGCCCGCCCCGCCGCTCACCTCCACCCTCTCCGTGCTCCAGGACACCCTGGCCCTCCTCGTCGGCGGCCCCCACCCGCGCACCCACCACCTGGAGGTCGAGACCTACACCTGGCAGGCCCTCCCGGCCGCGGAGCGCCCCCGCACCCGCGCCCGTCTCGCCGACGGCATCGCCGCCGAACTCGCGCTCGCCCGCGACCTCCTCACCGACCTCGGCCTCAAGGAACTCCCATGACCACCCCGTCGGGCGACGCCCGCCCCACCCCCCTTCTGGTCCTCGACGTCGTGGGCCTCACCCCCCGCCTCCTCGCCCACATGCCCCGGCTCAAGGCTCTCGGGAGCGACGGCTCCCAGGCCGCCCTCTCCACCGTTCTGCCGGCCGTCACCTGCACCGCCCAGTCCACCTTCCTCACCGGAACCCTTCCTTCCGAACACGGCATCGTCGCCAACGGCTGGTACTTCCGCGAACTCGGCGACGTCCTCCTGTGGCGCCAGCACAACGGCCTGGTCGCGGGCGACAAACTCTGGGACGCCGCCCGGCGCGCCCACCCCGGCTACACCGTCGCCAACATCTGCTGGTGGTACGCCATGGGCGCCGACACCGACATCACCGTCACCCCCCGCCCCGTCTACTACGCCGACGGCCGCAAGGAGCCCGACTGCTACACCCGGCCGCCGGCGCTCCACGACGAACTCACCGCGGAGTTGGGCACCTTCCCCCTCTTCCACTTCTGGGGGCCCGGCGCCGACCTGGTCTCCAGCCGGTGGATCATCGACGCCACCCGTCACATCCTGCGCACCCGCCACCCCGACCTGGCGCTGTGCTACGTCCCCCACCTCGACTACGACCTCCAGCGCCACGGTCCCGACGACCCCCGGTCCTTCCGCGCCGCCGCCGAACTCGACGCCGCACTCGCACCACTCCTCGACGAGGCCCGGGCCGAGGGGCGTACGGTCGTCGCCCTCTCCGAGTACGGCATCACCCGGGTGAGCCGGCCCGTCGACATCAACCGGGCCCTGCGCCGCGCCGGCCTCCTGGAGGTGCACACCCAGGACGGCATGGAGTACCTGGACCCGATGGCCTCCCGCGCGTTCGCCGTCGCCGACCACCAGCTGGCCCATGTGTACGTCCGCCGCCCCGAGGACCCCGGCGAGATGGCCGCCACCCGCGAAGCCCTCGCCGCTCTGCCGGGCGTCGAGCGGCTCCTCGACGACGCCGGCAAGAAGGAGCACGGTCTCGACCACCCCCGCTCCGGTGAGTTCGTCGCGCTCGCCGAACCCGACGCGTGGTTCACCTACTACTACTGGCTCGACGACACCAAGGCACCCGACTTCGCCCCGCTCGTCGAGATCCACCGCAAACCCGGCTACGACCCCGCCGAGCTGTTCATGGACCCGTTCGACCCGTACGTACGGATCCGAGCGGCGAAGGCGATCGCGCGCAAGAAGCTCGGCATGCGCTACCGGCTCGCGGTCGTGCCCCTCGACCCCTCACCTCTTCGCGGCAGCCATGGCCGCCTTCCCGCGAGCGACGACGAAGGTCCGCTCATCCTGTGCTCCACCCCCCGCGCTGTCGGCGGCCGCGTCGCGGCCACCGACGTGAAGTCCCTGCTGCTCCGACTGGCCGGTCTCTGCTGACCGGACTCCAGTCAAGCAGACCCCACCGACGATCCGGAGTTGTCCACAGATGAGCCGCAGCCGCCGCCGTATCCCCAGCACGTCCGCCGACACCGATCTCACGCGTAGGCTCAGCAGACGGAACATGCTCGGCGTCGCCGCCGGCACCACCGCCGCGGCGCTCCTCGGCGCCGCCGCCCCCACCGCGACCGCCGCCCCCACCGCGATCGCCGCCGACCCCGCCGCCCGCGGCGGCGGGCGGGGCCGCCCCGTCCTGCCCCCGGGCCGGCTCGGCATCCAGCTCTACTCCCTGCGTGACAAGGTCTCCACGCTCGGCTTCGCGACCGTCTTCGCCGAGCGGAAGAAGTACGGCTACGACGAGGTCGAGTTCGCCGGCTACACCCAGGGCTCGGCCGGCCCCCTCACCCTCACGCAGCTCGCGCGACTCACCCGCGACCACGGCCTGCGCGGCATCGGCAGCCACGTCGGCCACTCCTCCTCCGACCCCACGGCCTACACCTTCGCCCAGAACCTCACCCAGGTCCTCGACGACGCCGAGGCGCTCGGTCTCCCGCACATCGGGACCGCCTCCGGACCCTGGCGTCACGGCGCCACGGTCGACGGCTGGAAGCGCTGCGCCGAGGAGTTCAACCACTACGGCGCCGAGGCGAGGAGGCGCGGCATGAAGTTCTACCAGCACAACCACGCCGAGGAGTTCTCCTTCGCCACCGACCAGCCGGACGTCCGCCTCTACGACGTGCTGCTCGCCGAGACCGACCCCGACCTCGTCCACCTGGAGATGGACGTCTACTGGGCGTACGTCGCGCAGCACCGCTTCTCCCGCCGCGCCGACGGCACCCCCGCCCCCTTCGACCCGCTGCGCTACGTCCTCGACCAGCCCCACCGCTATCCGCTCTTCCACGTCAAGGACGGCGAACGCGACGACTCCGTCCGCGACGGCTACCGCATGTCGGACGTCGGCGACGGGGACATCGACTACCGGCGCTTCGTCTCGGCGGTGAACCGCACCCACCACGGACGCCACGCCCACCACTGGCAGGCCGAGCGCGACAACCCGGTCGAGTCCTTCGATTTCGCCCGCAAGTCCAGCGCGCACCTCCACTCCCTGCGCGAGAGGGACTGCTGACCCGGGAGCAGCCTCGCCCACGCGGCGAACGGAAGCCCGCCCGACCGGGAGCGCATGGGGCCGGGTGCCGGCCGAGGACCCGGTCGCGCTACCCGGCGTACGCGCGCCATGACAGTCCGTGCGACCCTCGCGCGACCGTGGCCCGGATCACGGACCCGGGGGTGCCCGCACCCCACTGACCACGGGAAACACCGGTGAAAGGCACCTCGAACCCCTGGTAGAGTTATCCATGTCGCCGCGGGGAACACCCCGAAGCGGCACACCCGGTCCGGGTGGCGGAATGGCAGACGCGCTAGCTTGAGGTGCTAGTGCCCTTTATCGGGCGTGGGGGTTCAAGTCCCCCCTCGGACACCAACGGAAGTGCCGGTCGAGTTCTCTCGACCGGCACTTCTCGTCGTTGACCAGTGCTTTTCGCCGTAGCGCCTCCCCTCTCGGCGCCTATGCCCGGCGGGCCACCACCAGACGGCATTGCGGGCTGCCGTCGTCCCGGCGCCCCAGGGACTCCATCGGCAGCAGCTCCACCGTGAACCCCGCCCGTTCCAGATTCGCCCGGACGTCCGCGAGACGGAAGGTCCGGTAGTACATGACGAACGGCGGCCGCCGCACCGCGTTCCGTACCCGCATGACGGCGTCGAAGCCGAAGAGGGTCCAGTACGGCAGCGAACCGACGCGCGGCGGGGCCGGCAGGGGGAAGGCGAACGTGCCGCCCGGACGGAGGGCGGCGTGGACCCGGGCGAAGAGCGGCCCCTGCTCCTTCGGGAGGAAGTGGCCGAAGGCGCCGAAACTGACCGCCAGGTCGAAGACCGAGGTGAAGGGCAGTGCCAGCACGTTCGCACGGACCAGGGTGGCCGCCGGATGGGCCCGACGCGCCTCGGCCAGCATGCCCGTACTGAAGTCGACGCCCGTGATCGCGTCCGTGCACACCGCTTCGAGGACGGAGAGGCCGGCGCCCGTGCCGCAGCACAGGTCGAGGCCCCTCCCGAAGGGCCCCAGAGGGAGGAGCGCGTCGCTCACCGCGGCAAGGAGTCGGTCCGAGGTGCGGAAAGGGGTCTCGTCGAACCGGGCGGCCAGCAGGTCGTAGCCGCGCTCCACCGAGGAGAGCGCCTGCACCATCAGCTCACGGGCCGTCGGACCCTGGGGGGAGAACATGTGCCGACACTACGCCGTCGGCGGACCTGTGCAGGGGCGGCCAGGAGGGGGAGGTGCCCGTGAGCTGGCAGGCGAGAAGATAGAGGGGGATCGGCGGGGTGTACGGCGACGTGCCGTCCGGGTGGTGGATCAGCCGGGGCCCCCGGTCGGGGATCTCCGCCTCCGGGGCGTAGCAGGCCGGCAGTGGCCACCTCAGGTCCAGGTCGGAGCCCGCGGGGACCAGCCACCACCACCAGTCACTGTCCGCGTACACACAGCCCTTCGCGGGCAGCCGGGACAGTACCCGGAAGCCGTAGCGGGCCGGCACGCCGACGGCGTCACAGCCCAGTGCCGTACGGAACTGCGAGGGGACGACCAGGCGGGTCGAACCGGCGTCGGGGGAGCGGCGGGAGCGCGGCGTGAGCAGCGTCGCCATCGACCTCAGCACGACTGACCCGTGCCGTGGGCCAGTTCCGCCCAGACGATTCTGGCGGTCCCGTGACCGGTGCTGTCCGCGCCCCAGGCGCTGCACAAGGCGTCCACGAGGACCAGGCCCCGGCCCCGCTCCTCCTCGCCGCAGTCGCGTATCCGCGGATCGGCGGGTCCGCCCTCGTCGCGTACCGCAATGCGCAACTGCTCCTCGCCCTCGCGGAGTTCGCAGACGACGTGGGCGCTCGCGGTGTGCACGACCGCGTTGGTGACCAGTTCGGAGACGATGAGCGTCACCGTGTCCCGTATCTCCGGATCGCAGCCCCACAGAATGAGGCGTTCCTCCGCCAGTCTGCGGGCGCGTGCCACCGACACCGTGCGGGCGGGCAGCTCGAAGGCGAAGCGGCGGATGTCGGCGCGCGGTGCGCCGGCGCGAGGGGAAGCGCTGCGGGGGGTATCGGTCCGTGGGCGCTGGGTCGTGACGCGAGGGCTCATAAGGCCTGAGGGGAGCGCGTTACCAGAAGCCACGACCGGTTCCTCACAACAGTGGGTAAGCAGTGCCGTACGTCGCCCCGACCGTGGCGGCGCGCGGCAGCAGCGCGTACTGGTTCACCGGAATACTCTGCTCCCGAAGCGGACACTTGGCAAGTGGCACTCTGAAAATTGCAGAGTGCCGTGTTCTCTCTGTCCTCTCTTCATGGCACACTCGGTCCAAACAGCGCGTCGGGGAGGTCTGAGAGTGAGCGAGCCGCGGTCCGCCCCCACGGTGGGACAGGTCGTTCTCGGCAAGCGGCTTCAGGACCTGCGCGAGCGGGCCGGCCTGAAACGTGAGGAAGCCGCCAAGGTCCTCCGGGTCGCCCCGGCCACCATCCGGCGGATGGAGACCGCGGAGGTCGCGCTGAAGATCCCGTACGTCCAGCTGCTGCTGAAGGCGTACGGCATCACCGAATCCGAGGCGGAGGGGTTCATCGCCCTCGCCGAGGAGGCGAACCTTCCCGGCTGGTGGCAGCGGTTCCACGACGTGCTGCCCGGCTGGTTCTCCATGTACGTCAGCCTGGAGGGGGCCGCGAGCCTCATCCGGGCCTACGAACCACAGTTCATCCCCGGTCTGCTCCAGACCGAGTCGTACGCCCGTGCCATTCTGCGCAGCGGGGCGGTGGGCGGCAGTGATGCCGAGGACATCGAGCGACATGTAGCCCTGCGGATGGAGCGTCAGTCCCTGTTGACCAGGGACGACGCACCGAAGTTCTGGGTGATCATGGACGAGACGGTGCTCCGCCGACCGGTCGGCGACGGGCCCCAGGTGATGCGCGACCAGCTCGACCGGCTGCTCGAAGCGTCCGAGCTGCCGAACGTCACCCTGCAGATCGCGGAGTTCGCGTCCGGCCACCACCCCGGCACCTACGGACCGTTCGTCCTCTTCCGCTTCGCCATGCCCGAACTCCCGGACATGGTCTACAGCGAGTACCTGACCGGCGCCGTCTACCTCGACGCGCGCCCGGAGGTGGCCTCCCACCTCGAGGTCATGGACCGCATGGCGGCCCAGGCCGCGACTGCACAACGTACGAAGGAGATCTTCCGGGATCTCCGCAAGGAGCTGTGAATGGATCGCATATACAACGGCATGCCCGCCGCGGATCTCGGTGCCGAGGGATGGCACAAGCCGTGGAGCGGCGGCAACGGGGGCAACTGCGTGGAGGCCATGAAGCTGGCCGACGGCAGAGTCGCCGTGCGACAGTCCGCAGACCCGGAGGGACCGGCGCTCATCTACACGCACGGGGAGATCGCCGCCTTCATTCAAGGAGCGAAATCCGGTCAAGCCGACTTTCTGTTGACCTGACCTCTTCCGTCACACCCCTACCGTCGCGTAACTCTTGCTCCACCGACCCCAGTTCCTCTCCGCCGACCAGGAGCGCCGATGACCCAGGACCCCGCAGCCGTACGGATCGACACCAGCAAGCCGCATCCGGCGCGGATGTACGACTGGTTCCTGGGCGGCAAGGACAACTATCCCGTCGACGAGGAGATGGCCCGCCAGCTCCTCACCGTCGACGCCCGGGGCCGGGACATGGCCCGCGTCAACCGGGCCTTCATGCACCGCGCCATCCGCTGGCTGGGCGCCAACGGCGTACGCCAGTACCTGGACATCGGTACCGGCATCCCGACCGAGCCCAACCTGCACCAGATAGCCCAGCAGGTCGCGCCGGAGTCGCGGATCGTCTACTGCGACAACGACCCGATCGTCCTCGCGCACGCGGCCGCCCTGCTGCGCTCGACGCCCGAAGGGGCCACCGAGTACATCCAGGCGGACGCCCGTGAGCCCGAGGTCATCCTCGAAAGGGCTGGAAAGGTCCTTGACTTCGACCAGCCCATAGCCCTTTCGATGCTGGCGCTGCTGCACTTCGTCGGGGACGAGGACGGTGCCTACGACCTCGTCGGCAAGATCGTCGAGAAGCTCGCACCCGGGAGCTACCTCGTCCTGTCGCACGTCACGGGGGACTTCGACCCCGAGGGTGCGGCGCGGGCCGTCGCCATGTACAAGGCGCGGGGCCTGACCCTGCGCCCGCGTTCGCGCGACGAACTGGCCGCGTTCTTCGACGGCATGGAGCCGGTCGAGCCCGGCGTCGTCCTCACCGCCGAATGGCACCCGGAGCTGGGCGAGCCCGTTCCGGTGCAGGGGGACGACCCGATCCCGGGCTGGGCCGGCGTCGCCCGCAAGCTCTGACCGACGGCTCCGGCCGTACGCCCGGTCCGTACGCTCCGACCGACGGCTCCGGCCGTACGCCCGGTCCGTACGGCCGCCAGAGGCGTACCGCCGGTGTCCGGCGAAGCCCGCGCGCCTCACGGCCCGCGGGCTTCGCCGTCGGTCAGGTCCCTCTCGTCGGTCTGGTCCTTCCCGTCGGTCAGGGCCCCTCGGCCGGTGCGTCGCTCCTGCCGCGGGTCACGAGGTCCGGCTCCCCGGCTTCACCAGGGTGACCAGGAAGCTCTTCGCCGCGCTGACGTTCCCGGCCGCGTCGATCGCGCGGTACTCCACGCGGTGCGTGCCGTAGTCCGGCGTCGCGTCGTCCCAGGGGACCGCGCGGCTCCGGCCGAGCTTGCCGTAGACGAGGTCGTCGACGACCGTACCGCTCGGGGAGAAGCGGAAGGGCCCGTCGGCGTCCGTCGGCCAGCCGTAGTACGTGTACCAGCCGTCGCCGTCCACGCGGAACTGGCTCACCACGAAGCCCCGCCGGTCGTCCCGGGCCGACAGCCTCATCGTGAACTCCCCGTCGTACACGTACTCGACGGGGCGTCCGGGGCGCTCCACCGTCCGCAGCGGCGGTGAGAGTTCGTACGACACCGAGGCCGGACGGGCGTCCACCGTCCACCTCAACTCCGCCGTCGTGCCCGGGATGCGGGCCGTCAGCGTGTGCGTCCCGGGAGCGAGCCGCAGCGAGGACAGGTCCAGGTCACGGTCGTTGCCCCGTACGGCGACCGTCCGGCCGTCCATGGCCCACCGCACGGAGGGCGTGCGGTGCGTCGGGTGGGTGGTGTCGGCGTACACCACCGACCGTGCGCCGACCGGGGACTCCGTCGGGGTGTGGCCGTTGAAGGCGGCCCTGGCGTCGTCCCGGGGTGTGGTCAGCGCGGTGTCCACGGTCCACCCGACGGTACGGGTGAGGGCGGCCGAGGCCCGGACCGCGGGGTCCCGGACGAACGGAGTCGGATCGCTCACCGTGGCCGTCAGCGCGTGGGTGCCGGGGGAGAGGCCGAGCGGGCGCAGATCCACCGTGCGTGCGCCCCCGGTGCGCAACGGCCGGCCGTCCAGCCTCCACACCACGTCGAGACGGCCCCCGACCGGGTGCAGGGGGTCCACCCACACCGTCCGGTCGGCTCCGATCGGAGCGGTGTTCGGCGTGTGGTCCTGGATCAGGTCCACCTTCGCCGAGATCGCCTGGACCATGACCTCCCGCTCCACCTGGTCGAAGGCGTAGCCGAGGGTCTTCATCAGGGAGTGCCGACTCGGACGCCAGACTCCCTGGGTGCTGTACAGCCCGCCCTCGTGCCGGCCGATGGTCCCGCCCGACTCGCTCTCCTCGCCCAGCCACCGCCACCACTTGGCGCGCCGCTCGCGCATCGCACGCTCGGTCAGCAGCGTGTGGTGGGCCGACGCGGGCTCCGGGCCGGAGTACGCGCCGCCGGGGACGCCCCGGGCGTAGTAGTCGTACTCGTCCTGCAGCCCGCCCAGCGAATGACCGATCTCGTGGGGGGTGATGAGGGAGGAGAGCGCGTTGCCGCCGGACGCGGTGGCGTAACTGCCGCCCGCGCCGCCGTAGGTGTCGCTGTTGGCGAGCGCCACGATCTGCCGGTTGGCGCCGCTGGCGCCCGGGACGAGATCCGCGAGCGCGGCGGCCCGGCCGCTGTCGACCGTGAGCAGCCGCTGGACGCTGTCCGGATCACAGCCGCCCCAGAAGCCCATGTCCAGAGGGGTGTCGCGCGTCGGTGCGTCGAGGCCCGGATCGCAGTCCACGCCCGACTCCCGGGAGGGGACCTCCACCGCCCACACGTTGACGTAGGAGCGGTACGAGGCGAAGGGCTCGATGCTCCACAGCACGCCCAGGTGCTCGTCGACGTCCGACCGGAACTCGGCCATCTGGTCCGCTGTGTAACCGTCGCCCATGACGACGAGGTTGAACCGCTTGTCGGCGGGGCCGGTGGTCTGGACGGGGACGACGGTGGCTCCCTCCGTCAAGGAGCCCGGGCCCCGAGCGGGGGAGGGGGATGAGCCGGAGCCCGCGGCGGCGGCCGGTCCCACGGCGGCCGGTCCGGCGACGGCCGGTCCGGCCGCCACCAGAGCGGTGGTCAGCAGACCGGCCGCGCCGAGGCCGGCCGTCGCCCTGCGCAGGCGTGTACCAGGAAAGGTCATGGGGCGCGAGCGTAGGCCGCGCCCCCAGGGGCGTAAAGATGTTCGTCGGCCGTACGGCTCAGCTTCGGAGGTAGGACAGTCCGGCGTGCTCCGCGGTGTAGCCGTCGACCAGGCGGCGTGCCACCGACACCGAGTCGACCAGCGGATGCAGGGCGAACGCCTTGACCGCGGTGCCTCGCGACCCGCTCTCGGCCGCGGCGAGCACCTCGCGCTCGACCGCCTTGACCGCCGTCACCAGGCCCACCGCGTGATACGGCAGCGGGGCCACGGATACCGGGTGTGCGCCGGCCGCGTCCACGAAGCAGGGGACCTCGATGACCGCGTCCGGGTCGAGCACCGGGAGGGTCGTGCGGTTGCGGACGTTGAGGATCAGGGTGGCGCGTTCGTTGCGCGCGATCGCTCGCATCAGGGCGAGTGCCACCTTCTCGTAGCCCCCCGACTCCAGGTCGTCCTCGTCGCGCTCGCCGACGCCCGCCGCCTCCCGGTTGGCCGCCATGTAGGTCGCCTCGCGGTCGGCGAGGACGCGCCGCCAGGTGGCCAGCGCGGGCGTGTCCGGATTGCCCATCTCCGCGTAGAAGCCGCCCTGTTGCTCCCGGAGGTAGGCGCCCCGGGTGCGCTCCGCCTCCCGGTAGGCGCGCACCGCCTCGCGGTTGAAGTAGTAGTAGTGCAGGTATTCGTTGGGGATCGCGCCCAGCGTGCGCAGCCACTCCGGCCCGAACAGCCTGCCCTCCTCGAAGGAGCCGAGGGCCCGGTCGTCCGCGAGCAGCCGGGGCAGGAGGTCGCGGCCGCCGACGCGCAGGCCGCGCAGCCAGCCGAGGTGGTTGAGGCCCACGTAGTCGATCCAGGCATCCTCGGGGGAGGCCCCGAGGAGGCGGGCGACCCGGCGGCCGAGGCCCACCGGGGAGTCGCAGATGCCGATGACCCGGTCTCCCAGGATCCGGGACATGGCCTCGGTGACCAGACCGGCCGGGTTGGTGAAGTTGATGACCCAGGCGTCCGGGGCCAGTTCGGCGATCCGCCGGGCGATGTGCGTCACGACCGGCACCGTCCGCAGGCCGTACGCGATCCCGCCCGCCCCGACCGTCTCCTGGCCGAGCACCCCCTCGGCGAGCGCGATCCGCTCGTCGGCCGCGCGCCCTTCGAGGCCTCCGACCCGGATGGCGGAGAAGACGAAGTCGGCCCCGCGCAGGGCCTCGTCCAGATCCGTCGTCGCCGACACCTCCGGCGCGTCCGGGGTCCCGGCCCCCTGCTCGGCGAGGACCCGGGCCACGGCCGAGAGCCGTCCGGCGTCGAGGTCGTACAGCGTCACATGGCCGACCCTGCCCTCCGCGTGGTCCCCGAGGAGGGCGCCGTACACGAGCGGCACCCGGAATCCGCCGCCTCCGAGAATCGTCAGTCTCATGGTCGTACGCTACTCGGATGCATGTACTGAGCAGCAGGATTCTCCTCCGCCCGGCCGATCCCGAGCGGTCCCGCCGCTTCTACGGCGAGTCGCTCGGTCTCGCGGTGTACCGGGAGTTCGGCACGGGCCCGGAGCGGGGGACGGTCTACTTCCTCGGCGGTGGTTTCCTGGAGCTGTCGGGGAGGGCCGCCGCCGCGCCGGCCGCACCGCCCGAGCTGCGGCTCTGGATGCAGGTGGCCGACGTGCGGGCGGTGCGGGAGGAGCTGCGGGGCAAGGACGTCGAGGTGATCGGAGAGCCGGTGACGGAGCCGTGGGGGCTGGTCGAGATGTGGCTCGCTGACCCCGACGGGGTCCGGATCGCGGTCGTCGAGGTGCCCGAGGGGCATCCGCTGCGCCACCGGCCCTGAGGGCGGCGGCCGCCGGGCGGGCGCGGGCCCTCAGCCCACGTCGAGCGCGTTGCGCAGGCCCAGCGCGTAGCGCAGCCGGTCGTGCCGCTTGAGCCCCTCCAGTTCGGGGGCGCGGAAGAGCGGCGTGACCGTGCACCGGGCGGCGGACGAGCGCGTCCGGTCGAGCAGGGCGTTGACGGCCTGGCGGGCGGAGGCGTTGGCTCCCTCCATCGTGGCCAGGTCGATGTCGACGGCCACGTAGTCGCCGGCGAGGTAGAAGTTCGGGATCCGCGTGGCGGCCTGCGGGCGGTTGTGGAAGGTGCCGACCGGGTGGACGAGGAGCTGGTCGTCGTTGGTCGGGTTCGGGGTGCCGAGGCCGTCGACGCCGGGGTCGAGGAACCAGGAGTGCAGGGCACTGTCCTTCAGCACCGCACGGCCGGTGTCGTTGAACGCGGCCTTCAGCTGGGCCCACACC
Source organism: Streptomyces sp. NPDC053755 (assembly GCF_040677675.1). Classification (NCBI taxonomy): domain Bacteria; kingdom Bacillati; phylum Actinomycetota; class Actinomycetes; order Kitasatosporales; family Streptomycetaceae; genus Streptomyces; species Streptomyces sp. NPDC053755. The sequence goes on along the minus strand of NZ_JBFASK010000004.1, from coordinate 95,282 downwards.
TCCCGGGCGACCTCGGCGCGGGTGCACTGCTTCGCCGTCCTGCCGTAGAGGACGCCGGGCCGGTCCCACTCCGAGATGTCCACCGAGAGGCAGTCCACGACCGCGCCGTCGCCGTAGTCCGCCGGGAAGTCCCGGGACGGCCAGTGGCCGGCCTGCTGGATCGACGTCAGGGACCAGGGTGAGTCGATGAGGTTGGCGTGCCCGGCGAGCAGCGGGGCGCGTTCGGTCAGATAGAACTGGATGCCCGTCATCCAGTCCGTCTCCAGACGGTCGCACCGCGCCAGCTGCGGATCCGCGGCGCGCAGCGCGGCGCCCCAGGTCCGCCGGGCGTGTTCCACCGGCATCGCGGAGACGTAGTGGTCGGCGGTCACCGAGCGGCGGGCCCCTTGCGGGTCCTCGACGACGGCGGCGGAGATCAGCCCCGCCCCGGAGTCGTAGGCCATCTCCCGAACGGTCCATCCGACGCGGAACTCCACGCCCAGCGAGGCCAGATGGGTGACCCACGGGTCGATCCACGCCTCGTTCGTCGGCAGGCCGAGGATCCGGTCGAGGGGTCCGTCGGCGCCCCGCCCCAGGGCGTTGAAGGCGAAGGCCTCCAGCAGGGTGGCGACCGTGCGGGTGCTGGCCTCCTCGGCCTTGGTCGCGACGATGTTGCGGGTGAGGCCCACGGCCAGGATGCGCTGGTAGTCGTAGCTCATCCGCTCGGCCCGCAGGAAGTCCCACCAGGGGGTCCGCTCCCAGGTGTCGTCGCGGCGCTCGTCACAGCTGGTGAGGAACACGAGGAAACGGTTCACGAAGTACGCGGCCTCGTGGAGCGGGATCGAACGCGCGGTCTCCATGAGGCCGGTCAGCGCCCGGCGGATCTCGTCGAGGGTCAGCTCGGCCGGGCGGTGGCCCGGCCACGGGAGGGGGATGCGCAGGTCCTCGCGGCCGGTGCGGGCGAAGGCCATCTCCGCCGGCGCGACGAGGTTGTCCCAGACGCCGTTGGGGTTCCCGGGGAAGGGGATGCGCCGCATCGTGTCCGGCAGGTTGTGGTAGATGCCCGGGATGAACCGGAAGCCGTGTTCGGCGGGGAGCGGCCGCCTGCCGCCGCGCGCGCTGCCGGGGACGTCCATGGAGCGGGCCTTGCCGCCGAGCGCCCGGCGCTCGTAGACGGTGACGGCGAAGCCCCGCTCGGCCAGTTCGTGGGCGGCGGTCAGTCCCGCGACCCCGCCGCCGAGGACGGCGACGGACACCGGCGTCCCCGCCCCGGCCGCCGGCGTCCGCGCCTGGGCCTGGGCCGCGGGTACGGCGCCGAGGGCGACCCCGCCGGTGACGGCGGCGGCGCCCGCCACGAAGGTCCGACGTGAACTCGACGCACGCTCCATGCCCCAACCCCTTTACCGGTGGTAACCCTCACGTCCGGCGCAGGAGCATACGGGCGCCCACCTGCCCCCGGAAGCGTCGCGCGAGCCCGTCCGTACACATGGCGCGATCCCGCCCCCGCGGCCCGGGCGACAATGGGTCCATGTCCCGACGCGCCACCCGCCCCAAGAAGCCCGCCGCACCGTCCGTGACCGCGGACTCGCCCTGCCCCTGCGGCCTCGCCGCGCCGTACGGAGAATGCTGCGGCCGCTTCCACTCCGGTGCCGCGGCGGCTCCGACCGCCGAAGTCCTCATGCGCTCCCGCTACAGCGCCTTCGTCGTCCGCGACGAGGCGTACCTGCTGCGCACCTGGGCGCCGCGGACACGCCCCGCCGAGGTGGACTTCGACCCGTCACTGCGCTGGACGGGGCTCGAGATCCGGGAGACGACCGACGGCACGGCGTTCCACCAGCGGGGAACGGTGACCTTCCTCGCCCGCTACACCCAGGGCGGCACGCCGGGATCCCTCCACGAGCACAGCCGGTTCACGCGCCACGAGGGCGGATGGGTGTACGTCGACGGGGACTTCGCCGACGCGGACTGAGGCCGCACCCCCGGGCGCGGGCCCGGCCGACCGGGGCGGGCGCGCGCCGTGCCCGCCGCCTCAGCCGGAGGTGGCGCCCACGGGCGCGCGCTCGCCCCTCGGGAAGCCGTTCGCCAGGTCCTCCGCGATCAGCTTCTTCGCGATCGCGTCCGTCGCGGCCCGCAGCTCGGGCCCGCTCGGGCGGCCTTGCTCCTGCTCGATCCGGGCGCTCAGCCAGTCCGACCAGGCGTGCGTGATCACGTCCGCCTCGCGCTTGCCCGCCGGGGTGTGCGAGAGCAGAGAGCCGTCCCGGGTGAGGAACCCCTCGTCCACCATCCGGTCGAAGACCGGGAGCAGTACCTCCGGAGGGACCCGGCGCCCCGTCGCGATCAGGCCGAGGCTCGCGTGCCCGACCAGCCGGGTGAAGAGCTCGACCTGCATCACCGCCCAGGCGCCCGCCGGGTCGAGCCGGGTGTCGGAACCGACGACGACCCGCCGGGCGGTGTCCACGTCGGTCCCGCGCATGATCCTGCCGACGGAGAGTTCGAGCAGCTTGGCCGAATCGCCCGAGGTGGTGGGGGAGGCGAAGCCCTCGCCCATGTCGGGCGCCGACGCGCGGGCGGTGTCCCGCAGCGTCACCTGCTTGAGGAAGAGCGCCACGACGAAGCCGACCCCGGCGACCGGGACCGTCCAGAGGAAGACGGTGTGCAGGGTGTCCGCGTACGCCTGCACGATCGGCGCCGCCACCTCGTCGGGCAGCCCGTGCAGCCCGGACGGGCTCTCGGCGGCGCGGGCGATGACCGAGGGGTCCTGGGTGCCCGAGACCGCGGCGGCGGAGCCGATCCCCTCCGCGAGGTTGGGCCGCAGCGCGTTGGTGTAGATCGTCCCGAACACGGCCGTGCCGAAGGCGCTGCCGAGCGTACGGAAGAAGGTGACGCCCGAGGTGGCGGTGCCGAGGTCGGCGTACTCCACGGTGTTCTGCACGGCGATCGTCAGCACCTGCATGCACAGACCGATGCCGACGCCCAGCACGAACATGTACAGCGACTCGAGCCAGGCGCTGGTGCCGGTGTCCATCAGGGAGAGCAGGTACAGGCCGAGTCCCATCACCGCGCAGCCGGCGATCGGGAAGATCCGGTAGTGGCCAGTCTTGCTCACCACGTTCCCGCTGAAGACCGAGGCGATGAGCAGGCCGACGACCATGGGGAGGGTGCGGATACCGGAGACGGTGGCCGAGTCCCCGTCGACGTACTGGAGATACGTCGGCAGGAAGGTCATGGCGCCGAGCATGGCGAAGCCGACGACGAAACTCAGCACGGAGCAGACCGTGAAGACCGGGTTGGCGAAGAGCCGCATGGGCAGCATCGGTTCGGCGGCCCGGGTCTCCACCCGGCAGAACAGCGCGAGCGCGATCAGACCGCCGGCGAAGAGTCCGATGATGACACCGGAGCCCCAGGCGTACTCGTTGCCGCCCCAGCTGGTCGCCAGGATCAGGGCGCTGGCACCGGCGGCGACCAGCGCGATGCCGGCGTAGTCGATGACCGGCCGGCTCGCGGAGCGTACGGAGGGAATGGTGCGGGCGGCGGCGATGACGACCAGGACCGCGATCGGCACGTTGACGTAGAAGGCCCAGCGCCAGGTCAGATGGTCGGTGAAGAGGCCGCCGAGCAGAGGACCGATGACGGTGGACACGCCGAAGACCGCGCCGATGGCGCCCTGGTACTTGCCGCGCTCGCGCAGCGGGATCACGTCCGCGATCAGCGCCATCGAGGTGACCATCAGACCACCGGCGCCGATCCCCTGCAGGCCGCGCCAGACGATCAGCAGCGTCATGTTGGTGGCCAGGCCGCAGAGGAACGAACCGGTGATGAAGATGATCGCGGAGATCTGGAAGATCACCTTGCGGCCGAAGAGGTCGCCGAACTTGCCGACCAGGACCGTGGCCACCGTCTCGGCCAGCAGATAGGCGGTGACCACCCAGGACATGTGGGCGGCGCCGCCCAGGTCCGCGACGATGGTGGGCAGGGCGGTGCCGACGATCGTCTGGTCCAGCGCCGCCAGGAGCACGCCGAGCATGATCGTGCCGAAGACGATGTTGCGGCGGCGGCCGTCGAGCACGGGGGGCTCGGCGGCCGGGGGCGCGGGCGCGGCTTCGCTGAGGGTCGTCACCCTGGCAGCCTCACACCGGGCGCGGGGGCACGCATGCGGGGGACCGCCGAACCGGTGCGGTCGCGGTCACCCCCCGGCAGGCCCGGCCGCGCGCCCCGACGCGGTCACCCCGAGCGGCCCGGAGCGGGCAGCGCGGCCGCGCGCCCCGACGCGGTCACCCGCCCGGTCGCGGCAAGCGCCCGCGCGGCGCGCGCTTGCCGCGACCGGTCGGCGTGCCGCCGTCGTCAGGCCGGGCGCACGGGGAGCAGCGGGTGGTGCTTGGCCAGGATCTTGTTGGCGCGGGCCAGCGTCGCCAGGGCGTGCTCGCGGTCCGCCCGGTCCTCCGCGCACAGCGGGCCCCGGAACCGGTACACCTCACGCGCCGCGCTGTCGGCGTCGACCTCCGCCTGGAGGACGTGGAGCGGCAGGCAGGAACCGATCATCGCGGCCACCCGGTCGGGAATCGGGACGGGAACGAGGCGCGAGGGCGAGGTGATCACGGGTCAGTCCTTGTGGGTCCGGTGTCGAAGCGGGGTATCTCCTCATACCTACCGGATGAGCATGCGGGTTCGTCGACGGGGATGTCCGCGCGGGGCAACGGCCCCCGGGCCGTTCGGCGGGGCGTGCGGACCGGGGCTCGGCGCGCGCGGACGGACGTGCGCGGAGCGGCGCGGGGCGTTCTCGCAGGTGCGTGACGCGTGGGGCGATCTTCGCGCGGGACCGGCGCTTCCGGTCGCTCGGATGTGCACCGAACAGGGGGCCGGGATTCCGCGTTCGGGCGCGCTTCGATCAAGGGGGAATGTGAAGCATCTCACCTCCTTGCCCGCCCGCTTGACGGTTCGACAGGAGTCCCCGGGGAATCGCGCACGGACGGTCGAATTCTTCGTACCGGCGAGTGATCTCACCGCGGAGTCACTCCACGATCCAGGCGCCTCCCCGCCGCGCACCGCGAACAGGAGACCCCGAGGGGCGAACGCCTCCGAGATCGAGGCGCTCTCCCTCTGACGCCGGAAGGCACCACCTCCGCGCCGTCACACGCCCGGCCCGACGCGACGGGCATCCCGGGAGTCGCGTCCTGCGTCACCCCGCCAGGACCTGGGAGAGGTCGTACGACACCGGCTCCTCCAGCTGCGCGTACCCGCAGGACTCCGGTGTCCGGTCAGGGCGCCACCGCTTGAACTGCGCCGTGTGGCGGAACCGGTCGCCCTCCATGTGGTCGTAGCCCACCTCGCAGACCCGCTCGGGCCGCAGCGCCACCCAGGACAGGTCCTTCTTGCCCGACCAGCGGCTGGGCGCTCCCGGCAGCCGGGCCCCCTCGTGGGCGGACTCCTCGGTCCACATCGCCCAGGGGTGGCCGTCGGGCGGCTCCATGCGCAGCGGCTCCAGCTCCTCGACCAGCTCCGCCCGCCGCGCGGCGGTGAAGGCCGCGCAGACACCGACGTGCTGGAGGGCGCCGAGGTCGTCGTACAGACCGAGCAGCAGCGAGCCGACGACCGGGCCGCTCTTGTGGAAGCGGTAGCCCGCCACCACCACGTCGGCGGTCCGCTCGTGCTTGATCTTGTACATCAGGCGGGCGTCCGGCCGGTACGGCAGATCGAGCGGCTTGGCGATCACCCCGTCCAGTCCTGCGCCTTCGTACTGCTCGAACCAGCGCGCGGCCACCTCGGGATCGGTCGTCGCCGGAGCGAGGTGGACCGGCGCGTCCACCCCGCGCAGGATCTCCTCCAGGGCGGCCCGCCGCTCCGTCAGCGGCGTGTCGAGCAGGGAGTCGTCCCCGAGGGCGAGCAGGTCGAAGGCGATGAAACGCGAAGGGGTCTTCTCGGCCAGCATGCGCACGCGCGAGTCGGCGGGGTGGATCCGCTCGCTGAGCCGGTCGAAGTCGAGCCGCCCGTCGTGCTCGATGACGATCTCGCCGTCGACCACGCACCGCCGGGGCAGCCGGGCCGTCAGGGCCGCGGCCAGCTCGGGGAAGTAGCGGGTCAGCGGCTTGCCCGTGCGGCTGCCGATGACCAGCTCGGGGCCGTCGCGGTGCACGATGGCACGGAAGCCGTCCCACTTGGCCTCGTACTGCATCCCCGGCGGAATCTTCTTCACCGACTTGGCCAGCATCGGTTTCACGGGCGGCATCACCGGCAGATCCATGGCTCGATTGTCCGGTATGCGGGGATTGGCGGCGAGCCCTACGCTGACACGCATGGCAGGCAAGGCGGCAGCGGTGGAACTCGAAGTCGGCGAGCGGACCGTACGCGTGTCCAATCCGGACAAGGTGTACTTCCCCGAGCACGGCTACACCAAGCTCGACATGGTCACCTACTACCTGGCCGTCGGCGAGGGGATCACCCGCGCCCTGCGGAACCGCCCCACGACCCTCGAGCGCTACCCCGACGGGGTGACGGGCGAGTCGTTCTTCCAGAAGCGGGCCCCCACATACCTGCCCGACTGGATCCCCACGGCGCACATCACCTTCCCCAGCGGCCGCTCCGCCGACGAGATGTGCCCGACCGAACCCGCCGCCGTCATCTGGGCCGCCAACCTCGGCGCCGTCACCTTCCACCCCTGGCCGGTCCGGCGCGACGACACCGAGCACCCCGACGAGCTGCGCATCGACCTCGACCCGCAGCCCGGCACGGACTACGCCGACGCCGTCCGCGCCGCCCACGAGCTGCGCGCCGTCCTCGACGAGGCCGGGCTGCGCGGCTGGCCCAAGACCTCCGGCGGTCGCGGCCTCCACGTCTTCGTGCCGATCGAACCCCGGTGGACCTTCACCCAGGTGCGCCGGGCCGCGATCGCCTGCGGGCGGGAGCTGGAGCGCCGGATGCCGGAACGCGTGACGACCAAGTGGTGGAAGGAGGAGCGCGGCGAGAAGATCTTCGTCGACTACAACCAGACCGCCCGCGACCGCACCATCGCCTCCGCCTACTCGGTACGGCCCCGTCCGCACGCCCCGGTCTCCGCACCGCTGCGCTGGGACGAGGTCGACGACGCGGTACCGGAGGACTTCGACATCCGGTCGATGCCGGCCCGCTACGCCGACGTCGGCGACGTCCACGCCGACATGGACGACCACCGGTTCGGTCTGGAGTCGCTCCTCGACCTCGCCCGCCGCGACGAGGCCGACCACGGCCTGGGCGACCTTCCGTACCCGCCGGAGTACCCCAAGATGCCGGGCGAGCCGAAGCGGGTGCAGCCGAGCCGGGCCAGGAAGGCCGCCGACTGAGACACGCCCCGGGGATGTGCCGCCCCCGGATCGCGGGTCGACGGCCTCAGACGCTGACGACCTCGATGCCCGCGTCGGTGAGCCGCGCCGCCATGTCGGGAGCGACGCCCGCGTCCGTGACGAGCACGTCGATGGTGTCGAGGCCGCAGATCCTGGCGAACGCCCGCCTGCCCATCTTGGACGAGTCCGCCGCCAGGATCACCCTGCGGGCGCGCTCCGCCAGGAGCCTGCTGACGCCGGCCTCGTCCTCGTGGTGCGTCATGACGCCGAGCCGCGGGTCGATCCCGTCGACGCCGAGGACGGCGACGTCGAGCACCACCTGGTCCAAGACCCCCTGGGTCAGCGGGCCCACCAGCTCGTAGGTCTGGGGTCGTGCCACGCCGCCGGTCACCACGATCTTGAACTGCGGACGGACCGCCAGCTCGCTCGCGATGTTCAGCGCGTTCGTGACGACGGTGTACACCGGCCCGGACGGGCCGTCTCCGCGCTCCGCCGCTCCGCCTCCCGCCCGGAGGGTCAGTGCCCGCGCCACCTCCGTGGTGGTGGTGCCGCCGTTGAGCCCCACGACGTCCCCCGGAGTGAGCAGATCCGCCACGGCGCCCGCGATGCGCTGCTTCTCGGAGACCTGACGCGCTGACTTGTACCGCAGGGGAAGCTCGTACGAGACGCCGTGCGCGAGGGCCCCGCCCCGGGTGCGCACGAGCAGCCGCTGCTCGGCGAGTTCGTCGAGGTCGCGCCGGATGGTCGCGGGTGACACGGCCAGCGTGGCGGCCGCGCCCTCGACCTCCAGCTTCCCGTCGACCGCGAGCAACTCCAGCAGCCTGCTCCACCGCTCCTGCCTGGACATGCGCGCTTCCCCTCCGCCTGGTACCCGAGTGCCGCGCGTCGAGGGGTGAGGCACCGCCTTCCGGCTGCTGGGCCGCCCGTCCCTTGGGGGACATGCGCGGAGATGATCGTAACGCCGGGATCCGCGCGTCGACCGGCTGACCCGACCCGGTCGGGCCGCCCGTCGACGACGGAGGCGCGCGCCCGGCCTCGCCGGCCTCGCAGGGCTCCCCGGCCACCCCTCCACCGTCCCTTCCGCCCCCCCGCATACTTGTAGATGCTTGCTAGTGCGGTCTTTCGCGCAATAATTGACACTCCTGATGTTCTTGGCGCAGCATGCGAGGGGATTCCCGCCCCGCACCGCCCCTCCGAGCGCAAGGACTCCGCGTGACCGCTCACGAAACGTCCCGCACCGCCGCCGAGATCGCTTCGCAGCCCGAGACCTGGAGGCGGGCGGCCCGGTCCGTCGCCTCGTTCGCCGACGTCCTGCCCCGGCGCGGGGAGCGCGTCGCCGTCGTCGGGTGCGGCACCTCCTGGTTCATCGCCCACGCCTACGCACGGCTGCGCGAGAGCGGCGGCCACGGGGAGACCGACGCCTTCGCGGCCTCCGAGTTCCCGGCCGGCCGCCGTTACGACCGGATCCTGGCCGTCACCCGGTCCGGCACCACCACGGAGGTCCTGGACCTGCTGGCGCGGACCGGCGGCACCGTCGCGACCTCCGCCCTCACCGCGGACCCGGCGACGCCTGTCATGACGGCCGCCGACGCCGTCGCCGTCCTCGACTTCGCCGACGAGGAGTCGGTCGTACAGACCCGGTTCGCGACCACCGCGCTGGTCCTGCTCCGCGCGCACCTGGAGGCCGAACAGGCCCTGCCGGCCGGCGTGCGGACGCTCGCGCGGGCCGTCGAGGACGCGCGGCGCGCCCTCGACCTGCCGTTGGGCGACGAGGTGACCGGTGCCGAGCAGTTCACGTTCCTCGGCACGGGCTGGACCTACGGCCTCGCCCTGGAAGCCGGCCTGAAGATGCGCGAGGCCGCCGGGGCATGGACCGAGGCGTATCCGGCCATGGAGTACCGCCACGGCCCGATCAGCATCACCGGCCCCGGACGTGTCGCCTGGCTGTTCGGCCCCGCACCGGACGGCCTCGCCGACGACATCGCGCGGGTCGGCGGGCTGTTCGTCTCCCGCTCCGGGGAGGGGGCCGACGCCCTCGACCCGCTCGCCGACCTGATCGTCGCCCAGCGTCTGGCCGTTCGCCTCGCCGAGGCGCGGGGCTACGACCCCGACCGCCCCCGCAACCTCACCCGCTCCGTGATCCTCGGCACCGGACCCGCGTGACCCCCTCGGCCGCGAGGCCGGCGCCGGCGGCGGAAGCCGGCGCCCCACCACCGCATTGGGGAGAACCCGCATGCCCTTGACGTCCACCGGCGACATCGTCCGGCCCGCCCACGCCACCCGCCGCGGAGTCGGCGCGTTCAACGTCATCCAGATCGAGCACGCCGAGGCCATCGTCGCCGGGGCCGAGCGGGCGGCGTTGCCCGTCATCCTCCAGATCAGCGAGAACACCGTCCGCTACCACGGCTCGCTCACCCCCATCGGGCTCGCCTCCCTCGCCCTGGCCCGATCGGCCGCCGTGCCGGTGGCCGTCCACCTCGACCACGCGGAGTCGGCGGAGCTGGTCGCCGAGGCGGTCGAACTCGGCTTCACCTCCGTCATGTTCGACGCGTCCAGGCTCCCCTACGACGACAACGTCGCCGCGACCCGTGCCGTCACCGAGCGGTGCCATCGGGCGGACGTGTGGGTCGAGGCCGAGCTGGGCGAGGTCGGCGGCAAGGACGGCGCGCACGCACCCGGCGTCCGCACCGACCCCGACGAGGCCCGCGCGTTCGCCGCGGCCACGGCCGTCGACGCCCTGGCCGTCGCCGTCGGCAGCTCGCACGCCATGCTCACCCGGGACGCCGTCCTCGACCTCGCTCTCGTCGCCCGGCTGCGCGGCTCGCTGGAGGTGCCCCTGGTGCTGCACGGCTCCTCGGGTGTCGACGACGCCGGCCTCGCCAAGGCCGTCGCGGCGGGGATGACGAAGGTCAACATCTCCACCCACCTCAACAAGATATTCACCCGCACCGCGTGCGAGCGTCTGCGGGCGTCCCCCTCGGTCGCCGACCCCCGCACATACCTCGGCCCGGCGAGGGACGCGGTCGCGGCCGAGGTCGCCCGGCTGCTGACCGTCCTCGCGGGCCCCTGACCCCTCACGCCGACAGGGACGGCCCGCCGCCGGAGGCGGGCGTCCCCGGTCGAGGTCGGCGGCGGGCCGGGGCCGACCGTTTCGCCTCCCTCGGGGCCCGGCCGGTCCCGCCGCTCCGGTTCCGGCCGGTCCATGCCCGGGGATCCCGGCCCGGCGCGCCGCATTGATCGAACGTTGATGGGCCGTTTACGGCCACCGGGCAGCGTGTCGGCCATGCAGACCGACACCACCGTACTGACCGCCCCGGCCCCCGACATGTCCTGGCAGGAGAACGCCCTGTGCGCCCAGGCCGGACCCGAGTTCTTCTTCCCGGCTCCCGGCTCCTCGACGCGCGAGGCGAAGCAGCTCTGCGGGGCGTGCGAGGGGCGGGTGGCGTGCCTGGAGTACGCCCTGGCGCACGACGAGCGGTTCGGCGTGTGGGGCGGGCTCTCGGAGAAGGAGCGCTTCCGGCTGAAGCGCGGCCCGGCCTGACGCGGGGGCGGGCCGCCGCCCACCGCCGGTGGGCGGGGCGATATCCGGATGCCGGGAGACCATGACCGGCACTACGATCACCCAGCCATGGAGCCCCATCACACGCGTGTCACGGACGAGGAACTGGCCGCCTTCGGCCGGACGATCGGCAGGCTGCGGACGCTGCCCCTCACCGATCCCGCCCGGATGCGCGGCGAGGAGATCGCCGCCACCTTCGCCCGCGAGAGCCGCAACAAGCGCCGCAAGGCCCGCAGGGCCGAGCTGGCCGCCGCCGACGCCAGGCTGACCGCGCGCACCGCGACCGGCGCGCTCGACCGGCGGGAGGACGCGCCCCTCGCGACGGTGGAGGGCGGCTCGCCTGGCGAGTTCCTCAGGGCCCGGCACTGCTACGTCTGCAAGACGTCCTACCGGCGGGCCGACCCCTTCTACCACCGGCTCTGCCCGTCCTGCGCCGCCGACAACACCGCACGCCGCGCCCTGTCCGCCGACCTGACCGGGCGGCGCGCGCTGCTCACCGGAGGCCGGGTGAAGATAGGTTTCCAGCTGGCGCTCATGATGCTGCGCGACGGCGCCGAACTGCTCGTCACCAGCCGCTTCCCGCACGACACCCTGCGCCGCTTCCGTGCCGCCGAGGGCAGCGGGGGGTGGATGGACCGGCTCACCGTCGTCGCGATCGACCTGCGCGACCCGCGCCAGGTCCTGGGCCTCTGCGAGCGGCTGCTGGCCGACGGACGCCCCCTGGACATACTCGTCAACAACGCCGCGCAGACGATACGCCGGCCCCCGGAGTCGTACGCCCTGCTCGCCGCGGGGGAGCGGGAGGCGCTGCCGCCGGGCGTCATCCCCGCGCCGGGGTACGAGACGGCCGACCGCGTACCGGTCCTGGCCGGTCTGGAGCCGGACGAGGCCGGGCTCCTGCCGGACCTCTCCGCCACGAACTCCTGGTCCGTACGGCTCGGCGACCTGGACGCCGCCGAGCTGCTCGAGACGCAGCTGGTCAACGCCGTCGCCCCGACGCTGCTCTGCGACCGGCTGCTGCCCCTGCTTCTCGCGTCGCCCCGGCCGCGCCGGTACATCGTGAACGTGTCGGCCGTCGAGGGGCGGTTCGCCGTACGCAACAAGACGGGCGGCCACCCCCACACCAACATGGCGAAGGCCGCCCTCAACATGCTGACCCGTACCAGCGCCGCCGAACTCGCCGAGCGGGGCGTGCACATGTGCACTGTCGACACGGGCTGGATCACGGACGAGAACCCGGCGCCCCGCAAGGCGCGGATCGCCGCCGTGGGCACGCGCACGCCGCTGGACGTCGTGGACGGCGCGGCGCGGATCTACGACCCGATCGTGCGCGGCGAGGCGGGGCAGCCGGTCTCGGGGGTGTTCCTCAAGGACTACGCCGTGGCGGACTGGTGACCCGGCCGCCGCGACGCGGTGCGCACGCGGCCACCGTGCCTCCGGGACGCGGTGGCCGACGGCGCGGCGTGCGGGGCGGGGCTCAGCCGGCCGCGCGGGCCGCCATGCGGGCCTTGCGGGCGGCGAGCTTCTCGTCGAACTTGCTCGCCTCGCTGTCCAGGCCGCTCATGTAGAGCCCCAGCTCCTCCTGGGCCTTCAGACCCTCCGGCCCCAGGCCGTCGATGTCGAGCACCTTGAGGAAGCGGAGCACCGGCTGGAGGACGTCGTCGTGGTGGATGCGCATGTTGTAGATCTCGCCGATCGCCATCTGCGCGGCCGCGCGCTCGAAACCCGGCATGCCGTGTCCGGGCATCCGGAAGTTCACGACGACGTCCCGCACGGCCTGCATGGTCAGATCGGGGGCGATCTCGAAGGCCGCGCCCAGGAGGTTGCGGTAGAAGACCATGTGCAGGTTCTCGTCGGTGGCGATCCGGGCCAGCATCCGGTCGCAGACCGGGTCGCCGGACTGGTGGCCGGTGTTGCGGTGCGAGATCCGGGTGGCGAGCTCCTGGAAGGCGACGTACGCGACCGAGTGCAGCATCGAGTGGCGGTTGTCCGACTCGAAGCCCTCGCTCATGTGCGCCATCCGGAACTGCTCCAGCTTGTCCGGGTCGACGGCGCGGGAGGCCAGGAGGTAGTCGCGCATCACGATGCCGTGGCGCCCCTCCTCGGCGGTCCAGCGGTGCACCCAGGTACCCCAGGCGCCGTCGCGGCCGAAGAGGCTGGCGATCTCGTGGTGGTAGCTCGGCAGGTTGTCCTCGGTCAGCAGGTTCACCACGAGGGCGATCTTGCCGATCTCGGTCACCTTGGACTGGGCGGGCTCCCAGGCCTCGCCGTCCTCGAAGAAACCGGGGAAGTTCCGGGCGTCGGACCACGGCACGTACTCGTGCGGCATCCAGTCCTTGGTGACCTTGAGGTGCCGGTTGAGCTCCTTCTCGACGACCTCTTCCAGCGCGTACAGCAGGCGGGCGTCCGTCCACCCCGTCGAGCTGCCGAGGTGGGGAGAGGTGAGCGTCACGGGGACTCCTGGGGGACGGGGAAAGGGGACGAAATACCTACGCATTCGTAGGTTACGAAACCGTAGGTTAAGGCTCCGTAAGGCGGTCGGCCAAGCCCGTCTCGGCGATGTCCGGTTACGTTCCGTTATGTGCGCAGCTGTCGAGGGGTGGACAGAGACCCAGGTCACGCAGGTTCGGCGCCGCTCCCGTGTCGTGATCATGGCTACGCAGAGCAGATGCCCGCCTCTCGCGAGGCTCCCGCGGGGAGAGGCCGCGCCCGTGACGGAGGCCCCCCTTCCGGACTCGCTCCGGTGAGAGGGGCCTCTCCTCCTGCCGCCTGGGCTACTCCTGGTCCGCCCGGCGGGCCTCGCCTCGGCCGGGCTCCGAGAGGAGGAGTCCGTCCCGCACGGCCTCGGCCGTCGTCGGCCGCAGCGTGCCGTCGAGCAGCAGCCACCGGGTGATGCCCAGCGACTCCAGGAACGGCACGTCGTGGCTCGCCACGATCAGCGCGCCCTCGTACGCCTCCAGCGCCGCCGTCAGCTTCCCCACGCTCGCCATGTCGAGGCTGTTCGTCGGCTCGTCCAGCATCAGGAGCTGCGGCGCCGGTTCGGCGAGCAGCAGTGCCGCCAGCGTCGCACGGAACCGCTCGCCGCCGGAGAGCGTGCCGGCCGGCTGGTCCGCCCGCGCCCCCTTGAAGAGGAACCGGGCGAGCCGTGCCCTGATCGTGTTCGCCGTCGCCGTGGGCGCGAACCGGGCGACGTTGTCCACCACGCTCAGCTCGTCGTCCAGCACGTCGAGCCGCTGGGGCAGGAAACGCAGCGGTACATGAGCCTCCACCTCGCCCGCGACCGGCGGGAGTTCACCGGCGATGGTGCGCAGCAGCGTCGTCTTGCCCGATCCGTTCCGGCCGACCAGCGCGATCCGTTCCGGGCCGCGCAGCTCGAAGGTCCCGGCCCAGGCCCCGTGTCGCAGCTCCAGGTCGGTCAGGGTCAGCACACCCCTGCCCGGAGGGACCGTGGTGCGCGGCAGTTCGATACGGATCTCGTCGTCGTCACGCACCGCCTCGACCGCCGCGTCGAGCCGTTCCCTCGCCGCGTCGAGCCGCTCGGAGTGCAGGGCGCGGTGCTTGCCGGCCGACACCTGGGCCTCGCTCCTGCGGTTGTTCGCGACGATCTTCGGCACGACCTTGTTCTGCGCGCTCTTCTGCGCGTACCGCTTGCGCCGCGCCAACTTCATGTGAGCGTCGGACAGTTCGCGCTTCTGCCGCTGCACGTCGGCCTCGGCCACGCGCACCATCCGCTCCGCCGACTCCTGTTCGGCCGCGAGAGCCCGCTCGTACGCGGAGTAGGCACCGCCGTACCAGGAGACCTCTCCGTCGCGCAGATCGGCGATCTGGTCGACGCGCTCGAGGAGTTCCCGGTCGTGGCTCACCACGACCATGACCCCGGACCAGGCGTCCACCGCCGCGTACAGCCGCCGGCGCGCGGGCAGGTCGAGGTTGTTGGTCGGCTCGTCGAGCAGCAGCACGTCGGGCCGGGCCAGCAGCAGTGCGGCCAGCCTGAGCAGCACGGACTCGCCGCCCGACACCTCGCCGATGGTCCGGTCGAGGCCGATGTGTCCCAGGCCGAGCTGGTCGAGCGCGGCGAGCGCCCGTTCCTCCACGTCCCAGTCGTCGCCGACCGCCGCGAAGTGCTCCTCGGCCGGATCCCCGGACTCGATGGCGTGCAGCGCGGCACGGACGCGGGCGATGCCGAGGGCCTCGTCGACCCGCAGCGCCGTGTCGAGGACGAGGTTCTGCGGCAGGTACCCGACCTCGCCGACCGTCCGGATGGTGCCCTCCGTCGGGGCCAGTTCACCGGCGATCAGCTTCAGGAGGGTGGACTTCCCCGAACCGTTCAGACCGATCAGGCCGGTCCTGCCGGGGCCGACCGCGAGCCGGAAGTCGTCGAGGACCCCCGTGCCGTCAGGCCAGGAGAAGGAGAGGGAGGAGCAGGTGATGAAGGTGGGATGGGTCGCCATGGGGGCCTCCCGGTTGCAAGTGCGTGGGCTGGGGCAACGGGTGAGACACCGGGGGCGCGGGCAGGCGGGAAGCTCGTACGCCGAGGTCGAAGACGGCACACGCGGCACAGTGAGGCGCGCGCGGCACGGTGTCTCGAAACCTCAGACGAGCAACGGCCTTCTCCGATCGGGCGACGACAGGGTCAGGTCAGGACGGTACGGCGGCCGGACCGGCCGGGGCAAACGATTAAAGGCCTTCCCAGTCCAGGTACTGGTGCTCGCGGCCGGCCGGGACCAGGCGCTGCGCGCGCTCCAGGAAGCGGCGCAGCTCCGAGGTCCTGATGTGGACGACGGCCACGCCCTCGGGGGCGTGGAACTCCACGACGGTGCGGTCGTAGCCGTACGGGCGCACGCGGACGTCCCCGATGCCGGCGGGCCCGTCGACGCCCTCGGCCAGCAGCTCCCGCGCGAACGCCCACGAGACCTCGACGCCCTCGAGCGTCGCGGGCGGGGGGAACGCCATGCTCACCGCGTACGGGTCCTCGCGGTCGTAGCGGAGCGTGGCCGGGACGGTCTCCATGCGGGGTGCGGAGGCGACCAGACGGGCCTGGAAGGCCTGTTCGATGACGGTGGACAACGGCCGGCTCCTGTCGCGCGACTTCGGATTCTGACGTCTGGCTGACACCAGGGAAGACGAACGATCTGGCCGAAACGTGCACTGTCGGCCGACGTGAGCTGTGTCACCGCCGCGTCCGGGAGTCCGCCTCGCCGTCCGGAGGCACCCTGGACGGGGCCATCGGCGTGGACTAGCTTCCGGCGCCATGACGTCCATGGGGAAGACGAGACGAACGATGTCGGTGGGGCTGACCGGAATGGCGCTCGCCCTGGCGCTGGCGGCCCCGGCGCGCGCCGGGGCGACCCCCGCGGCCGAGCCGGCCCCACAGGCCACGGGCACCGGGGCGGCCGGGATCACGGCCCCCGGCGCGGGCTGGCAGCTCACGCCGACCGGCACGGACGCCCGCTTCCGGGGGCTCGCGGCGGTGGACCGCACCGTGGCGTGGGCCGCCGGCTCGAAGGGGACGGTGCTGCGGACCACGGACGGCGGCCGCACCTGGAGCGACGTGTCGCCGGCGGGAGCGGCGGAGCTGGAGTTCCGCGACGTGGAGGCGTTCGACGCCCGGCGGGCCGTGGTCCTGGCCATCGGTGAGGGGGAGGCGTCACGCGTCCTGCGCACCGAGGACGGCGGCGCGAGCTGGAGGGAGTCCTTCCGCAACACCGATCCGCGGGCCTTCTACGACTGCATGACGTTCTTCGACCGCCGTCACGGTCTGGCCATGAGCGACCCGGTCGACGGGAGGTACCGCATCCTGTCGACGCGCGACGGCGGCCGCTCCTGGGCGGTGCTCCCGGACACCGGCATGCCGGCGGCGCTGCCGGGAGAGGCGGGATTCGCGGCGAGCGGCCAGTGCCTGGTCTCGTCCGGGCCACGGGACGTGTGGCTGGCGACGGGAGGCGGGGCCACGGCCCGGGTGCTGCACTCCGCCGACCGCGGCCTGACCTGGACCGTCGCCGAGTCGACGATCCCGGCGGGCGATCCGGCGCGAGGTGTCTTCGGGCTCGCGTTCCGCGACCGCACCCACGGGCTCGCGGTCGGCGGGGACTACCGCAAGGACCAGCCCTCCCCCCGGGCCGCGGCGGTGAGCGGCGACGCCGGCCGCACCTGGCGGCAGGCCGCCGCGCCTCCGCCCGCCTACCGCTCGGGCGTCACCTGGCTGCCGCACAGCAGGTCGGCCGCGCTCGCCGTCGGCCCCACCGGCACCGATCTGACGACGGACGGCGGACGCACCTGGCGGACGGTCGACACCGGCTCGTTCGACACGGTCGACTGCACGCGGGACGGCGCGTGCTGGGCGTCGGGCGAGAAGGGCAGGATCGCGCGCCTCGGGAGGGGGTGAGGGGCGGCTGAGGGCGGCCGTGGCCCGCACCGGACCCGGTCCCGCCCCGGCCCGCCGGACCGCCCCGACCCGCCGGACCGGACCGGCCGGACCGGCAAGGCGGCCTCACGCCCAGGCCCGGCGCCCGCTCAGGCGGGCGGTTCCTCGCGGTACGGGGCGAGGGCGGCGGCCGTCTTGGTCGCGTAGAACTCCGTGATCCGGTACGCGCACACGCCCTCGACGGTGAAGGGGTCGGCCGCGGCGATCTTCTCGATCCGCGCGCGGTCGTCCCCCACGGCGAGGATGACCCCGCCGTCGCGGGGGTTCTTGCGGCCGGAGGCGATGAACACCCCGGCCGCGTACTGCGCGTCGAGCCACTCGATGTGCGCCGCGAGCAGGGCGTCGACGCGCTCGACGGGAGCGGTGTAGGTCAATTCCAGAACGAACATGCCCGCAGGCTACCCGGGCCAGGGAAGGCGGCGGAGAAACGTTCGGCCAGCGGGCGTGGAGGCCCCGTAGGGTGGCGTCATCATGACGATCATCGACATTCCCGCGGGGTGGCCCGCCGACGAGGCCACCGCCCGGGCCGTCCAGCGCGAGCTCCGGGAACGGCTCGTGCTCGACGAGCCGGGGCCCCCGGCCGGTACGGGCCACGTCACGGGGCTCGACGTGGCGTACGACGACGAGCGCGACCTCGTCGCCGCGGCCGCCGTCGTCCTCGACGCCCGGACCCTCGACGTCGTGGAGGAGGCCACGGCGGTCGGAAGGGTCTCCTTCCCCTACGTGCCGGGGCTGCTCGCCTTCCGGGAGATCCCCACCGTCCTGGCCGCGCTGCACTCCCTCACCGCGGCCCCCGGTCTCCTCGTCTGCGACGGCTACGGCCGTGCCCACCCGCGCCGATTCGGACTCGCCAGCCACCTCGGCGTGCTGACCGGGCTGCCGTCGATCGGCGTCGCCAAGAACCCCTTCACCTTCACGTACGACCAGCCGGGCCCCGCCCGCGGCGACGTCAGCGCCCTCCTCAGCGACGACGAGGAGGTCGGCCGCGCCCTGCGCACCCAGGAGGACGTCAAGCCGGTCTTCGTCTCCGTCGGGCACCGCGTCTCCCTGGAGACCGCCTGCGCGCACGCGCTCCACCTCGCCCCGCGCTACCGCATCCCCGAGACCACCCGCCACGCCGACTCGCTCTGCCGCCGTGCCCTGAAGACGGCCCTCGGGACGGTGGTGTGACGACGCCCATGTCCCGGGGTGGCACCGCGCCGGAACCGGCGCGGGCCGGCGCCCTCCTCCGCGGGAGGCGCGTGCGCGCGAGGGGCTGAGTACGCGTACGGAGCCGTGACCCGCGGGCGAACTGAGTACCCGTACGGATGCGGGTCCCCGATCATGGGCGGCACAGTGGGCTCATGACTTCGCCTTCCCCGCACCCCTCCGCCTTCCCCGCCCGGCTCCTGGCCGTCGCCGGCCTCGTCGCCCTCGCGTGGGTCTGCGCCATGATCTACACCGTCGCCGCCTGGGTGTCGGCGTGATCGGCAGGCTGCAGTGCGTCGTCCTCGACTGCACCGACGTCCTGGAGCTGGCCCGCTTCTACCAGCGGCTGCTCGGCGGCGAGGTCGACCGGCCCGATCCCCGCTGGGCCTGCGGTGACACCTGGGCCACCCTCCACGACGCCGCCGGCGCCCCCGTCCTCGCCTTCCAGGGGGTCGCCGATCACCGGCCGCCGGTCTGGGGCGCGCCCGAGCAGCAGTTCCATCTCGACGTCGAGGTCGACGACCTGGAGGCCGCGCACCACGCGGTCCTCGCCCTGGGCGCCCGGCGGCTCGACGAGGGCGAGCCGGACCGGAGCTGGCGCGTCTACGCCGACCCGGCCGGCCACCCCTTCTGCCTCGTCCGTCACTGAGGCCGCTCGCCCGGATCCGTGCCGCCCTCGGCCGTGTCCGGAGGTCCCGCCCGGGCACCCCGCCCGACATCCCCGCGTCAGCCCTCGTACGCCACCCGGAAACGGATGCCCGCCGCCCGCAGCCGGTCGATCAGCGCGTCGCCCATCGCGACCGCCGTCGTGACCTGGCCGGACGTCTTCGGCAGGTCGTCGAAGGCCAGGCAGAGCGCCGACTCGGCGAGCATCTTCGCCGTCTCGTCGTAGCCCGGGTCACCGCCCGAGACCTCCGTGAAGGCCCGTCGCCCGCCTCCCTCGCCGACGAACCGCACGGAGAACCAGCTCCGGGCGCGCCGCTCCGCGCTCGGCCCCTGACCCGGCTCGTAACGCTCCATCAGCCAGCGCCGTACCGGAGCCAGCTGGGCCGCCGCCACGCCCGTGCCGACCGCGGCCGCGCCGCCGATCGCCATGGGGAGGGTCCTGACGGAGGCGTAGTGGCGGTACCGGAAGTCCGGGCCGTACCGTTCCAGCGCCGCCGCCGACCGGGCCACCACCTGGGGGTCGAGCGTCGGCAGCGGCAGCGCCCAGGTGCCGGTCTCCCGACTGAACCGCGGACCGCCGAGCGGTGCCCGGGCCCGCCGGCCCACCAGCCTCGGCTCGTGCAGCCGCCGTTCGTGCGCCGCCCGCAGGATCTCCCGGCCGCGCCCCATCGCCGTGAGCGCCGAGGCGAAGGTGCCGCCCGAGAACACGGCGCCCGCCCGCACGAAGCCGTCGATCCGCAGCGGTACGTCCCGGGGGAGCCGCTGGACGGTGAAGTAGACGCCGAGGTCGTGCGGCACGGAGTCGAAGCCGCAGGCATGCACGATCCGCGCTCCGGTCTCCCGGGCCCGCGCGTCGTGCCGGACGTACATCAGGTCGACGAACTCCGCCTCGCCGGTGAGGTCCACGCAGTCGGTGCCGGCCTCCGCGCACGCGGCCACCAGGGCCTCGCCGTACCAGACGTAGGGGCCGACGGTGGTCGCCACCACCCTGGTGGACTCGGCGAGTTCGCGCATCGCCTCCGGGTCGGTGGAGTCCGCCACGACCAGCGGCAGGTCCGCGCACCGCGGCCAGCGGGCCGCCAGGCGGTCCCGCAGGGCCTCCAGCCGGGAGCGGCCGCGACCGGCCAGCGCCCAGCGGCACCCGGCCGGCGCGTGCTCCGCCAGATACTCCGCGGTGAGCTCGCCCACGAACCCGGTCGCCCCGAAGAGGACCAGGTCGTACGGCCGTGCCGCCGCGTCCCGCCCCGTGCCGGCCCCTGTCTCCATCCAGCCCCTCCGCCGTCGCCCGCGCCGTCGTCCGGGCGCGTGTCGTCGGCGGAGCCTAGCGGAACTCCGCCCCCGCGCAATTTCCAAGCGCTTGCTCGGCCCGGGGTCTTGTGCGAAGTGGAACACGTTCCTAGCATCTCCGGTGTTACATCATTGGTGTCACACATAGCTGGGGGCTTGATGACAGGGACGCGGAACGCCCGGACGGGCCCGCTCCGCGGGGTGCGCGTGGTCGAGCTGGCCGGCATCGGGCCGGGCCCCTTCGCGGCCATGCTCCTGGCCGACCTCGGCGCCGACGTCGTCCGGGTGGACCGCCCCGGGGGCGCCGGACTCGGCATCGACCCCGCGTACGACCTCACCAACCGCAACAAGCGCTCCGTCCTCGTCGACCTCAAGGTGCCGCACGGGCCCACGGCCGTCCTCGACCTGGTCGAGAGGGCCGACATCCTCATCGAGGGGTACCGGCCCGGTGTCGCCGAGCGCCTCGGCGTCGGCCCCGACGCCTGCCTCGCCCGCAACCCCCGCCTCGTGTACGGCCGGATGACCGGCTGGGGCCAGGACGGACCGCTCGCCGCGACCGCGGGCCACGACCTCGCCTACATCGCCCTCACCGGCACGCTCCACATGATCGGCCCCGACCCGGACGGCCCGCCCACCGTGCCCGCCAACCTCGTCGGCGACTACGCGGGCGGCTCGCTCTACCTCGTCGTCGGCGTCCTCGCCGCCCTCCAGCACGCCCGCGCCCACGGCGAGGGCCAGGTCGTCGACGCGGCGATCGTCGACGGCGCGGCCCACCTGGCGACCATGATCCACGGCATGCTGGCGGCCGGCGGCTGGCAGGACCGCCGGGGAGTCAACCTGCTCGACGGCGGCTGCCCCTTCTACGGCACCTACGAGACCTCCGACGGTGGCCACATGGCCGTCGGCGCCCTGGAGCAGCGGTTCTACGACGAGTTCGTCACCCTGCTCGGCATCGAGGAGACCGCCCCCGCCCGTCAGGACCCCGGACGCTGGGACGAGCTGCGCACCGCCGTCGCGGACCGCTTCCGCACCCGTACGAGAGACGAGTGGACCGCGGTCTTCGCGGGGACCGACGCCTGCGTGGCGCCGGTCCTCTCGCTGCGCGAGGCCCCCGCCCACCCGCACCTCGCCGCCCGCTCGACCTTCGTGGAGCACGAGGGCCTCACCCAGCCGGCCCCCGCGCCCCGGTTCTCCCGCACCCCCGGCGCCGTCCGTTCCGGCCCCGTCCTGCCCGGCGCCGACACCGACGAGGTCGCCCGCGACTGGGACGTCCCCTCCCTCACCCCCAAGGAGCCGCAGGCATGAAGCGCCAGCTCTACACCGCCGACCACGAGGCATTCCGCGAGACCGTGCGCACCTTCCTCGCCAAGGAGGTCCTGCCGCACTACGAGCAGTGGGAGAAGGACGGCATCGTCTCGCGCGACGCCTGGCGCGCCGCGGGGCGCCAGGGTCTGCTCGGCCTCGCCGTCGACGAGGAGTACGGCGGCGGAGGCAACCCCGACTTCCGCTACAGCGCCGTCCTCGCCGAGGAGTTCACCCGCGCCGGCGCCCCCGGCATCGCCCTCGGCCTGCACAACGACATCATCGGCCCGTACCTCACCTCGCTCGCCACCGAGGAGCAGAAGCGGCGCTGGCTCCCCGGCTTCTGCTCCGGCGAGCTGATCACCGCCATCGCGATGACCGAGCCGGGCGCGGGCTCGGACCTCCAGGGCATCCGGACCACGGCCGAGGACCGGGGCGACCACTGGGTGCTCAACGGATCCAAGACCTTCATCTCCAACGGCATCCTCGCCGACCTGGTGATCGTCGTCGCGCGGACGACGCCCGAGGGCGGTGCCCACGGGCTGTCGCTCCTGGTGGTCGAACGCGGCGCGCGGGGCTTCGAGCGCGGCCGGAACCTCGACAAGATCGGCCAGAAGTCCCAGGACACGGCGGAGCTGTTCTTCCACGACGTCCGCGTCCCCAGGGAGAACCTCCTCGGGGAGCTCAACGGCGCCTTCGTCCACCTCATGACCAACCTCGCCCAGGAGCGCATGGCCATCGCCGTCGCCGGCATCGCCGCCGCCGAACACCTCCTGGAGATCACCACGCGGTACGTCAAGGAGCGCGAGGCCTTCGGGCGCCCGCTGGCCAGGCTCCAGCACATCCGCTTCGAGATCGCGGAGATGGCCACCGAGTGCGCCGTCACCCGTACGTTCCTCGACCGGTGCATCGTCGATCACTCGAACGGGGAACTCGACGCCGTCCACGCCTCCATGGCCAAGTGGTGGGCCACCGAGCTGCAGAAGCGGGTGGCCGACCGCTGTCTGCAACTGCACGGAGGGTACGGCTACATGGCCGAGTTCCCGGTCGCCCGGGCGTTCACCGACGGCCGTATCCAGACCATCTACGGCGGCACGACCGAGATCATGAAGGAGATCATCGGCCGTTCCCTGCTCGGCTGATCCTCCCCCCCCATGCCGGGGACCCGGACGGGATCCCCTCTCGCTGTCCACCCTCCTGAAAGGCTTCTCGTGAGCACCGAAGCGTACGTGTACGACGCGATCCGCACCCCGCGCGGCCGCGGCAAGGCCAACGGGGCCCTGCACGGCACCAAGCCGATCGACCTGGTGGTCGGCCTGATCCACGAGCTCCGCGGTCGCTTCCCGGGCCTCGACCCGGCCGCGATCGACGACATCGTCCTCGGCGTCGTCGGCCCGGTCGGCGACCAGGGCTCGGACATCGCCCGCGTCGCGGCCATCGCCGCCGGGCTGCCCGACACCGTCGCCGGGGTCCAGGAGAACCGCTTCTGTGCCTCCGGGCTCGAAGCCGTCAACATGGCCGCGATGAAGGTCCGCTCCGGCTGGGAGGACCTCGTCCTCGCCGGTGGCGTGGAGTCCATGTCGCGCGTCCCGATGGCCTCCGACGGCGGCGCCTGGTTCG
The DNA here is from genome assembly GCF_040677675.1 of Streptomyces sp. NPDC053755. Lineage (NCBI taxonomy): Bacteria > Bacillati > Actinomycetota > Actinomycetes > Kitasatosporales > Streptomycetaceae > Streptomyces > Streptomyces sp. NPDC053755. The sequence goes on along the minus strand of NZ_JBFASK010000004.1, from coordinate 71,944 downwards.
CCGACCCGATGACCAACTACGAGACCGGCTTCGTCCCGCAGGGCATCGGCGCCGACCTCATCGCCACCATCGAGGGCTTCTCGCGCCGCGACGTCGACGAGTACGCGGCCCTGTCCCAGGAGCGCGCCGCGGCCGCCTGGAAGGACGGCCGCTTCGACCGCTCCGTGGTCCCGGTCACGGACCGCAACGGCCTGGTCGTCCTCGACCACGACGAGCACATGCGTCCCGGCACCACCGCCGACTCGCTCGCCTCCCTCAAGCCGTCGTTCGCCGCCATCGGCGACATGGGCGGCTTCGACGCCGTCGCGCTGCAGAAGTACCACTGGGTCGAGAGGATCGACCACGTCCACCACGCCGGCAACTCCTCCGGCATCGTCGACGGCGCCTCGCTCGTCGCGATCGGCTCCCGGGAGGTCGGCGAGCGGTACGGACTGACCCCGCGCGCCCGGATCGTCGCCGCGGCCGTCTCCGGCTCCGAGCCCACCATCATGCTCACCGGGCCGGCGCCCGCCACCCGCAAGGCCCTCGCCAAGGCCGGCCTGACGATGGACGACATCGACCTGGTCGAGATCAACGAGGCCTTCGCCGGCGTCGTGCTCCGCTTCGTCAAGGACATGGGCGTCAGCCTGGACAAGGTCAACGTCAACGGCGGCGCGATCGCGCTCGGTCACCCGCTGGGCGCCACCGGCGCGATGATCCTCGGCACCCTCGTCGACGAGCTGGAGCGCCAGGACAAGCGCTACGGCCTGGCCACCCTCTGCGTGGGCGGCGGCATGGGCATCGCCACGATCGTCGAGCGCGTCTGACCGTCCGTTCCCTCCCCACCTTCGGAGACACTCCAATGAACGAGAGCACCACCATCCGCTGGGAGCAGGACGACACCGGCGTCGTCACCCTGGTCCTCGACGACCCGAACCAGTCCGCGAACACCATGAACCAGGCGTTCAAGGACTCCATCGCGGCGATCGCCGACCGCGTCGAGGCCGAGCGCGAGTCCATCCGGGGCATCATCTACACCTCCGCCAAGAAGACCTTCTTCGCCGGCTGCGACCTCAAGGACATGATGAAGGTCGGGCCCGCGCAGGCCCAGCAGGCCTTCGACACCGGCACGGCCATCAAGCGCTCCCTGCGGCGGATCGAGACCATCGGCAAGCCGGTCGTCGCCGCCATCAACGGCGCGGCCCTCGGCGGCGGTTACGAGATCGCCCTCTCCGCCCACCACCGCATCGCCCTCGACGCCCCCGGGTCCAAGATCGGCCTGCCCGAGGTCACCCTCGGCCTCCTCCCGGCCGGCGGCGGCGTCACCCGCACCGTACGGCTCATGGGCATCGCCGACGCCCTCCTGAAGGTGCTCCTCCAGGGCACCCAGTACTCACCGCGGCGCGCCCTGGAGAACGGCCTGATCCACGCGGTGGCCGCCACTCCCGAGGAGATGCTGGCCCAGGCCCGCGCCTTCATCGACGCGCACCCCGAGTCGCAGCAGCCGTGGGACGTCAAGGGCTACAAGATCCCCGGCGGGACGCCGTCGAACCCGCGCTTCGCCGCCAACCTGCCGGCCTTCCCCGCCAACCTGAAGAAGCAGCTGAACGGCGCCCCCTACCCGGCTCCGCGCAACATCCTCGCCTGCGCCGTCGAGGGCTCCCAGGTCGACTTCGAGACCGCCCTGACCATCGAGGCCCGGTACTTCACCGAGCTGGTCACCGGCCAGACCGCGAAGAACATGATCCAGGCGTTCTTCTTCGACCTGCAGGCGGTCAACTCCGGCGCCAACCGCCCCCAGGGCGTCGAGCCGCGCCCCGTCCGCAGGGTCGCCGTCCTCGGCGCCGGCATGATGGGCGCCGGCATCGCGTACTCCTGCGCCCGCGCGGGCATCGAGGTCGTTCTCAAGGACGTCACGGCCGAGGCGGCGGCCAAGGGGCGGGCGTACTCCGAGAAGCTCTGCGCCAAGGCCGTCTCCCGGGGCCGTACGACCCAGGCGCAGGCGGACGAGCTGCTGGCCCGGATCACCCCGACCGCCGACCCGGCCGACCTGCGCGGCTGCGACGCCGTGATCGAGGCCGTCTTCGAGGACACGGCCCTCAAGCACAAGGTGTTCGAGGAGATCCAGGACGTCGTCGAGCCGGACGCGCTGCTCTGCTCCAACACCTCGACGCTGCCGATCACCGTGCTCGCCGAAGGGGTCACCCGCCCGGAGGACTTCATCGGTCTGCACTTCTTCTCGCCCGTCGACAAGATGCCGCTGGTCGAGATCATCAAGGGCGAGCGCACCGGCGACGAGGCGCTGGCCCGGGCCTTCGACCTGGTACGGCAGATCAACAAGACGCCGATCGTCGTCAACGACTCGCGCGGCTTCTTCACCTCGCGGGTGATCGGCCAGTTCATCAACGAGGGCGTGGCGATGGTCGGGGAGGGAGCCGATCCGGTCTCCGTCGAGCAGGCGGCCGCCCAGGCCGGCTACCCGGCGAAGGTCCTCTCCCTCATGGACGAGCTGACCCTCACCCTGCCCCGAAAGATCCGCGACGAGACCCGCCGCGCGATCGAGGAGGCCGGCGGCACGTGGGCCGGGCACCCCTCGGACGCGGTGATCGACCGGATGGTCGACGAGTTCGGGCGGACGGGCCGCAGCGGCGGAGCGGGCTTCTACGAGTACGACGCGGAGGGCAAGCGGACCGGGCTGTGGCCGGGGCTGCGGGAGCACTTCACGCGCTCCGACGTGACGGTCCCGTTCGAGGACATGAAGGAGCGGATGCTCTTCTCCGAGGCGCTGGATTCGGTGCGCTGCCTGGAGGAGAACGTCCTCACCTCGGTCGCCGACGCCAACATCGGCTCCATCATGGGCATCGGCTTCCCGGCCTGGACCGGTGGCGTGCTGCAGTACATCAACGGTTACGAAGGCGGCCTCGCCGGCTTCGTGGCGCGCGCGCGTGAACTGGCCGGGCGCTACGGCGACCGCTTCCTGCCGCCGGCCCTGCTGGTGGAGAAGGCGGAGCGGGGCGAGGTCTTCACCGACGCGTGACGGCGCGCGACGACGCGCGGGCCGTGTTCAGTCCTGCCCCGCCTGACCGAACGCGGCCCGCAACTCCTCCCGCAGCGAGCGCTGGAAGGCGGTGACGAGGGCCTGGACCACCATCGGCTGCATGTGCGCCGAGAGCGACTTCATCGCCGTCAGGTGGTCCGGGTCCGAGGCCCGCTCCCGGTAGGGGTTCCACACCTCGTCCCGGAAGAGCCGCGACAACTCCTGGGCCGCCGCTCGCGCGTGCTCCAGCAGGACGGTGCGGGAGGCCAGGATCGTCTCATGGGCGATGGGCACGTCCAGCAGCTCGACCCCGAGCCGCAGCAGGGTGCCGTCGAGGCGGAACACCTCCGGATCGGGGCCCTGGTCGAGGACGCCCATCGCCGCGAGCCGCGCGACGTCCTGGTCGGTCAGCGGCCGGCCGGCCCGCCGCTCCAGGTCGCGCCGGGTGATCTCCTCGGCCGACTCCGGCGCCCAGGAGGCCACCAGGGCGCGGTGGATCGCCAGGTCCTGCGCGCTCAGCTCGGGCGGCAGCTGCTCCAGATACCGTTCGATGGCCGCCAGCGTCATGCCCTGGCGCTGGAGCTCCTCGATCAGGGCCAGCCGGGACAGGTGCTCGGGGCCGTAGTGCCCCACCCGCCGGGGACCGATCACCGGAGGCGGCAACAGCCCCTTGGTGCCGTAGAAGCGCACCGTCCGCACGGTGACCCCCGCCCGCGCGGCCAGCTCGTCGACGGTGAACGTCGGCGGCTGCGGCCCCTCGGATCCCCGCGGCGCCTCGCTCTCGGTGGCCATCTGAGGCGCCTCGCTTCCCGTCTCGTACCGTGCCGTCCCCCGTCAGTGCAACAGTATTGCTGTCTCACCGGTGTTGTAAAAGGGCTGGGGCGTTGTCGGTGGCCGCCCGTACGGTGGTGCCATGAGGGGGATCACGTATATCCAGGGGGACGCCACCGCGCCGCAAGGGAAGGGCGTCAAGATCATCGCCCATGTCTGCAACGACCTGGGCGGCTGGGGCAAGGGGTTCGTGCGCGCGGTGTCGCGCCGGTGGCCCGAACCGGAGGCGGCCTACCGCCGCTGGCACCGCGACCGGGCGGGCAACGACTTCGCGCTCGGCGCCGTCCAGTTCGTCCAGGTCGGGCCGTATCTGTGGGTGGCCAACATGGTGGGACAGCGGGGGATGCGCACCGGCCGCAGCACGGGCGTGCCGGTGCGGTACGAGGCGATCGACACGGCGCTCGGCCGGGTCGCCGACCGGGCGCTGGAGCTGGGCGCCTCGGTGCACATGCCGCGCATCGGCTGCGGGCTGGCGGGCGGGAAGTGGTCCCGGATCGAGCCGCTGATCACGGAGCGGCTGGTGGGGCGGGGGACGGCGGTCACGGTCTACGACCGGGAGGGGTAGGGCACGCCGCCCGTGCGTGTGGGGCGCCCCGCCGCGCGGGAGGGCGTGTACATGCCGCTAGAGTCACGTGCTTGTTCGAACAGAGGTGTGGGCAGGGGAGGGGCATGTACGCGGAACTCAGAGACACGGCCACGGAGTTGGCCGGAGTCCTGTGGCGGGAGCACACCGTGTACCGCGAGCGGGGCGGCGGGGTGGTCATCCGGGGGGAGCACGTAGGACGGTGGATCAGCCTGGCCCCGACCGGGGGGAAGGACCAGGCGCGACTGCGTGCCGGGCGCCTGCTCGACGGGGGCACCACGGCGCCGGCCCGGTCGGAGACCGTCGTCGACCTCTCCCAAGGGACGACCGAGCTGGCCGCGATATGCCGCCGGCTGCTCGCCGACGTCACGGCCGCCGAGACCCGGCCGGTCGCCGCGGGATCCGGACGCCCGGCGCGTGCCGCACGACCGCCCCGGTCCGCGAAGCCCGCCCGGGAGAGCAGGGCGCGCCGGGAGCGTCCGGCGCGCCACACGGGCCTGGGCTCCTGGATGGTGCTGGTCTGCCTGGTCGGTGTGGTGGGCCTCTGGGCGTACAGCGTCTTCGGCGGCCGCGGCTTCTGACGGCCGCGGGGCTCGCCGGACGTGCCCGGACCGGTCCGTCCACCGCTGCCGAGCCGGCCCCGCCTCCGGGGCGGGGCGAAGGCGATCACTCCTCCACGGGGGGCCGCCCGGCCACGGAGGCGCGGCCCTCGCGGAAGAAGCGCCGGTGCCGGGCGCGGACCGGCAGCATCACCAGCGCGCCCAGCACGATCGAGCCGATCCCGAGCAGCAGGACACCGCCGACACCGCCGACGGAGGTCGAGCCGTAGTCCGGGTCCAGCATGTCGTACGCCCCGCGCCCGAAGGCCGCCAGCATCATCAGCCCGCCGGCCAGCGGCATGACCACCCTGACCAGCAGCTTCCGCGCGGGACCCCGCAGCTCCGCGCGGAAGTACCACGCGCACGCGAAGCCCGTGACGCCGTAGTAGAACGCGATCAGCAGGCCGATCGACAGGACCGCGTCCCCCAGGAAATCGGCGGAGACCAGCGTGAGCAGGACGAGGACGGCGGCGGTCACGGAGCCGAAGAACACGGTGCCGTAGGCGGGGGTGCGGAAGCGGCGGTGGGTGCGGCCGAACGCGGCCGGCAGGGCGCCGTGCGCCGCCATCGACAGCGTGATCCGGGGCATGGCGCCGACGCCGGTCAGCAGTGCTCCCACGGCCGAGACGGCGATGGCGAGGGTGACGACCCTCCCCAGGGCCCCTCCGAGGACCGCCGGAGCGAGGCCGGTGAGGGCGTCGGCCGCCGTCTCCTCGTTGCCGAGCCCGAGGCCCGAGTCGCCGGTGCCGGCGAAGGAGAGCGCCGCGCAGGCGGTGAAGAGATAGGTGACGAGGAGGATCAGGGTCGAGGCCACGGCGGCCCTGCCGGGGGTGCGCCCGCTGTCGACCGTCTCCTCGTTGAAGGTGATCAGCGCGTCCCAGCCCCAGTAGATGAACAGGCTCAGCAGCACCGCCTCGGCGAAGGGCCCCCAGCCGCCGAAGGCGAAGGGGTCGAGCCAGGCCGCCGAGGGAGTGGTCGCGCCGTCCCGGGCGAAGGCGGCCGCGCCGAAGGCGAGCAGGGCGAGGAGCTGGAGCCCGATCATCGCGTACTGCACATGGGCGGCGAGCTGGATGCCCCGGTAGGCGACGGACGTGGTCAGCGCGAGCAGCACGACGGCGAGCGCGGTCACCGCGAGGGTGTCGCCGGCCGCCGCGTCGAGTCCGAGGAGCGCGAGCAGGGAGGCCGCCCCGACCTGGGCCAGTGTCGTCATCACGAGCACGGTGGCGATCAGGACCGTCCAGCCCCCCGCCAGCCAGCCGGCCGCCGGGCCGAAGACGCGGGTGGTCCACACGAAGGTGGTGCCGCAGTCCGGCATCCGGCGGTTCAGCTCCCGGAAGGCGAACGCGGTGAGCAGGATCGGTACGAAGCCGAGGAGCAGGGCGGCCGGGGCGAGGTCGCCGACCGCGAGGGTCACCAGGCCGAGCGTCACCGCGATGCTGTAGGCCGGGGCGACCGAGGCGAGCCCCAGCGAGACGGTGGCGAGCAGCCCCACCGAGTCGCCCCGCAGCCCCTTGTCGCCGAGGGGCTGCGCCGGTGGTGTGGACGGGTCGGTGGTCATGCGGCCTCCCGGAGGGGAGACTACGCGGGCCGGCCGGAGGGGCGTGGCCGACGGGCCGATGCTGCCGTGGGGAAGCGATCGGCCTCCCCGCCGTCCCCGCGCGGCACCCGTCTCCCCGCCCCTCGCGGGACCGCCGTCCGGAGGGACCCGCGGCCCCGCCAAGCGGGATCGGCCCCGTCCAGCCGTGGTCAGCCCGCCGCGTACCCCGTGACCGGGTAGTGGTCGGAGAGGTTCGTGTACGTGTACCGCGTGCCCCAGCTCGACACGGTCCACGGGGCGCTCTGCTCCAGGACCACGCGATTGGTCCAGCCCGCGGGCCGGGCGTGACCGGCGCGGTGCAGGACGTAGTCGAGGTCCTCGCGCGGGTCGTCCGGGTAGCGCTCGGAGGCGATCGAGTTCAGCTCGGTGTCGAAGGAGTACGGGTGCCCGGTCCGGGCGTCCGCGCCCGTGACGCCCAGGTCGGCGAGCATCGTGGCGTACTCCGCCGTGTGCGAGTCGACGTTGAGGTCGCCCGCCACGACGACCTGCTCTCCCGCCGGGATGTTCTTGGCGTCGAGGAAGGCGTCCATCGCCTTGAACTGGCGGCTGCGCGTCTGCGCCGCCTCCCCGGCGGAACAGCCGGGGTCGGTGGACTGGGCGTGCGTGCCGACGACGTGCACCCTGGCGCCGTTCACGTCCAGGACGGTGTAGACGAAGCCCTTGTTGGAGTACCAGTCGGCGCCGCAGGCGTCCTTGTAGACGTACTGCTCCTTGCGGACGATCGGCCACTTGCTGAGGATCGTCACCCCGCCGTCCTCCGGGGTGGTGGCGGAGTACGCGCCGCTCGTGGCGTCCCAGCCGCTCTTGCCGCGTCCCATGACGGGGGTCTGGTGCGGGTACTGCCCGGCCGCGTTCGCCTTGAGCGCGTCGGAGGAGGAGTTGTCGAAGGCCTCCTGGATCACGACCACGTCGTTGCCCTGGAAGAAGGAGGCCGCGGGTATGGCCTTGGCGCGGTGGTCCTGTCCCCAGTTCGGGTACAGCGTCTTGGAGAAGAGGAACGCGTTGTAGGAGAGCACCTTCAGCCGCGGGGTCTCGGCGGCCGAGGCGGCGGAGGCGGTCGTCGCCAGAGTGGCGGCGGCGAGCGCTCCGGACAGGGCGATGCCGAGGGTGCGGCGCTGGAGCGGGGCAAGCGGCACGGGAACTCCTGTGGAGTCGTGGGGGGTTGGACCGGCGCCGCACATCAAAGCAGCCATAGTTACCTTTCGGTAGCCATGCGGTGCCGGGAATCTTGCGCGGGCCGCACCAGCGCGCCAACTCTTCGGCGCTCGCACCTGTTCGCACGAAAAGTCGTTTTTGCGACGAGGTAGGATGCGCGCATGACCCTCGCGCAGAATTCGACGATCTTCAACATGGACCTCGGTCCGCTCAACCCCGTCACGGCGGAGCTCATCCTCGGCGTCGTGCTGTTCGCCCTCACCTTCCTCATCCTGGCGAAGGGCATCCTGCCGAAGATCAACCGCACCCTCGCCGAGCGCGAGGACGCGATCGGCGGCGGCACCGAGCGCGCCGACGACCTGCGCGCCGAGGCCGCCGGGATCCGTGAGCAGTACGAGGCGGAGCTCGCCGAGGCGCGTCACGAGGCCGCCCGCATCCGCTCCCGTGCCACCGAGGAGGGCGCGGCCGCCATCGCCGCCGCCCGCGCCGAGGGCATCGCCGAGCGCGACGCGATCCTCGCCGCCGGTGCCGAGCGCATCGCCGCCGAGCGCGCCGCCGCCGAGCGCGAGCTCACCAGCGACGTCGACGCCTGGGCCCGCGCGCTGGCCGGCCGCATCGTCGGCGAGCCGGTCGGCGCCGACCGCGTCTGACCCGCACCACGTCGTACGGGGCCGCGCCCCGGGCTCACGCCCGGGCGCGGCCCCGATCCATATGCGCCTTTTGCCTGCGAGGGCCGGAAAGGGCAGGCTGAGAGCGTGAGGAGGGCAAACGGCGTGACCGCACCGAAGGACCCCGCGCACCCCGCCGCCCCCGCGCCGGACACGGCGGGATCGCCGCGGCCAAGCGCGACGGGAGCGGCCGAGCACGGCGCCCCGACGGAGGCGGCGGACGGTCTCGCCGCGCCGGTGGCGGCGGCTTCAGGGCCCCCGGCGTCCGGGCCGGCGCCCAGGGCCGAGCCCGCACCGCCGCCCGTCGGGGGCGTGCTCTGGAGCGTGGCCGGGGACGTCCGCGCGCTGCTCATGCTGCCCGCGGCGCTCACCCTGCAGGTCGCCCACCCCGCCGTCGGCGCCGGAGTCGACGAACACTCCGTCTTCCGCACCGACCCCTGGGGCCGCGGCGAACGCTCGCTGCGCTCCGTGCAGCTGTGGGTCTACGGCGGCGAGGCCGCTGCCGAGGAAGGCCGCCGGCTGCGGCGGCTCCACCGGACCATCCAGGGCACCGACGCCCGGGGCCGCCGCTACCACGCGCTGACCCCCGCCTACTACGCCTGGGTCCACGCCACCGGCTTCCCCGTCTACCGCCACGGACTGAGCTACCTCGCCCGCCCGCTCACGCAGGCCCAGGAACGGCAGCTCTACGCCGAGTGGTTCCAGGTCGGCCGGATACTCGGCATCCGCGACCGGGACATGCCCCCGACGATCGAGGAGTTCTGGCCGTACTACCGCGCCGTGCTCCGCGACGAACTCGAAGCCACCGTGGTCGTCCGCGAACTGGTCGACCCCGGCGCGCCGGTGCCGCCGCCCGACCGGGGTCCCCTCCCGCTGCGACGGCTGCTCCGGCTGCTGTGGCCGGTGCTCCTGCCCCGCCTCGCCCGCTTCCGCCGCTTCGTCACGGTCGGCCTCATGCCGCCGGACGCCCGCGAGGCGATCGGGCTGGCCTGGAGCGACCGGCAGGAGAAGCGGCTGCGCCGCTTCTCCCTGGCCGTCCGCACCGTGGTGCCGCTCCTTCCCGAGCGGCTGCGCTACCTCCCCCTGGCGCGGGAGGCCCGGCGCCGGGCGCGGCTCAGCGCAGCAGCCCGCCGCGCGCGATGACCTGCGCGTACCAGCGGGCGCTGTCCTTCGGCGTACGGCGCTGGCTCGCGAAGTCCACGTACACGATCCCGAACCGCTTGCCGTAGCCGTACGCCCACTCGAAGTTGTCGAGCAGCGACCAGAGGAAGTAGCCGCGCACGTCGGCCCCGTCGGCGATCGCCCGGTGCGTGGCCGCGAGATGCGCGTCCAGATACGCCACCCGCTCCGGGTCGTGGACCTCGCCCTCCGGGTCGGCGTAGTCGTCGTACGCCGCCCCGTTCTCGGTGATCAGCAGGGGCACCCCCGGCAGCTCGTCCCGCAGCCGCACCAGCACCTCGTACAGCCCGTCCGCGTCCACCGGCCAGTCCATCGCCGTCCGCGGTCCCGGCGCCGGCAGGAACCGCACCCGCTCCGAGGCGCCGGGCCACGGCGAGGGGGTCTCCGAGGTGCCCGCGGCGACGACGGAGGGGGAGTAGTAGTTGACGCCGAGCGAGTCGATCGGCGTGGAGATCGTCTTCAGGTCGCCGTCCTGGACGAAGGACCAGTCCGTGAGGTGCGCGGTGTCGGCCACCAGGTCCTCCGGGAGCCGGCCGTGGAAGACGGGGTCGAGGAAGACGCGGTTGCCGACCGCGTCGATCCGGCGGACGGCGTCGCGGTCCTCCGGGGTGTCGGACAGCGCCCTGATCACATGGAGGTTGAGCGTCAGCGACACCTCGGACGAGGCCGGAAGCGCCTCGCGCAGGGCCTGGACGGCCAGACCGTGCGCCAGGTTGAGGTGGTGGGCGGCGCGCAGGGACGCCGCCTCGTCGGTCCGGCCGGGTGCGTGGACGCCGGAGCCGTACCCCAGGAACGCCGCGCACCAGGGCTCGTTGAGGGTGGTCCAGGTGGGGACCCGGTCGCCCAGCGCCTCGGCGGCGAGCGAGGCGTACTCCGCGAACCGTTCGGCGGTCGCGCGCTCCGGCCAGCCCCCGGCATCCTCCAGCTCCTGCGGCAGGTCCCAGTGGTACAGGGTGGCCACGGGCCGGATTCCCGCGTCGAGGAGCTCGTCGACCAGCGAGCGGTAGAAGTCCAGGCCCTTCTGGGCGGCCGGCCCGGACCCGGTCGGCTGGATCCGCGGCCAGGAGAGGGAGAAGCGGTAGTCGGTGATCCCCACCTCCTTCATCAGGGCGACGTCCTCGCGCACCCGGTGGTAGTGGTCCGCGGCGATGTCACCGGTGTCGCCGTTGCGCACCTTGCCCGGCGCCTTGCTGAAGGTGTCCCAGATGGACGGCGTGCGGCCGTCCTCGGCCGCCGCACCCTCGATCTGGTAGGCGGCGGTGGCCGAACCCCAGCGGAAACCGGCAGGGAAGAGAGCGTTCATGGGTGAGGAACTCCCGTGACGAGGAAGAGGGAAGGAGAGGAGGGGGGTCAGCCCTTGACCGCGCCCTGCATGATGCCGCCGACGATCTGCCGGCCCAGCAGGCCGAAGACGAGCAGCACGGGCAGGGTGCCGAGCAGCGTCCCCGCCATGATCACCGACTGGTCGTGGACGTATCCGCCGCCCAGCTGGCGCAGCGCGACCTGCACGGTCGGGTTCTGCGAGGACAGGGCCACGATCGGCCAGAAGAAGTCGTTCCAGGCGGCCATGAAGGTGAGCAGCCCGAGCACGGCCATGCCCGGCCGGGCGATCGGCACCACGATCGACCAGAAGATGCGGGCGGAGGAGGCGCCGTCGACGCGGGCCGCCTCGATGAGTTCGTCCGGCAGCGACTGCACCAGGAACTGGCGCATGAAGAAGACCCCGAAGGCCGAGACGAGGCCGGGCAGGATCACCGACTGGAGCTGGTTCACCCAGCCCAGCTCGGCGATGACCATGAAGAGCGGGATCACCCCCAGCTGCGGCGGGATCATCATCGTGCCGACCGTGACCGCCAGCAGCGCCCCCCGGCCGCGGAAGCGCAGCTTGGCGAAGGCGAAGCCGGCCAGGGTGCAGCACAGCACGGTGCCGACGGTGATCGAACCGGAGACGATCAGCGAGTTGAGGAGCGCCGTGCCGATGTCGGCCTCCTCCATCACCGCCTCGAAGTTGTGGAAGAGGTTCGATCCCGGCAGCAGGGTCGGCGGGACCTGGGCCAGATCGGCGTTGGACCGGCTGGCGGCGACGATGGTCCAGTAGAACGGGAACGCGGAGACGAGCACGGCGAGGATGAGGATCGCGTACGTGATCCTGCCGCCGTGACCCGTACGGGCGGGGCGCACGGTCATGCCCGGCCCTCCTCTCGACGTGAACGGCGCTGCGCGATCAGGGCGTTGGCCCCGACCAGGAGGAGGATGAGCAGGAACATCAGCCAGGCGATCGCGGCCGCCCGGCCCAGGTGGAAGAAGCCCCAGCCCTGCTCGTACAGGTACAGCCCGAGGGTCTGGTACTGGTGCGAGATGCCGCCGGAGACCGAGCCCTCGAAGAGCAGCGGCTCGCCGAAGAGCTGGGTCGCGCCGATCGTGGAGACGACGGTGGTGAAGACGATCGTGGGGCGCAGTCCGGGCAGGGTGACATGGAGGAACTGCCGCCACCGCGAGGCGCCGTCCATCTCCGCCGCCTCGTACAGCTCCGTGGGGATCGACTGCATGCCCGCGAGGTAGATCAGCGCGTTGTAACCGGTCCAGCGCCAGACGACGATCGACGAGACGGCGATCTGCGAGGCGAGGGTGCCGTTCTGCCAGTCGACCGGGCCGAATCCCACCAGGGAGAGGACGTAGTTGACCAGCCCGAAGTCGCGGCCGAACAGCTGGGCGAAGACCAGCGTGGCGGCGGCGACGGAGGTCGCGTAGGGCAGGAGCATGGCGGTACGGAAGAAGGTCCGGCCCCGCAGTTTGTAGTTGAGCAGGTGCGCCAGTCCGAGCGCCATGGCCAGCTGGGGGACGGTGGACAGGACCCCGATGGTGAACGTGTTGCGCAGCGCGGTCCAGAAGAACTCGTCGGTCAGCAGCGCCGTGTAGTTGCCGAGGCCTCGCCACTCCATGTCGCCGGGGGTCTGGAGTTCGACCCGGTAGAGCGACACGAAGGCGGTGTAGAGGAGCGGGAAGAGCCCGAAGGCCGCGAACAGGGTGAAGAACGGGGCGAGATAGGCGTACGGGACGAAGGCGGCCCACCGGCTGCGGCGGGTGCCGCCGGTGGACCGGGCCGGCGACGGCGGGAGGGGTGCCGTCGTCGGCCCGGAGGCGGTGAGGGTCACGGTGCGGCCCTTCGGTCGGTCGGGGAGGTGCGGAGGGGGCGGGGGCGGTGGCCGGCGACGAGGGCGCGGCGGGGCGGAGGCGCGGGCGGGGCGGAGGCGGGCCCGGTCCCGCCCCGCCCGCCTGCTCCCGGGGGGAAGCGGAGGCCGACGGGAGTTCACCCCGGACCGCCGGTCACTCCCCCCGGCGCCGGGGGGAGCAGGCCCGGGGCTCAGCCGGTGGCGTTCTCCACGCCCTTCCGCGCGTTCGACCACGCCTTGTCCGGGGAGACGCCCTTGCGCTCCACCTCGCTCAGCGCGTTGGTGATCTGGTCGGCGACGTTCTTGTCGTGGACGCCGAGGACCTGGACGGGCGCCGCCTTCGCCGCGTCCCCGAAGATCTGTCCGATCGGCGCGCCGGAGAAGTACGCGTCCGTCGCCGTGGCGACCTGGGCGATCGCGCCGGTCGAGGAGGGGAAGTTGCCCTGCTTCCGGAAGAGGGCCGCCTGCTGGGCCGGGGCGGTCAGCCACTGGATCAGCTCGTACGCCTCCTTCTTGTGCTTCGCCGCGCGGGGCACGCTGAGGTAGGACCCGCCCCAGTTCCCGGCGCCGCCGGGCAGCTTGGCGATGTCCCACTTGCCCTTGCCCGCGTCGCCGGCCTGGCCCTTGATGTAGCCGAGCATCCAGGCGGGGCAGGGAAGGGTGGCGAAGGAGCCGGCGGAGAACGCCTGGTTCCACTGCGGCGACCACTGGTCGAGCTTGGCGCTCAGGCCGGCCTCGGCCGCGTCCGTCGAGGTCTTCCAGGCGTGCTGCAGGGCCGGGTTCTCGGCGTAGATCAGTTTGCCCGAGGCGTCGTAGTAGCGCTCCTTCTCCTGTCCGATCATCACGGTGTAGAGGCTGCCGACGCTGTCCATCCAGGCGCTCTTGCCGGGGGCCTTGGCCTGGTACTGCCTGCCCAGCGCCAGGTAGCCCTCCCAGGTGGACCACTTCTGTGCCAGCTCGGTGCGGTCCGTCGGCAGTCCGGCCTGCTTGAAGAGGTCCGTGCGGTAGCACATGGCCTCGGGGCCGACGTCGGTGCCGAGGCCGAGGACCTTGCCGTCCTTCGTGGTCGCGGCGGACCAGGTGGCGGGGGCGAACTCGCCGGCGAGCCTGTCGGCGCCGTACTTCGTCAGGTCCTCGAACTTGTCCGCCTGCTGCTGGGTGACGGAGGCGATCCGGCCGACCTCGATGCCCTGGACGTCGGCGAGCCCGCCGCCGCCGGCCAGCCGGGTCTGCAGCGACTTCCAGTAGTCCTGCTCGTCCTCGGTGTCGGTCTGCTTGATCGTGACGTTCGGGTGGAGCTTCTCGTACGCGGCGTACAGCCCGGCCTCCTTGTAGCCGAACGAGCCGAAGAGGTCGACGGTGATCGTGACCTTTCCGCCCGCGCTGTCGGAGGCGCCGTCGGATCCACCGGATCCACAGGCGGCGAGGAGAGCCCCGGCGAGGGCGACCGCGCCGAGTCGGACGGCGGTTCTCCTGGCGGCTCGGGCAGTGGGCATGGAAGCCTCCCTTGGCTTCGGGGTCCGTCGAGAGACGCTCGGGAACGTTGGGGGCCACGTTTTGAGAGCGCTCTCAGGAATGCGTCAGGAGCGTGCCTCCCCGGTGCGCTTCCCGTCAAGAGCCGAACGCGAAACAGTTGGGGGGCGGGCGGCCGGTCACCGTGGGGGAGTGCCCCGCCCGGCGGGCCGCCCGGCGGCCCCCGGTACGCTCACGCGGAGGCGCGCAGGACCAGCTCGGTCGGGGTGATCACCGGCTCGGCGCCCTCGCCGTCCAGGGTCCTCATCAGCAGGCGCACCATCAGCCGCCCCATCCCCTCGACGTCCTGATGGACCGTCGACAACGGCGGGTCGGTCGCCTCCGCCACCTGGCGCATGTCGTCGAAGCCGACGAGCGCGACGTCCTCGGGCACGCGGCGGCCCCGCTCGCGCAGCACCCGCAGCGCCCCCGACGCCATCAGGTCGTTGGCCACGAACACGGCGTCCAGACCGGGCCGCCGCCGCAGCAGCGCGGCCATCGCCCGCGCCCCGCTCTCCTCGGTGAACGCTCCCTCCTCCACCAGGGCGGGATCGGCGTCGGGCAGCTCGTCCCGGTACCCGTCGAGACGGTCGAGCGCGGACGTCTGGTCGCCGGGGCCCGTGATGTGCGCGATGGTCCGGCGTCCGAGGGTGCGGCGCAGATGGCGGACGGCGGCCCGGGCTCCGCCCCGGTTGTCGCAGTCGACGTAGGCGACCGCCGGCTCGCCCGCGGGGCCCGTCCAGCCCGGGCGCCCGCCGAACACCGTCGGAACCTGGACGCGCCGCACGATCGCGGGCAGTTCGTCGTCGTTGTGCAGCGAGAAGGCGAGGGCGCCGTCGACATGGCCGCCGCCGAGGTACCGCGCGATCCGTTCGTGGTCGCCGGGTCCCTCCACCCAGAGCAGGACCAGCTGGGCGTCGTGCGCGGTCAGCTCACGGCTGATGCCCCGGATCTGCTGTTCGAAGAACGGGTCCGAGAAGATCCGGAACTCGGGCTCGGCGATGATCACGGCGACCGCCCCGTTGCGCCGCGTCACGAGGGTCCTGGCCGCGTGGTTGGGGATGTAGCCCAGCTCCTCGACGGCCTTGCGCACCTTCTCCACCAGCACCTCGCGGACCCCGGCCCCGCCGTTGACGACACGGGACACCGTCGCCCGGGACACTCCGGCGCGTTCGGCGACGGCTTCCAGGGTGGGGCGCGCCCCGGAGGTCGGTTCGCTCAAGGGTGGCTCCTCACGGGCGTGACCACGGGGGACGACGGTGTACGACGCGGTGCGACGGTGCTGACAGGGACGAGGGTAACGGGTGGCCGGCGCGCGGGGGCCGGCCGGTGAAAGCGCTCTCAGCTGCCGCTCACCCGGCAGGGCCGCTCGCTGCCCGTCCGAGGGCCGGCCCCCGGTGCGCTCCGTCCCGCCGGTTCCCTCGCCCCTCGGCAGGGCGCCCTCAGCCGCGCCGCAGCACGTCCACGCTCGGCAGCGACCGGTGTCGGTGGTGGGCCTCGGCGATCCCCGCGAGTGCGGGGCGGTCCAGTGCCCGGTAGGCGAGGGCCAGCAGCTCACCCGCGTAGTCCTCCCGCTCACGGTTGCCGTACGAGGCCTGGTGCAGATCCCGGCCGAGCACCAGCGCCTCGGCGGGGTCCCCGGCGGCGGCGCGCCGCAGGGCCTCCTCCCGGGCGTTCCGGAGCGCCACGGGGTCGTCGAACAGCTGCTCCACGAACGTGGCGAAGCGGTAGGCGTCGGCGGCGTTGTGCGGCGGGCGGTCCAGTGCGGTCTTCCCGGAGACCAGGGCGCCCGCACCGTCCAGGGTCGTGATGCGGCGGGGGTCCACGGCGGGTACGTGGCCGTCGTACGCCTGCGCGTAGGCCGCCCCCGTCTCCGTGCGCTCCGCCGTCTCGAATTCCGTGAGCAGGCCGCGCAGCGCCCCGAGGCCGGCGAGCCGGGCCTTCTCCTCCTCGTCGCCGTCGGCCGCGTACTCCGCCAGGTCGCGCTGCGCCGCCTCGACCCGTGCCCGGACGGCCTCCAGCGGGGTGCGGTGACGGAGGTCGATGCCCTCGCCGTCGTCGTTGCGGTACGAGCCGACGCCCGTGCAGGTGCGCCCGTCATCGGACCAGAGACCGAAGTGCAGCCCGTCGGATCCGCCGTGCAGGAACGTCAGGAACTCCGGCGGATCACGGTAGTAGCGGCCGTGCGTCCGGAGGTCGAGACCGTCCCGCGGCACGGCGCCGGGGTCGGCGAAGAGATCCGTCACGCCACAGGGCGCGAGGTCCAGGTCCCGTAGCGCCCGCCGCTCGACGGGGCCGAGCGCGGCCAGGAAGTCCAGGAAACGGAAGTAGGAGACAGGCAGTTCGAGTCCCCACGCGGCACCGATCCGCCGCGCGACGGCCTCGCGTACCGCCGGATCGCCGTACCCCTCCACGCCCATGGCCGGTTCCCTCCACTCGCCGTCCGTACCACCGGTGACACTAACCGGAGGGCGGGGGGGAAGCGGACGCGGGCCCGGCGGGGCGGGGGCAGGCGCGCCCCTGCCCCGCCCCCGGAGGGACGGGACAGGGGCGCGGGACCGTGATCAGTGCGCGTCGTGCGCCTCGTGCTCGTGGATCGTGTTCGTCTCCGCGATCTTCTTCCAGGACTTCGGCGGCACCGGCTTCGCGGCCGGAGCGGTGGCCGCCGTCCGCGCCGAGAGCCCGGCGCGCGCGGCCGCCGGCGCGGCCGGCTTGACCGGCTGGTAGAGCCAGGTGTCGAAGAGCCCGGCCAGGGGCTTGCCCGAGATCCGCTCGGCGTACCGTACGAAGTCGCCGACCTCGGCGTTGCCGTACGCGAACTCCGTGGGCCAGCCCTTGAGCAGGGCGAAGAAGTCCTCGTCGCCGATCTCGTTGCGCAGCGCCTGGAGCGCCAGCGCGCCCCGGTCGTAGACGGCGATGTGGAACTGGTTGTCCGGACCGGGGTCACCCGGCTTCACCGTCCAGAACGGGTCGTCGGCCGCGCGGGCGGCGTACACGTAGTCGGCCAGCTCCTGGGCGGTGCCCTCGCCCTCCTTCTCGGACCACAGCCACTGGCTGTAGCGGGCGAAGCCCTCGTTGACCCAGATGTCCTTCCAGCGGTCGACCGAGACGCTGTCGCCGTACCACTGGTGCGCCAGCTCGTGCACGACCACCGAGACGTTCGCCCCGTTGGCGAACTGGCGCGGGCTGTAGAACGGCCGGGTCTGGGTCTCCAGCGCGTACCCGCTCGTCACGTTCGGGACGTATCCGCCGAGCGCGTTGAAGGGGTACGGTCCGAAGACCTCCTCCAGCCACTCCGCGACCTCGGTCGTCCGCTCGACGCTCGCGCGCGCCGCGCCCGCGTTGTCGCCGAGGTCCCGGCTGTACGCGTTGAGGACGGGCAGTCCGTTCGCGGTCTTGTCGGTCGTGATGTCGAACTTCCCGACGGCGAGCGTGGCCAGATAGGTCGCCTGGGGCTTGTTCGCGCGCCAGTTGTAGCGGGTCCACCCGAGCCGTGACGACTGCGACTGGAGCACGCCGTTGCTGATGGCCTGGGTGCCGTCCGGCACGGAGACCGAGACGTCGAAGGTGGCCTTGTCCCGCGGGTGGTCGTTGGAGGGGAACCACCACGCGGCCGAGTCCGGTTCCTGGGCCGCGACGCCCCCGTCGGGGGTGCGGTGCCAGGCCGTCCAGCCGCCTATCCGCACCTCGGAGGGCTTGCCGGCGTAGCGCACCACGACCGAGACGGAACGGTTCTTCTCCAGCGGGGCGGCCGGGGTGATCTCCAGCTCCTGCTCGCCCGAGGTGGTGAAACGCGCCTTCTTGCCGTTCACCCGCACCTCGCTGACCTTCAGTCCGAGGTCGAGGTTGAAGCGGGACAGGTTCTGCGTCGTCGTGGCGAGGATCGTCGCCGTGCCCTCCAGGAGGTCGGTGGCGGGCTGGTAGGTCAGCCGCAGGTCGTAGTGGGAGACGTCGTAACCGCCGTTGCCACTGGCCGGGTAGTAGGGATCGCCGATGCCCGGGGCGCCCGGAACGAAGTCGGCGGCCGATGCCGGGATCGCCAGCAGGAGAGAGGCCGCGAGAGCGCTCGGAACGATGATTCTGCGGTGCACAGGAGGGCTCCAAGTCGTAAGAGACGTAAGACGTGCGGGTAGCCGTCGGTCCTTATCGACACTATTCAGGCCCGTCGACGGTCGTCATGTCCATGGGCCCTCCTGTCACACGATCGCCATTCGGCCGACATGAAGCATCCGCACCGCCCGCCTCCCGACGGCACTCTTTTGCTCGGGAGTTGACGACGGTACGTTCCGCCCCATGCCGATACGTGTGCGGACAACCCGCAGAGCCCGTCTGTCGTGCAGAACCCTCGTGACGGCCGCCACGGCCGCCCTGATGGCCGCGCTCCTCACCCCCGCCGGAGCCCAAGCGACGCCCGGTGTACGGGAGTCGGCGCCGGTCCACTCGTACGCCGACGCCGTCCGGGAGTCCGTCTGGGTGGACACCGGCCTCGACGGCGACGGGGACGGCCGCTCCGACCGGGTCGCGGCCGACATCGTCCGGCCCCGGGAGCCCGCCGCGGCAGGCCGGAGGATCCCGGTCATCATGGACGCCAGCCCTTACTACGCCTGCTGCGGCCGGGGCAACGAAGGCCAGAAGAAGACCTACGACGCCGACGGCGACCCCGTCGCGTTCCCGCTCTTCTACGACAACTACTTCGTCCCGCGCGGCTACGCCTTCGTCGCCGTCGACCTCGCCGGCACCAGCCGTTCCGACGGCTGCGACGACGTCGGAGGCCGGTCCGACGTCCAGTCCGCCAAGGCCGTCGTCGACTGGCTGAACGGCCGCGCCGCCGGCTACACCACCCGTACCGGCGACACCCGCGCCCTGGCCACCACCTGGTCCACCGGCCGGGTCGGCATGATCGGCAAGAGCTGGGACGGCACCATCGCCAACGGGGTCGCCGCCACCGGCGTCGAGGGCCTGAAGACCATCGTGCCGATCGGCGCGATCTCGTCCTGGTACGACTACTTCCACTCCCAGGGCGCCCCGCTCTACAACGCCAACCCGAGCTGGCTCTCCGACTACGTCGCCTCCCCCGAGGCGAAGGAACGTTGCGGCGCCGTCCAGCAGCGGATCGCGGCGGCCACCCCCTACAGCGGGGACTGGACCCCGGCCTGGACCGAGCGCGACCACGTCCGGAGCGCCGCCCGGGTGAAGGCCAGTGTCTTCGTCGTGCACGGGCAGCAGGACCTGAACGTCCGCGCCCGGCAGTTCGGGCGGTGGTGGGACGCCCTCGCCGCCCGGGGCGTGGAGCGCAAGATCTGGCTCTCGCAGACCGGCCACGTCGACCCCTTCGACTTCCGCCGCGCCGACTGGGTCCGCACCCTGCACCGCTGGTTCGACCACTACCTCCTCGGCCACGACAACGGCATCGACCGCGAGCCGATGGCGGACATCGAGCGCGCCCCGGACCGCTGGACCACCGACCGTGTCTGGCCGCCGCGCACCACCGCGCCCACCACCCTGCGCCCGGGCACGGGCGCCGCACCCGGGGTCGGCACCCTCGGCCTGCTCCCCGAGGCGCCCGGCGCCACCGAGACCTTCACCGACGACCCGAGCCTCGGGGAGGACGACTGGGCCGCGCGGATCGACAGCCCGACCCCCGCCAAGGCCGGGTTCGTCACCCGCCCGCTCGACCGCGGACTCCGGATCGCCGGATCCTCGAAGGTGACGGTCACGGCCACGCCCACCACCGGGACGGCGCACCTGACCGCCGTACTCGTCGACATCGGACCGGACACCATCCGGGACTACGCGGCGGCCGGCGAAGGCATCACCACGCTCACCGCACGCACCTGCTGGGGCGCGAGCACGAGCGGCGACAGCGCCTGCTACAAGGAGACCCGGGCCCGTACGGCGGACGTCGGCCACACGGTCGTCAGCCGCGGCTGGGCGGACCTGGGGACCTGGGCCGACCCGCGCAAGGGCCGTCCGCTGACCCCGGGCAGGGCCTACACGATCACCCTGGACCTGGCGGCGACCGACCATGTCGTCCCGGCCGGTCACCGGCTCGCCCTGATCGTCGGGGGCACCGACAGGGACCTCCTCGACCCGCCGTCGACCACACCGACCCTCACCCTCGACCTCGCGCGCACCTCGGCGAAGCTCCCGCTGGTCGGCGGCGCCCCCGCCTTCGTCCGGGCCACGTCCGGGCCACGGGAGGCCCCTCCGGCACCGGCCGAGCCGACGCCGAAGGGGCTGACCGCCCCGCAGCGCTCCGGCCACCCGATCCCGGGCGGCCTGCGATGAGCGGCCCGCCGACGGGCCCTTCGCCGGGCCCCGGGCCGAGGCGGGATCCCTCGGCGGACCCCGGGCGGGAGTTGCGCCCGCTGATGAGCGACACGTCGACGCCCGGCCCGTCGACGGGCCTTGGGGCGACACCCCGCCCCGCCACGGGCCCCAGGCCGAGGTTGCGCCTTCGGACGGGCCGCACGCCGACGCCCCACCCCTCCAGGGACCCCGGGCCGACACCCGGCCCCTCGACCGGCCGCGGCCCGGCGGTCCGCACCCCGCACGGGCGGGCGCGCGGTGCCGTGCGGCGCACGCTCGCGCTCGCGGCCGGCGCCGCCGCCCTCGTGCTCCCGCTCGTCACGGTCCCCGCCGAGGCCGCCGGTTCCGCGGCGCCGGCGACGCCCCCGCGGACCGGCTTCGAGGCGAGCCGGGGCGCACGCTGGACGACGGAGGCCGAGGAACGCGCCTTCCTGGCGGCCGTCGACCGCTCCGGCGACCGCGTGTCCGTCCGCTCCGTCGGCGTGACGAAGCAGGGCCGCCCGATCCGCCTGGTCACGCTCGGCGCGGGCGCGCGGGGCGACGTCCCCGCCGGGGCCGGCGCCGACGCGACCGGCGGCGCTCCCGGCGAAGCCACCGGCAAGGCTCGCGCCGACGCGACCTCCGGTGCTCCCGCCGACGCGACCGGCAGCGCTCCCGCCCGTGTGACCAGCCGGCCCGCGTCCGTCACCGTGCTGCTCATCTGCAGCCAGCACGGTGACGAGCCGTCGGGCCGCGAGGCGTGCCTGACCACGGTCCGGGACCTGGCGTACGCGCGCGACCCCGCGACCCTCCGCTTCCTCTCCCGCACCACCGTCCTCGTCGTCCCGACGGCCAACCCCGACGGCCGGGAGGCCGGCACCCGGGGCAACGCCGACGGCGTCGACGTCAACCGCGACCACATCGCCCTCACGGCCGCCGAGGGGCGCGCGCTCGCCGCCGTGATCCGTGACCGGCGCCCGGAGGTGGTGTACGACCTGCACGAGTACGGCGGCACCTCGCCGTACTACGACAAGGACCTGCTCGCGCTCTGGCCCCGCAACCCCAACACCGCCGTCCGGGTCCACGACGAGGCCCACACCCTGTCGGAGTCCTACGTCCGGCCTGCCGCCGGCGCGGCCGGTTTCGGCACCGGGGTGTACGGCATCTGGACCGACCCGCTGACGGGGCGTCCCATCAAGCAGGTGGCGGGCGACGGACAGGAGCGCATCCTGCGCAACACCGCCGGCGTCAAGCACTCCGTCGGCCTGCTCGTCGAGACCCGGGTGGAGGCCCTGAGCGCGGCGGAGAAGGACGACCACGCCCTGAACCAGCGGCGTAGGGTGACCACGCAACTCGTCGCGCTCAAGGGCGCCTTCGCCTACGTCGACGAGCGGCGCGGACCTCTCGTCGCGGCCACGGCGGCCGCCCGGCGGGCCGGCTTCGCCGACCGGGGTCCCGTCCTGCTGGGCGGCGCGGACAACGACCCTCCGGAGCCCGGCGAGATCCTGGCCGACCCGCCCTGCGGCTACCGGCTCGACGGAGCGCAGTACGCCGAGTTCGGCGACGAGCTAGCCCTGCACGGGATCACCCTCCGCCGGAGCGGGGACGGGTGGTTCGTTCCCTTGCGCCAGGCGCAGCGCGCCCTCGTCCCCCTGCTCCTCGACGGCCGCGCGACCTACCGGCTGACCGACGGACGACCCGTGGAGGTCTGTTGATCCGCTGACTTCGGTCCGACCTGTGGTACTGCGTTACGGAGACAGTGAGTTTGCCCCGTCATGGTGCGAAAGGTGTCATCTGTGTCGCAGGAAGACCCGCCCCCGGGCGGACGTGGAGGAGACGCCGACCGGGAAGGCCGGGACGGGCAGGAGAGCCGGAGGGGCCGGGGCGGCCCCTCCGGCCGGGACGGCGGAGCGGGCGGGGAGACCGGGGCCGGCCGGGAGGGCGGCCGCCGGGGCCGTAAGGACGGAGCGGCCGGGGAGGGCCCGGCCGGCCGGATGGCCAAGAGCGTCAAGGGGGGCCGGGAGTGGCTGCCGGTGACGGCCGACCTTCCCGGCCACCCCGAGCGGCTCCACGCCGCGCGCACCGACCGGATCGTCTTCGGTGTCACGGCCGTCCTCACCCTGGCCTTCGTCATCTGGGGCTCCACGGCCACCGAGAGTCTGGAGAGCGCGTCCAGCAGCCTCCTGGACGGGCTGATCCGCAACGGCGGCTGGGCGTTCATGCTGGCGGCCTCGGGCTTCGTCGTCTTCGCGCTGTGGCTGGCGATCAGCCGCTACGGCCGGATCACCCTCGGCCAGGAGAGCGAGGGCCCGGAGTTCCGGACCGTCTCCTGGATCGCCATGATGTTCAGCGCCGGCATGGGCATCGGCCTGATGTTCTACGGCGTCAGCGAGCCGCTCGCGCACTACGGCACCCCACCGCCCGGCACCCGTCCCGCCGACGCGGCGGAGCGGATGGAGATCGCGATGGCCACCACCCTCTTCCACTGGACGCTGCATCCCTGGGCGATCTACGCCGTCGTGGGGCTGGCCATCGCGTACTCCACCTTCCGGCGCCGCCGGCGGCAGACCATCAGCGCCGTCTTCGTCCCGCTGATGGGGGAGCGACGGGCGTACGGCGGCCCCGGCCGGGTCATCGACATCCTGGCGATCTTCGCCACGCTCTTCGGCTCGGCCGCCTCGCTGGGCCTGGGCGCGCTCCAGATCGGCAGCGGGTTCGAGGAGCTGGGCTGGATGGCCGAGACCGGCACCGGGCTGCTGGTCGGCATCATCGCCGTGCTCACCCTGGCCTTCGTGCTCTCCGCCGTGTCCGGGGTCGAGAAGGGCATCCAGTGGCTCTCCAACACCAACATGGTGCTCGCGCTGGTGCTGGCCCTCTTCGTCTTCATCGCGGGCCCCACCATCATCGTCCTCGACCTGCTGCCCACCTCCATCGCCGCCTACCTCGGCGACCTGCCCCAGCTGGCCGGCCGCACGGAGGCGACCAGCGGCGAGGACATCCACGCCTGGCTCGGCAGCTGGACGGTCTTCTACTGGGCCTGGTGGATCTCCTGGACGCCGTTCGTCGGCATGTTCATCGCCCGGATCAGCCGGGGCCGCACGATCCGGCAGTTCGTCGGCGGCGTCATCCTCGTGCCGAGCGCCGTCAGTCTGGTCTGGTTCGCGATCTTCGGCGGTACGGCGATGAGGCTCGACGAGCAGGGCCGGCTGGCGGGGGAGACCACGCCCGAGGGCCAGCTCTTCGGCCTGCTCCAGGAGTTCCCCCTCACCGGGACGACGAGCCTTCTCGTGATGATCCTCGTCGGGATCTTCTTCGTCTCCGGCGCGGACGCGGCCTCGATCGTCATGGGCACGCTGTCCCAGCGCGGTGCCTTCGAACCCACCCGGCCGGTCGTCGTGTTCTGGGGTGTGGTCACCGGAGCGGTCGCCGCGATCATGCTCCTCATCGGTGACGGCCAGGGCGACGCGCTCGCTGGCCTGCAGAACCTCACCATCCTGGTGGCAGCCCCCTTCGTGCTCGTGATGCTCGGCATGTGCCTGGCGCTCATGAGGGACCTGCGCGAGGACCCGCTGATCGTCCGGGGCGAAGTGGGCGTGGAGGTCGTGGAATCCGCCGTGATCGCGGGCCACGAGCAGTACGACGGCGACTTCGAACTGCGCATCGGGCCGGGGGCGGGCACGCCGGACGAGCGTCCTTGATCATTTCGACTAGGGTTACCGGTCGGTAGTAGATCTTACCCGAACGGGTCCCCACGGCCCGGAAGTTGGAGAACCCCCATGACGTACGCGACGCCGCCGCGCCGCACCCTGACCGCCCTGACCATGACGACGCTGCTCGCCGGCGGCCTGCTGCTCGGCCAGACCGCGGCGGCCCCGGACGCCTCGGCGGCAGGCGGCAAGAAGGTCGTCTGCGAGGTCGACAAGATGCGTCAGCAGTCGCACTCCCTGCGCGCCAGGGCGGCCAGGCTCCAGCGGCTCGGCGCCACGGCCGAGGCCCGCAAGGCGCGCGCCCAGGCCGACGCCCTCGACCGCCGCGTCCGTGCCTGCGTCGACGCGGACGGCAACGCCCCGAAGCCCTGGAACTGACCCCGCCTCACTGCCCAGGCCCTCGCCCCCTCAGGGGGCGGGGGCCTGACGCCTGCCGGTTCCTCGTACGGCCCCGGCACGTCCTCGGGCGCCAGCGGGCGCAGTCCGGGGACCTGGCGCGCCCACACCCCGAGCCGCTCCGGCACCGTGTCCGCGTGGACACCTGCGACCAGCCGCACGCCCGTGGCCGCCGGATCGGCCGCGCACCGCTCGTAGACCCGCGGCGACTCCAGGGCCCAGTCCCCGGCCTTCGCCGCCGGCTCGACGCGGTACTGCCACCACAGCGCCCCGGCCACCGCCGAGGTCGTCCGCGCCGCCGGGTCGCGTGACCACACCCGCACGCGCAGCCCGCGCTCCGCCAGCGTCGGCCCGGTCGTCAGACCGATGATCCCGCCACCCACCACGATCGCGTCGCCGTTCATGCGCGGACGGTACCCGCGACGCACCGCCCGCGTCCCCCGCCGGGTGCGCCCGGCTCCCGTACCGCCCCCACGCCCTCCTCTGACCTAGGATGCGTGTCCTGATGACTGCCACTCTCGTCGCCAAGGACCTCGCCGCCGGCCACGGCGAACGCTCCCTCTTCGCCGGCCTCGACCTCGTCGTCGCCCCCGGCGACGTCATCGGCCTCGTCGGCGTCAACGGCGCCGGCAAGTCGACCCTGCTGCGCCTGCTCGCCGGGCTCGACACACCCGAGGACGGAGAGCTGAGGCTCTCCCCGCCCACCGCCACCGTCGGCCACCTCCCGCAGGAGCCGGAGCGTCGCGAGGGCGAGACGGTGCGGGAGTTCCTCGCCCGGCGCACCGGTGTCGCCGCCGCCCAGGCCGCCATGGACGAGGCCACCCAGGGCCTGGTCGACGGGGCGCCCGGAGCCGACGACGCGTACGCCGAGAGCCTGGAGCGCTGGCTCGGTCTCGGCGGCGCCGACCTCGACGAACGCGCGGAGGAGGTCGCCGGTTCGCTCGGCCTCACCGTCGGCCTCGACCAGCCGATGACCTCCCTCTCCGGCGGCCAGGCCGCCCGTGCCGGACTCGCCTCCCTGCTCCTCTCGCGCTACGACGTCTTCCTGCTCGACGAGCCGACCAACGACCTCGACCTCGACGGCCTGGAGCGGCTCGAGTCCTTCGTCCAGGGGCTGCGGGCCGGCACGGTCGTCATCAGCCACGACCGCGAGTTCCTCACCCGCACGGTCACCAAGGTGCTGGAGCTGGACCTCGCCCAGCAGCAGATCACGCTGTACGGCGGCGGCTACGAGGCGTACCTCGACGAGCGGGACACCGCCCGGCGGCACGCCCGCGAGGACTTCGAGGAGTACGCGGGCAGGAAGGCCGCCCTCGAGGCACGCGGCCACATGCAGCGGTCCTGGATGGACAAGGGCGTCAAGAACGCCCGCCGCAAGGCCACCGACGGCGACAAGCTCGGCCGCAACGCCCGCAGCGAGGCCAGCGAGAAGCAGGCCGCGAAGGCCCGCCAGACGCAGCGCATGATCGAGCGTCTCGACGTCGTCGACGAGCCCCGCAAGGAGTGGGAGCTGCGGATGGAGATCGCCGCCGCTCCCCGCTCCGGCTCGGTCGTGGCGACGCTACGGGAGGCGGAGGTGCGGCGGGGCGACTTCCGGTTCGGGCCTGCCACTCTCCAGATCGACTGGGCGGACCGCGTCGCCATCACCGGCGCCAACGGAGCCGGCAAGTCGACCCTGCTCGCGGCGCTCCTCGGCCGTCTGCCGCTGGACGCCGGTGACGCCGCCCTCGGCTCGGGCGTCGTCGTCGGCGAGGTCGACCAGGCGCGCAAGCTGTTCCACGGCTCGGAGTCCCTGCTCGACGCCTTCTGCGCCGCCGTCCCGGAGACGGAGCCCGCCGAGGTGCGGACCCTGCTGGCGAAGTTCGGCCTCAAGGCCGAGCACGTGCTGCGCCCGGCGACCACGCTCTCCCCGGGCGAGCGCACCCGCGCCGCCCTCGCCCTCCTCCAGGGCCGGGGAGTGAACCTGCTCGTCCTGGACGAGCCGACGAACCACCTGGACCTGGCGGCCATCGAACAGCTGGAGTCCGCGCTGGACTCCTACACCGGCACCCTGCTCCTGGTCACCCACGACCGGCGGATGCTCGACGCGGTCCGCACGACCCGCCGGATCGAGGTCGCCGCCGGCAAGGTGACCGAGCTCTGATGGGCGCCGGCTCCGGCCGGGGCCCGCGCGAACGACGGCCCGGCCTCTCCCCGCGCCCGGCCCCGGCGGGTCTCCTGGGCGCCGACGCCGTCCCGTCCGGGCCGCGCGCCCGGGGCCCGTACGACCTGACGCCGCGGGCGCGGGCCGCGGCCACGCCGTGGGAGGCGACGGCGGACCCGGCGGCGGAGCTGCACCGCCGCGCTTCGGGGCGTGAACTGTACGAGTACGGCCATCCGCAGGACGTCGCGGTGGCCGCCGAGGCCGACACCTCGGAGACCGTCCCCGTCCCGAGGGACGGCGCATTCCAGGAGACACCATGACCGACCTGCTGACCCGGCTCACCGAGATGCTGGACGACCTCGACGCCGACGTCGACGAGACCATCGACCTCGCCGACGAGATCGCCGCCTCGGGCGACGCGGCGATGCTGCCCCGCCTCCAGGCCGAACTGGACCGGGCCCTCACCGAGCGCAACGCCTACGCCCGCGAACTCCTCGGCGGCGTCCTCGCCGCCATCGGCGGCCCCGACGCGCTGCCCGCGCTCCTGCGGGCCTCCGCCGTGGACCTCGGCGACGACCAGGACTCCCTGGCGGCCGAGATCGTCGACCTGGTACAGGCCGACCCGACCCGCTCCCGCGCGCTCCTCCGGCCCCTCACCCAGGACGACGACCTGACGGTCGCCCACCGCGCGGAGTGGGCCCTGCGCTTCCTCCCGGACGCCTGAGGCGGCCGAGGACCCGCCCGCTCCTGCGCGCGACGACGGGCCCGGCCGCGAGGCCGGGCCCGTCACGCGTCAGCGGCCGCGCCGCTTGCCGCCACCGCCCTCGTTCAGCAGGCCCGCCTTGCGCAAGGCGTCCGCCATCGCGCTGTTCGCCGGGGCCGGGGCGGCGGCCTTGGAGCGGCCCCGGTCGCCGCCGCCGCCGCCACCTCCGCCGGAGCCTCCGGCGCCGCCTCGGCGCTGCTGGGGCGGCCGACCTCCGCGCTCCTTCTTCGGCGCGGCGCCGCCCCCCGCCGTGTCCGCCGTCGCCTCGTCGTCCAGGCGCAGCGTCAGCGAGATCCGCTTGCGCGGGATGTCCACCTCCATGACCTTCACCCGGACGACGTCACCCGGCTTCACGACGTCCCGCGGATCCTTCACGAAGGTCTTCGACATGGCCGAGACGTGCACCAGACCGTCCTGGTGGACACCGATGTCCACGAACGCCCCGAACGCCGCCACGTTCGTGACCACGCCCTCCAGGACCATTCCCGCCACCAGGTCGCCGATCTTCTCGACGCCCTCCTTGAAGGTGGCCGTCTTGAACGCCGGCCGCGGGTCCCGGCCCGGCTTCTCCAGCTCGCGCAGGATGTCGGTCACGGTCGGCAGACCGAAGGTGTCGTCCACGAAGTCGTCCGCGCGCAGCGAGCGCAGCGCCCCGGTGTTGCCGATCAGCGAGGCCACCTCGCCGCCCGTGGTCTTCACCATCCGCCGCACCACCGGGTAGGCCTCCGGGTGGACCGACGACGCGTCCAGCGGGTCGTCCCCGCCCCGGATGCGCAGGAAGCCCGCGCACTGCTCGTACGCCTTCGGGCCGAGCCGCGGGACGTCCTTCAGCGCCCGGCGCGACCGGAAGGGTCCGTTGGCGTCCCGGTGCGACACGATGTTCTCGGCGAGGCCGGCCCCGATGCCGGAGACCCGCGAAAGCAGCGGCGCGGACGCCGTGTTGACGTCGACACCGACGCCGTTCACACAGTCCTCGACCACCGCGTCCAGCGAGCGCGAGAGCTTCACCTCGGACAGGTCGTGCTGGTACTGCCCGACGCCGATCGACTTCGGGTCGATCTTCACCAGCTCGGCCAGCGGGTCCTGCAGCCGCCGCGCGATCGAGACCGCGCCGCGCAGGGACACGTCCAGGCCGGGAAGCTCCTGCGAGGCGAAGGCGGACGCGGAGTACACCGAGGCGCCCGCCTCCGACACCATCACCTTGGTGAGGTTCAACTCCGGGTGCCGGGCGATGAGTTCGGCCGCGAGCTTGTCCGTCTCACGCGAGGCCGTGCCGTTGCCGATGGCGACCAGCTCGACCGCGTGCTCCTCGGCCAGCCGGGCCAGCTTCGCCAGCGACTCGTCCCACTTGTTGGCGGGCACGTGCGGATAGACGGTGTCGGTGGCGACGACCTTGCCGGTGGCGTCGACGACGGCGACCTTGACCCCCGTGCGGAAGCCGGGGTCGAGGCCCAGCGTCGCCCGGGTCCCGGCCGGCGCCGCGAGCAGCAGATCGCGCAGGTTCGCGGCGAAGACCCGTACCGCCTCGTCCTCCGCCGCCGTCCGCAGCCGCAGCCGCAGGTCGATGCCAAGGTGCACCAGGATCCGGGTGCGCCACGCCCAGCGGACCGTGTCGAGCAGCCACTTGTCCCCGGGGCGTCCCCGGTCGGCCACGCCGAAGCGCGAGGCGACCGTCGCCTCGTACGAGGAGGGGCCGGGAGTCTGCGAGGGCTCCTCCGGCTCCAGCTCCAGAGTGAGGACGTCCTCCTTCTCGCCGCGCAGCATGGCGAGGATCCGGTGGGAGGGCAGCGCCGTGAACGGTTCGGCGAAGTCGAAGTAGTCGGCGAACTTCGCGCCCGGCCCCTCCTTGCCGTCGCCCTGGCCCTCCCGGACCTTCGCGACCAGCCGGCCCCGGCTCCACATCCGCTCGCGCAGTTCGCCGATCAGGTCGGCGTCCTCCGAGAACCTCTCGGTCAGGATGGCCCGCGCGCCCTCCAGGGCGGCGGCCGCGTCGGCGACTCCCTTGTCCGCGTCGACGAAGGCGGCCGCGGCGGCCGCCGGCTCCACCGAGGGGTCCGCGAGCAGCCCCTCGGCCAGCGGCTCCAGGCCGGCCTCGCGGGCGATCTGCGCCTTGGTGCGGCGCTTCGGCTTGAAGGGCAGGTAGATGTCCTCCAGGCGGGCCTTGGTCTCGGCCGCCCTGAGCTGCGCCTCCACCTCCGGCGTCAGCTTGCCCTGCTCGCGTACGGATTCCAGGACGGCGGCCCGCCGGTCCTCCAGCTCCCGCAGATAGCGCAGCCGCTCCTCGAGCGTGCGCAGCTGCGCGTCGTCGAGCATCTCGGTCGCTTCCTTGCGGTAGCGCGCGATGAACGGCACGGTCGAGCCGCCGTCGAGCAGCTCGACGGCCGCCCTCACCTGTCGCTCGCGTACGCCGAGTTCCTCGGCGATCCTGCCTTCGATGGACGTCGTCACAGTGTCCCGACTCGCCTTCTCGTGCCTCAAGCTTGCGAGTGCATTGTGCCGGGTCGGCCGCCTCGACGCCGCACGCGCCCCGCCCGCGCGCGGCGGCGGCCCCGCCCGCCCGCACCCTTCGGGTCCCGCCCGGCCGGCTCGGTGACGGCGTCCGTCTGTGCTGTGGCCGTGCCTCGTCGCCTGGCTTTGCGTTTTCAACTTCCACTCGGCCGGCCTCGGTGACGGCGCCCGTCTGCTGTGGGCCGCGCCTCGTCGCCCGGCCCCGCACCCTTCGGGTCCCGCCCGGCCGGCCTCGTGGCCGCGTCCGCCTCCGGTGGCCGCGGGCTCGCCGGGCCGGTCGGCCGGCTTCCCCGGTCGTGTCAGGCCTTGCCGGTCAGGTCGTCCGGGAACGCGCCCGCCGCGGCCGCCGCGAAGAGGAAGCCTCGGCCGAGCTCCGTCAGCCGCTCCACGCCGACGGCCCCCAGGTGCTCGTACGGGGCGGTGTCCAGGCGGTCGGTGCACTCCTCCAGCTCGGCGCGCAGGGCCGTGCCCGCGTCGGTGAGCTCTCCCTCGGCGTCGATCAGGCCCCGGTCCCGCAGCCGCTCCACCGCCGCGTCCCAGTCGGCGCGCCGCCAGCCGCGCGAGCCGAGGACCCAGCGCGGTGCCATGCCCCTGCCGGTCGCGGTGTGGCTGACCAGCGCCTCCAGCGGGTCGAGCCCGAGGGAGAGCAGCGCCGCCAGGTGGCCGTCGCCCCGGTGCTCGCGCAGCAGCGTGGCGGCGTGCCAGTAGCGCAGGTGCGGCTCCTCGGGGACGGGCAGGTCGGCGTTGGCCGCGTACAGCGGCCGGGCGTGCCGGGTGCAGGCCTCGGTGGCGCGCAGCGCGAGCTCGGCCGCCTCCGCCATCTCGGCCGAGGCGACCGTCTCCTCCCCGAGCAGCCGGCGCAGGGTGGCGTCGGCGGCACGCAGCCGCGCGTCGAGGACGGCGGCGGGAGCGGCGGTCTCCCAGACGGACGGCAGGTGCCGGGCGAGCAGCTCGTGGTTGTAGTTGTAGAAGGTCGCGGCGACCGTTCCCGGGCCCACGGCCCCCAGCGCGGCGCTGCGCGCGGCGAGTCGCATGGCGCTCGGGTCGTCGAAGCCGAGGCCCTTGAACTCGACGTCGAGGTCAGGTGAGAAGTACAGCGTCGAGTGCAGCGGGTTGAGCGCGTTGTGGCAGCGGCGGCCCGCGCGGGGCGGCAGTGAGGTCGTCATGGGCCGAACGTTACCGACTGGTCGGTACGACGGGAACCGTCGGGCCCGGAAGACCCCCGCCATGGCAGGAAAGGTGGGTTCTTCGTCATTGCGGCCATCGGGCGGCCGCCGAAGGATGGAGGCATGACGAAGCGATCCGTGCTCGTCGTCCTCTTCGACGACGTGCAGAGCCTGGATGTCACCGGACCGGTGGAGGTGTTCGCCGGCGCCGGCCGCGTCGGCGAGGCCGGCGGTTCCTACCCGATCCGGACGGCCTCGCTCGACGGCGGCCCGGTCCGCACCCAGAGCGGGCTGCGGATGCTCGCGGACTCCACGCTCGCCGAAGCCGTCGAGGCGGGCCCGCCGCACACCCTGCTCGTGCCCGGGGGCGAGGGCACACGGACCCCCGACCCGCGGCTGGTCGACTGGCTGCGGGCGAACGCCCCGCACGCCGAACGTCTCGTCTCCGTCTGCACGGGCGCGCTGCTGCTCGCGGCCGCCGGCCTGCTCGACGGGCACCGGGCCACCACCCACTGGGTCGCCTGCGACCACCTCGCCCGGTGCTACCCCGAGGTCGAGGTGGACCCGGACCCCATCTTCGTCCGGGACGGCCGGCTCTCCACCTCGGCCGGGGTCACCGCGGGCATCGATCTCGCGCTGGCCCTGGTGGAGGAGGACCTCGGCCGCCACGCGGCGCTCACCGTCGCCCGCCACCTGGTCGTCTTCCTGCGCCGGCCGGGCAACCAGGCGCAGTTCAGCGCCCAGCTCGCGGCCCAGACCGCCC
Organism: Streptomyces sp. NPDC053755; assembly: GCF_040677675.1. Lineage (NCBI taxonomy): Bacteria > Bacillati > Actinomycetota > Actinomycetes > Kitasatosporales > Streptomycetaceae > Streptomyces > Streptomyces sp. NPDC053755. Next base: position 39,897 of record NZ_JBFASK010000004.1, on the reverse strand, counting down.
GCCGGGAACCGTTGCGCGACCTCCAGCACTGGATCACCGAGCATCCCGGCGCGGACCTCTCGGTGGAGGCGCTCGCGGCCCGCGCGCGGCTCTCCCCCCGCCACTTCGCCCGCGCCTTCCAGGCGGAGACCGGCACGACTCCGGGCCGGTACGTCGACCGGGTACGGCTCGAACACGCGCGCAGGCTCCTGGAGGAGTCCGCCCAGGGTGTCCAGGAGGTGGCCCGGGCGGCCGGCTACGGCACCTCCGAGGCCATGCGCCGCGCCTTCGTCAAGGCGCTCGGTACGGCCCCGGCCGACTACCGCCGCCGCTTCCACGCTCCCGTTCACCCCACCATCCGATAGGGAGCCCATGCAGATCGCCGTCCTGCTCTACGACCGCTTCACCGCCCTCGACGCCGTCGGGCCCTACGAACTCCTCGCCCGTCTCCCCGGAGCCGACACCGTCTTCGTCGCCCGGGAGACCGGCCCGGTCCGGGGCGACCAGGGCAGCCTCGCCCTCGTCGCCGACAGGACCCTCGCCGAGGTGCCGCACCCGGACATCGTGATCGTCCCGGGCGGCCCCGGGTCACGCGAGGCCATGCACGACCCGGAGATCCTCACCTGGCTCCGTACCGCCGACGCCACCAGCACCTGGACCACCTCGGTCTGCACCGGTTCCCTCGTCCTGGCCGGCGCCGGGCTGCTCACCGGCCGCCGGGCGACCACCCACTGGCTGGCGTCCGAGGAGCTGCGGCCGCTCGGCGCCGAACCGGCCGGCGAGCGCGTGGTCTTCGACGGGAAGTACGTCACCGCCGCCGGAGTCTCCTCCGGCATCGACATGGCACTGCACCTGCTGGGCCGGATCGCGGGGGACGAGGCCGCGCAGACCGTCCAGCTGCTCACCGAGTACGACCCCCAGCCGCCGTACGACGCGGGCTCGCCGGAGAAGGCCCCGGCCGCGATCGTCGCCCGCTGGCGGGGCCGGGCGGAGAAGGTCCTCGCGCGGGAGGGCTGAGCCCGCAGACCCTCCGCCCGCCTGGCGCGAACCGCCCCACCGGGCGGCTGCATCGGCGCCGCCGAGTCCGAGGCCGCGGGCGGTCGTGCCGCAGCTCCAGGGCCGCCGCGCTGCGGGTCGTGCCGGGCCGCCCCGCCTCACACCCCGTACGTGAACCGGGGCGCGCGGCGCTCCAGGAAGGCCGCGACCCCCTCAGCGGTGTCGCCGCTGCCGCGCGCCTGGTCCGACCAGTACGCGTCACGGTCCGTGCGGCCGTCCGCGAACTCCTTCGCCGCCGCCTGGGTCAGCTGCGACCGCGCGACCAGCACCCGGGTGAACTCGGTCACCCGCTTGTCGAGTTCCCCCGGCGGCAGGACCTCGTCGACGAGGCCGGTCCGCAGCGCCCGCGCCGTGTCGATCAACTCGCCCGAGAAGAGGAGGTACTTGGCGGCCGACGGCCCCACGAGCGCGGTCAGGCGCCGGGTCGAGGAGGAGGGGTAGACGATGCCGAGCTTCGACGGCGTCACCCCGAAGAGGGCGCCCTCCTCGGCGAACCGCAGATCACAGGCGGCCGCGAGCTGGCTCCCGCCGCCCACGCAGTAGCCGCGCACGGCCGCGAGCGTCGGCTTGGGGAACGCGGCGAGGGCCTCCTCCGCCCGTACCGCGAGCGACTGCTGCTCGTCGCCCGGCTCCCGGAGCGTGGAGATGTCCGCGCCGGCGCAGAAGGTCCCGCCCTCACCGGTGAGGACCAGTGCGCGGACCGCCGGGTCGGCGGCGAGCGGGGCGAGGAGCGCGGGAAGACTCCGCCACATCCCGGCCGTCATCGCGTTGCGCTTGGCCGGGTGGGAGACGACGACGGTGGCGACCCCGTCGGCGACGGAGGTCTTCAGGTGCGGCTCGGTGGGCTCCATGCGGCGGATGCTATCCGGGGACCCCGACCGTACGATCAAGAAGGGGGTGCGAGAGGCCGGTCCGACGAGGAGGCGCGCATGCCCCGGGAACCCCACGAAGCCGTACGGGAGAGCAAGCGGCTCAGCCGCAGTTTCGGATGGCTCGCGCTGCTCGGCGCCCTGCTCGTCCTCGGCGGGATCGTCGGGCTCGTCTACACCGGCCTCGCCACGCTCACCTCGATGCTCCTGTTCGGCTGGCTGCTGCTCATCGGCGGATTCGTGGGACTGCTGCACGCCGTCGAGTCGCGGGGGACACCCTACTTCTGGCTGGCCGTGGTGGTCGCCGCGCTGAACATCGCGGCCGGCGTGGTCGTCATCCGTCACCCGGAGGGTTCGGCCGAGGCGCTGACGATGTTCGCCGCGCTGCTCTTCCTCACCGGTGGCGTCTTCCGGCTGGTCGGCAGCGTGGTGGTGCGCGGGCCGCAGTTCGGCTGGACGCTGCTGCAGGGAGCGTTCGGCCTGCTGCTCGGTGTGCTCGTCCTCCTCGACTGGCCCGAGAGCAGCCGCTATGTTCTCGGCTGCTTCTTCTCTCTGGCGCTCCTCTTCGACGGGCTCGGCCTGATCGCCATCGGCGTCGGGGGCCGGCGGATCGTCGGCATGGTCGCCCCTGTGGAGGACCCCCTTCCGAACCCGTCAGCGACAGATCAGGACCGGTCGAACAACTGACGTTGGCATACTCAGCCGATCAGAAAGTGGCCTATAAGTGTCGACTTCTGGTCAGGAGGCCGGTGCGGACCCCCGGGTTATCAGACTCGACATCGTGGCGACAATCGAGCACGAGGGTGGGAGCCGGACTATGGGAAGCCGCGGGAGCGTGCCCGCACGGCCACCGTCCTACGAAGGGGTCTGGCGCTTCACCGCTCCCGCGGTCGACGTCTCCGTCCCGCAGGCCAGGCACGCGGTACGCGATCTGCTGAACCGTCAGGGTGTGCCGGCGCACGAGGACACCGTCCAGGGGCTGCTGCTCATCGTCTCGGAGCTGGTCACCAACGCGGTGAAGCACGCGGCGCTGCTCTCCCCTGAGGTGGCGGTCGAGGTGGCGATCGGCGCGGAGTGGATCCGGGTGTCCGTCGAGGACAACCACCCCTACCGCCCCAAGGCGCTGGAGGCCGACTACGGCCAGACGGGCGGCCGCGGACTGCTCCTGGTGCGTGAGATCGCCCTGGAGGCGGGCGGGGCGTGCGACGTCGAGCACACCGCGAGCGGCGGCAAGATCATCTGGGCCGCGCTGCCCCTCGTCCCCCGGCCACCGGGCTCGGGGCCGGCTCCGGGCGCGGCCCTCACCGCGACGCCCGCGACCCTGCCGGGCACCGTCCCGGCGGGCGGGGGCCTCCCCGGGAGCGTCCCCTCGCCCGGACCCGCGCCCGGTGCCGGACCGGGGGACCTCCCCGGGGTCGTGCCCGTGCCCCCCTACGGCATCACCAGCCGCCGGCCGGACCCGTCAGCTCCTTGACCGCCGGACGCGCCGCGTCCAGGACCGTCATGAACCAGGCGGAGAACGGCGCGGTCGCATGACGCTCGGCCAGCTCCGCCGCCGTCACGAAGGCGGTCTCCTCGACCTCCTCCGGGTCCGGCCGCAGACCGGTCTGCACCATGCCGACGAAGAGGTGGTTGTACTCCTGCTCCACCAGCCCCGACGCCGGGTCCGGGTGGTTGTAGCGGACGGTGCCCGCCTCGGCGAGCAGTGAGGGCGAGACGCCCAGCTCCTCGTACGTGCGCCGGGCGGCGGCGGCGAACGGCGCCTCTCCCGGGTACGGATGACCGCAGCAGGTGTTCGACCAGACACCGGGGGAGTGGTACTTCCCGAGCGCACGGCGCTGCAGCAGCAGCCGGCCCGCCTCGTCGAAGAGGAACACCGAGAACGCCCGGTGCAGCTGTCCCGGGGCCTGGTGCGCGGCGAGCTTCTCGGCCGTCCCGATCGTGTTGCCGTCCTCGTCGACCAGCTCCAGCATGATCGACGCCTGGACGCCGTTCGGCGAGATTCCGTTCGGCGAGCTGTGTGCCGCGGTGGCTGGTGTGGTCGCCATACCCGTCCTTCATCGCTTCGGTCTCGGCCCCATGAGGGGCACCTCAGTCTGCCGTACAAAAGCGGCTTGTCCGTACTTCGGCGGCCGGACATGGCCGGGCCCACCGCACCGGAGTACATCCCGGTGCGGTGGGCCCTCCCGCCACCTCAGACGCCGAAAGCCGCCGGATAGTGGATCGTGCCCACGGGTACGGGCCCGGAACCGTGCAGGACCAGCGCCATCATGGCTTCGTCGGGGACCTCGAAACCTGGCCTGATCCCGTACTGCGATGCCCGTGCGAATCCGAACCGGGGGTAGTACTCCGGATGGCCCAGCACCACCACGAGCCGCTCGCCGCGCAGCCGCGCCGCGTCGAGCACCGCCCGGACGACGGCCTGCCCGGCGCCGGAACGCTGGTGGGCGGGCGCCACGGCGACCGGCGCGAGCGCCGCCGCCGGAGCGCCACCGACCCGGCAGCGGGTGATCAGCGCGTAGGCCGCGACCGTGCCGTCCGGCGCCTCGGCGACGTACGAGAGCCCCGGAAGCCAGGCGCTCTCGTCCTCGCGCAGGGCGTCGACCAGCGCGGCCTCGTCCGCCGTGGCGAACGCCGCCGCGTTGACCTCCCGTACGGCGGGGATGTCGGCCGCGGTCTCCTCCCGCGTACGCCACCGGGGGTCGGCGGGGCGCAGGACGTAGCCGGTGTAGCCGAAGTCGCCGCCGTGGTCGCGGCGCACCGCGATCTCCTCACGGGTCGCGGCGAGCGCCTCGGCCATGCCGGGGGCGGACGGGTCGGCGGCGTCGGCCCGCTCACGGAGCGGGCCGTAGTACGCGTCCCAGTCGCTCTCGGGCTGGGGGAGCACCCCCAGCACGTGATAGCCGGCCGCGACCGCCGCCGCGGTGTTCTCGGCGCCGGTCCGGAGCGCGTAGTGCCGGTCCCAGAAGGCGCGCGCCTCAGGGGAGGGGGTGTCGGTGGTCCACTCGCACTCGGTGAGCACCAGCGTGCCCCCGGGCGCGAGCAGCCGGCGCCAGCGGTCCAGAGCGGTGTCGAAACCGATCGAGTACGCCGAGCTCTCGGCCCAGACCAGGTCGAAGGACCCGTCGGGGAGAGGAAGCTCACCCATGTCGGCGTGGAGGGTGCGGACGCGGTCGCCGAGCCCGCGCGCCTCGGCGGCGGCCCGCAGCTCCTCGAGGAACGGTTCGTGCAGGTCGACGGCGGTCACCTCGGCCCCCGCCTCGGCGGCGAGGAGCAGGGCGGAGCGGCCGGGACCGCAGCCGAGGTCGAGGACGCGCGGACGCCTGGGCGGAGCGCCGGCGGCTCCCTCCAGTCCCTCCGGGACGCCTGAGGAGAGGGCGAGCAGACGGCGGGTGGTGGTGTCGGAGCCGGGGCCCTGCCGCGGAAGACCGTGGTGCAGGGCGAAGAACGCCTCGTACGAGGCGTGGGTGCTGTCGGACAACGTGGGAATCCCTGGGGAGAGAGGGGCCCGGCCGACGACATGACGTACCGGTTCGCGCCACCGCGCCCGCGGGGCGGGACGCGAGGGGGCCGGGATGTCGGGTCAGCCGGAGACCCGGGAGCTGAACGGGGACCGGGCGCTGCCGCGCGGGGCAGCCTCCGTCGCGACGGTCATCGACCTCAGCTCCTCTCACCTCACGTTCGTGCGGGGAGACTAACAGGCATCGCCGGACGGGAGGATCACAGGCAGAGTCCGGCCTCGTGGGCGGCGTGGCCCGCGGGCTCCAGCTGGAAGGTGCAGTGCTCCACGTCGAAGTGGGAGCCCAGGCAGCCCTGGAGGTCGTGGAGCATCTTCTCGTGCCCCACCGAGTCCAGGGCGCCCTGGTCGACCACGACGTGGGCGGAGAGGACCGGCATCCCGGACGTGATCGTCCAGGCGTGCAGGTCGTGGACGTCCTCGACGCCGGGCAGCGCCAGTATGTGCGCCCGTACCTCCGCCATGTCGACGCCCTTGGGCGCCGACTCGAGCAGGACGTCCAGGGTCTCGCGCAGCAGCTTGACCGTGCGCGGCACGATCATCAGGCCGATCAGGATCGAGGCGATCGGGTCGGCGTACTGCCAGCCGGTGAGGAGGATGATCCCGGCCGCGACGATCACCGTCACGGAGCCGAGGGCGTCCGCGAGCACCTCCAGATAGGCGCCGCGGACGTTGAGGCTCTCCTTCTGGCCGCGGACCAGCAGGGAGAGCGAGACCATGTTGGCGACCAGGCCGATCAGCGCGAACGCGATCGCGAGGCCGCCCTTGGTCTCGGCCGGTTCGATGAACCGCTGGACCGCCTCGTACAGGACGTACCCGCCGACGCAGAGCAGCAGCAGGCAGTTGGCGAGCGCGGCGAGGATCTCGGCCCGCGCGAGGCCGAACGTGCGGTTGTCGCTGGGCGGCCGGTTGGCGAAGTGGATCGCGAGCAGGGCCAGCGCGAGGCCCACGGCGTCGGTCGCCATGTGGGCGGCGTCGGCGATCAGCGCGAGGGAGTCGGCGAGCACGCCGCCGACGATCTCGACCACCATCACGGAGAGGGTGATCGCGAGCGCGACGCGTAGCCGCCCGCGATAGGCCGCCGCGGCCGTCCCCGTCGGCGGCGCTCCTCCGTGACTGTGTCCGTGGTCGTGTCCAGCCCCCATGACATGGCCTCCCGGTCGTGTCGATCCCTGTGCCCCGCCCGCAAGTGAACTACGGGTAGGGGGTATCCGCAACACGGCACTGAACACCGTTGTCATATGCTCTGACCTGCGGTGATGAGACCTGGTCAGCGGTGCGCGGCGATCTGCGGCGGGGCCGGCGCGGCAGGCCGTCTCCGGGGCCGGGGGGCGCGGTTTGTGGGCCGGGGCGCCGATCGATCATGATGAGCCCCGCAGGGCGCGGCGCGTGCGCGCCGACGCGAGGGGGCCCGGGGGAGTCCTCACCGCGAAGCCTCGGTGAACTCGCGCTTTCGTTCATCCGATAGCCTCGGCCGACGTGCCGCCGCCCGTTTCCGGGCCGCACCACCGTGCCCGGGGCCGTGTGCCAGGGGCCCCGCCGGCCCGTCCGCCAGCTCCAAGGAGTGAGTTCGTCTGTCGACCGCCATCCTCACCGGTCCGCCGGTACCCGGATCGTCGCTCGACGGCGATCTGCGGTCACTCGGCTTCGACGTCAGGGTCGCCTCCGGACCGCACGAGACGGCCGCGCTGGTCGCCGCCGTACCGGCGGCCGAGCGCGTCGCCCTGGTCGACCCGCGATTCGTCGGACACCTCCACGCGCTGCGGCTCGCCCTCACCGACCCCCGCTTCCCCGCCGCCGCGGTCCCCGGAGCGCTGACCGCGCAGCCCGAGGCCCGGCCCGCGCTGACCCGGGCGCTGACCGCCTCGGACGCCGCACCCGCGCGGACCGAGGCGGCCGAGACCGACACGGCACCCGCGGACACCGCGGTCGCCACTGCCTGCGCCGCGCCGGCACTCTCCCCCGCGGAGGAGGGCCTGCCCGACGCGCTCGCCCGGGCGCTCGGCGCCGAGGGCGTGGCCGTGCACCGGCCCGAACTCGGCTCGCTCGTCGCCGCCGTCCCCGCCGACGCGGAGGCCCGCCACGCGGCCCGCGCCGCCGTCACGGCCGTCGACGACGAGGCCGTACGCCTGCGCTCCGCCGTCAAGGCCCACGACGGCTTCTTCACCACGTTCTTCATCAGCCCGTACTCCCGCTACATCGCCCGCTGGTGCGCGCGGCGCGGACTGACCCCCAACCAGGTCACCACCGCCTCGCTGCTCACCGCCCTCCTCGCGGCCGGCTGCGCCGCCACGGGCGAGCGCGGCGGCTACGTCGCCGCCGGCGTCCTGCTCCTCGTCTCCTTCGTCCTCGACTGCACCGACGGGCAGCTCGCCCGCTACTCCCTGCAGTACTCGACGATGGGCGCCTGGCTCGACGCCACCTTCGACCGCGCCAAGGAGTACGCCTTCTACGCCGGCCTCGCGCTCGGCGCCGCACGCGACGGCGACGACGTGTGGGCCCTGGCACTCGGCGCGATGGTCCTGATGAGCTGCCGCCACGTCGTGGACTTCTCCTTCAACGAGGCCAACCACGACGCCCAGGCCAACACCAGCCCCACCGCGGCCCTCTCCGACCGGCTGAACACCGTGGGCTGGACCGTCTGGGCCCGGCGCATGATCATCCTCCCGATCGGCGAGCGCTGGGCGATGATCGCGGTCCTCACCGCCGTCACCACCCCCCGGATCGTCTTCTACGCCCTGCTGATCGGCTGCGCCTTCGGCGCCTGCTACACCACCGCGGGCCGCGTCCTGCGATCGGTGACCCGCAAGGCGCGGCGCACCGACCGCGCCGCCCAGGCCCTCGCCGACCTCGCCGACTCGGGCCCGCTCGCCGAGCTGGTGGCCCGGACCGGCCGCCGCCCCGCGCTGCGCCCGCTCCTGCGCGCCCCGGTGCTGTGGGCCGCTGCGGGGACGGCGCTCCTGCTCGCCGCCGCACTGGCGGAGCCCTTCGGGAGCACCCTCACGGTCGTCGCCGCCCTGCTGTACGCGCTCCTGGCGGGATGCGCGGTCGCCCGCCCCCTCAAGGGCGCCCTGGACTGGCTGCTGCCCCCGCTCTTCCGCGCCGCCGAATACACCACCGTGCTCGTCCTCGCCGCGAAGGCGGACGCCCCCGGGGCGCTGCCCGCCGCATTCGGGCTGGTCGCGGCGGTCGCCTACCATCACTACGACACGGTGTACCGCATCCGCGGCGGCACCGGCGCGCCGCCCGCCTGGCTGGTGCGCACCATCGGCGGTCACGAGGGCCGCACGCTCCTGGTGACCCTGCTCGCCGCTCTGCTCGCGAGCCGTGGCGACGACTTCACCCTGGCGCTCACCGCCCTCGCGGTCGCCGTGGCGCTCGTGGTGCTCGTGGAGTCCATCCGCTTCTGGGTGTCCTCCGGAGCACCTGCCGTACATGACGAAGGAGAAACAGCATGATTGGCCTCGTACTGGCAGCCGGTGCCGGAAGGCGTCTGCGCCCCTACACCGACACGCTCCCGAAGGCCCTCGTGCCTGTCGACGGTGACACCACCGTCCTCGACCTGACTCTGAAGAACTTCGCGGAGGTCGGCCTCACCGAGGTCGCCATCGTCGTCGGCTACCGCAAGGAGGCCGTGTACGACCGCAAGGAGGCCCTGGAGGCCCAGTACGGCGTCAGCATCACGCTCATCGACAACGACAAGGCCGAGGAGTGGAACAACGCCTACTCCCTGTGGTGCGCCCGTGACGTCCTGAAGAAGGGCGTCATCCTCGCCAACGGCGACACCGTGCACCCGGTCTCCGTCGAGAAGACCCTGCTCGCCGCGCGCGGCGACGGCCGCAGGATCATCCTCGCCCTCGACACGGTGAAGAACCTCGCCGACGAGGAGATGAAGGTCATCACCGCCGAGGGCAAGGGCGTCCAGCGCATCACCAAGCTCATGGACCCGGCCACCGCCACCGGCGAGTACATCGGCGTCACCCTCATCGAGCCCGAGGCGGCCGAGGAGCTCGCCGACGCCCTGAAGGCCACCTTCGAGCGCGACCCCGACCTCTACTACGAGGACGGCTACCAGGAGCTCGTCAACCGCGGCTTCACCGTCGACGTCGCGCCCATCGGCGACGTGAAGTGGGTGGAGATCGACAACCACGACGACCTGGCGAAGGGCCGTGACATCGCGTGCCAGTACTGACCCGGCTCATCCCCTCGCCGGTCGTCGTCGACATCCGCCGGGGAGCGCTGGACGACCTGTCCGCGCTCCTCGCGGACCAGCGGATCTCCAGCAACGGCAAGATCGCCGTCGCCATCAGCAGCGGTTCGGGCGTCAAGCTGCGTGACCGCTTCGCGCCCGAGCTGCCCGGCGCCGACTGGTACCCGGTCGAGGGCGGCACCATCGACGCGGCCGTCAAGCTCGCCGACGCGATGCGCGGCAAGCGGTACGACGCCGTCGTCGCCCTCGGCGGCGGCAAGATCATCGACGTGACCAAGTACGCGGCGGCCCGAGTGGGCCTGCCGCTGGTCGCCATCGCCACGAACCTGTCGCACGACGGCATCTGTTCGCCGGTGTCCACCCTGGACAACGACAACGGCCGCGGCTCCTACGGCGTCCCGACCCCGATCGCCCTGGTCATCGACCTGGACGTGATCCGGGACGCCCCGGTGCGCTTCGTCCGCTCCGGCATCGGCGACGCGATCTCCAACCTCTCCGCCATCGCCGACTGGGAGCTCTCCCACCGCGAGACGGGCGAACCGGTCGACGGCCTGGCCGCGGCCATGGCCCGCAGCGCCGGCGAGGCGGTCCTGCGCCACCCCGGCGGCGTCGGCGACGACGACTTCCTGGTCACGCTGTCCGAGGGCCTGGTGATGTCCGGCATCGCCATGTCGATCAGCGGTGACACGCGCCCCTCCTCGGGCGCCTGCCACGAGATCAGCCACGCCTTCGACCTGCTGTTCCCGACCCGCGCGGCCAGCCACGGCGAGCAGTGCGGCCTCGGCGCGGCCTTCGCGATGCACCTGCGCGGCGCGTCCGAGGCGTCCGCGCTGATGGTCGACACCCTGCGCCGGCACGGGCTGCCCGTGCTCCCGGAGGAGATCGGATTCAGCGTGGACGAGTTCGTCCGCGCCGTGGAGTTCGCCCCGCAGACCCGTCCGGGCCGCTTCACCATCCTCGAGCACCTCGACCTGTCCACAGACGAGATCAGGGACGCGTACGCCGACTATGCCAAGACCATCCGTAGCTGAGCTCCGCCCGGTCGTTCACCCGGCGGGCGTGAAGGACCGGCGCAGCGGTGAGCACTGGGCCGGCCGCCTGTACATGCGGGAGATCTCGCTGCGGGTGGACCGCTACCTCGTGAACACGCGGGTCACGCCGAACCAGCTGACCTATCTGATGACCGTCTGCGGCGTCCTCGCGGCCCCGGCACTGCTCGTGCCCGGGATCTGGGGCGCCGTCCTCGGCGTGCTGATGGTCCAGCTGTATCTGCTCCTCGACTGCGTCGACGGGGAGATCGCCCGCTGGAAGAAGCAGTTCTCGCTCGGCGGCGTCTACCTCGACCGGGTCGGCGCCTACCTGTGCGACGCCGCGGTCCTCGTCGGCTTCGGCCTGCGCGCGGCCGACCTGTGGGGTCCGGGCCGGATCGACTGGCTGTGGGCCTTCCTCGGCACGCTCGCCGCCCTCGGCGCCATCCTGATCAAGGCCGAGACCGACCTGGTCGGCGTCGCCCGGCACCAGGGCGGGCTGCCGCCGGTCAAGGAGGCGGCGTCCGAGCCGCGCTCGTCAGGCATGGCGCTGGCCCGCAAGGCCGCCGCCGCGCTCAAGTTCCACCGGCTGATCCTCGGCATCGAGGCGTCGCTGCTGATCCTGGTCCTGGCCGTCGTGGACTCGGCCAGGGGCGACCTGTTCTTCTCGCGGCTCGGCGTCGCGGTCCTCGCGGGCATCGCGCTGGTCCAGACGCTGCTGCACCTGGTGTCGATCCTGGCGTCGAGCCGGCTGAAGTGAGGACAAGCGTGAGTACGCCGATGAAGCTGGGCGCCGTCATCATCACCATGGGCAACCGGCCCGACGACCTGCGCGCGCTCCTCGACTCGGTCGCCAAGCAGGACGGCGACCCGGTCGAGATCGTCGTGGTCGGCAACGGCGCCCCGGTCACCGGGGTGCCGGACGGCGTCCGCACCATCGACCTGCCCGAGAACCTGGGCATCCCCGGCGGCCGTAACGTCGGCATCGAGGCCTTCGGCCCCGGCGGCACCGACGTGGACGCCCTGCTCTTCCTGGACGACGACGGGCTGCTCGCCGGGACGGACACCGCCGAGCTGGTCCGCCAGGCGTTCACCGCCGATCCGCGGCTCGGCATCATCAGCTTCCGGATCGCGGACCCGGAGACGGGTCTGACCCAGCGCAGGCACGTCCCGCGCCTGCGGGCGTCCGACCCGATGCGCTCCTCGCGCGTGACCACCTTCCTCGGCGGTGCCAACGCCGTCAGGACGAAGGTGTTCGCCGAGGTCGGCGGCCTGCCGGACGACTTCTTCTACGCCCATGAGGAGACGGACCTCGCCTGGCGCGCCCTCGACGCCGACTGGATGATCGACTACCGTTCCGACATGGTGCTGCTCCACCCCACCACTCCGCCGTCACGGCACGCGACCTACCACTTCAACGTGGCGCGGAACCGAGTGTGGCTGGCTCGCCGCAACCTCCCCGCGCCCCTGGTTCCGGTCTATCTCGGCGTGTGGCTGATGCTCACCCTGGCGCGGCGGCCCTCCGCCTCCGCCCTCAGGGCATGGTTCGGCGGTTTCCGGGAAGGCTGGACGACTTCCTGCGGACCGCGGCGCCCCATGAGGTGGCGTACGGTGTGGCGGCTGACCCGACTGGGACGCCCGCCCGTCGTCTGACATCGTGGTACCCGACTTGCCGCGCATCTTGAATACGAAAGTTTCGACTTGTGAGTGACACAACCCACGACGGTGGGGTCGCGACGAGCGTCCCGCCGTCCGCCGACGACGGCCTGAGTCCGGCCGCGCTGGCCGCGAAGCACGGCCTGTCGGTCAGCGGCGCCCGGCCGGGGCTCATCCAGTACATCCGGCAGCTGTGGGGCCGGCGCCACTTCATCCTGGCCTTCTCCCAGGCGAAGCTCACGGCCCAGTACAGCCAGGCGAAGCTGGGCCAGCTGTGGCAGGTGGTCACGCCCCTGCTCAACGCGCTGGTCTACTTCCTGATCTTCGGGCTCATCCTGGACGCGGACCGGGGCATGTCGCGGGAGGTGTACATCCCGTTCCTCGTGACCGGCGTCTTCGTGTTCACCTTCACCCAGAACTCCGTGATGGCCGGCGTCCGCGCGATCTCCGGCAACCTCGGTCTGGTGCGGGCGCTGCACTTCCCCCGGGCCACCCTGCCGATCTCCTTCGCGCTCCAGCAGCTCCAGCAGCTGCTGTTCTCGATGATCGTGCTGATCGCCATCGCGGTCGCGTTCGGCAGCTACCCCTCGGTCAGCTGGCTGCTGATGCTCCCCGCCCTGCTGCTGCAGTTCGTCTTCAACGCCGGCCTGGCCATGATCGTCGCGCGGATGGGCGCCAAGACGCCGGACCTGGCCCAGCTCATGCCGTTCATCATGCGCACCTGGATGTACGCGTCCGGCGTGATGTTCTCCATCCCCGTGATGCTCGCCGAACAGCCGGCCTGGATCGCCGACCTGCTCCAGTACAACCCGGCGGCCCTCCACATGGACCTGATCCGGTTCGCGCTGATCGACGGCTACGGCGCCTCGAACCTGCCCCCGCACGTCTGGATCGCCACGCTGATCTGGACCGTGGTGGTCGGTCTTGGCGGCTTCGTCTACTTCTGGAAGGCCGAGGAGAGGTACGGCCGTGGCTGACACCGAGAGCAACCAGGGACGCATTCCCACCGTCATCGCGGACGAGGTCCACATCGTCTACCGCGTCAACGCCGGGGCCGGCGGCAAGGGCAGCGCCACCGCCGCGCTGAGCCGGATCATCGGACGCGGCAAGGGCGACGCCGCCCGCGGCGTCCGCCGGGTGCACGCCGTGCGCGGGGTGTCCTTCACCGCCTACCGAGGCGAGGCCATCGGCCTGATCGGCTCCAACGGCTCGGGCAAGTCGACGCTGCTGCGTGCCATCGCCGGGCTGCTCCCCACGGAGAGCGGCAAGGTCTACACCGACGGCCAGCCCTCGCTCCTCGGTGTCAACGCGGCCCTGATGAGCGACCTCACCGGCGAACGCAACGTCATCCTCGGCGGCCTCGCCATGGGCATGAGCAAGGAGGAGATCCGCGACCGCTACCAGGGGATCGTCGACTTCTCCGGCATCAACGAGAAGGGCGACTTCATCAGCCTGCCGATGCGGACGTACTCCTCCGGCATGGGCGCCCGGCTCCGCTTCGCCATCGCGGCCGCCAAGAACCACGACGTCCTCATGATCGACGAGGCGCTCGCGACCGGTGACCGCAAGTTCCAGATCCGGTCCGAGGAGCGCATCCGCGAGCTGCGCAAGGAGGCCGGCACGGTCTTCCTGGTCAGCCACAGCAACAAGTCGATCAGGGACACCTGCGACCGCGTGCTGTGGCTGGAGAAGGGCGAGCTGCTGATGGACGGGCCGACCGAAGAGGTCCTGAAGGCGTACGAGCGCGAGACCGGGAAGTAGCCCGCGCCGCGCGCGAGAGGGGCCCCGCCGGCCATGACCGGCGGGGCCCCTCTCCCGTGTCCCGCCCCCGCGCCCGCACCGGCCCTGCCTCCCGAGCGTCGTGCCGTCACCTGGAATGTTCATGCGGTCAACATCGGGCAGGATGAGCGCATGGCAGCGTTCTCGGGGGGAAAGTCCTACCACCACGGTGATCTGCGCAACGCCCTGATCTCCGCGGCCGTCGACCTGGCCGCCGAAGGCGGCCCCGAACGGGTCGTCCTTCGCGAGGCCGCCCGCCGGGTCGGCGTGTCACCCACCGCCGCCTACCGCCACTTCGACGGCCGGGGCGAGCTGCTCCGCGCCGTCACGACCCACGCCCAGCGGGCGCTCGCCGACTCCATGGAGCGCGCCGCCGCCCGCGCCCCCGGCGCCGACGACCCCGCCCTCGCCGCCGAGCTGCGGCTCGCCTCCCTCGGGCGGGGGTACATCGGCTTCGCCCTCGACCACCCGGGGCTCTACCGGGCTGCGTTCTGCACCCCGCGCCCCACCTGTGCGGACGGCCGGGCCGCCGCCGGGCAGCCGGCCGAGCAGGAACCCGAGATCCGGGCCTTCGCCCTGCTGACGGACGCGCTGGACGCCCTGGCCAGGACAGGCCGCGGCCCCTGCCGGTCCCGCCCCGCCACCGAGGTGGCGGCGTGGTCCGCCGTCCACGGACTTTCGCTCCTGCTGCTCGACGGGCCGCTGCGGCGGCTCCCGGCGCAGCGCCGCCAGGCCGTGGTGGAGTCCACCCTCGCCATGGTCGTCTCCGGAGCCCGCGCCGACTGAACGCCGCGCCGACAGGTGAACTTCCCCTCTCCCGGACCACGTTGACGCGCAGGGAGATGTTCTCGCCGGATGCCCGGCACCCCGGGGCGGTGACGGGCGTTGTACAACGTAAGCTGTACCGGTGCTGATTCGTGGCAAGTGGGGCGATACCCCCTAGGCATCCCGGCCGTCAGGCGGCGTTCCCTCCGGGGAGGCCGGGTGGCGTGTCCGAAATAGGATGGATTGGGTCGGCAGTGTAGAACAGGAGATGTGACGGCCATGACGCGAAATCTCCAGCTCCCCGAGGGTGTCGCCGTCCCCGCGTCGGGCAGCCCTCAGTGACGGGAACCCGGCAGGCGCGCCCCGACGCCACCTCGCGCACCACGCTCGACAAGGCCACGGACGAGAACTTCCCCGTGGCCCCCTTCTTCCTGCCCCGCGCCTGGCGCGAGGACCTCATGGCCGTGTACGGCTTCGCCCGCCTCGTCGACGACATCGGCGACGGCGACCTCGCGCCCGGCGGCGCCGACGCCCGCCACCTCGGCCTCGGCCCCGAGCGGGCCGAGGACCGGCTCGCGATGCTCGACGCCTTCGAGGCCGATCTCGCCCGGGTCTTCGACCCCGCCGACGGCGAGCCGCGCCACCCCCTCCTGCGCGCCCTCCTGCCGACCGTCCGGCGCCACGCCCTCACCCCCGAGCCCTTCCTCGGCCTGATCGAGGCCAACCGCCAGGACCAGCTCGTACGCCGCTACGCGACCTACGACGACCTCCTCGCGTACTGCGCGCTCTCGGCGAACCCCGTCGGCCGTCTCGTCCTCGCGATCACCCGCACCGAGACCCCCGAGCGGGTCCGCCGCTCCGACGCCGTCTGCACCGCGCTGCAGATCGTGGAACACCTCCAGGACGTCGCCGAGGACCTCGGCCGCGACCGGATCTATCTGCCGGACGAGGACATGAAACGTTTCCACATCTCCGAGGACGACCTGGCCCGGCCCACCGCGAACGCGTCGGTGCGCTCCCTCGTCGCCTTCGAGGCGGAACGTGCCCGCGCCCTCCTCGACGAAGGCGCCCCGCTGGTCGCGAGCGTCCACGGCAGACTGCGCCTGCTGCTCGCCGGATTCACCGCCGGCGGGCACGCCGCGCTCGACGCGATCGCCGCCGCCGGATTCGACGTCCTGCCGAGGCCGCCCAAGGCCACCAAACCGAGTCTGATCCGCCAAGCGGGAGCGGTCCTGCTCCGAGCGCGGAGAGAGGGGTGAGCCGGACCGTGGAGGGACAGACGGAGACATCCGCACCGGTACAGGCCGCGTACAGCTACTGCGAGGCCGTCACCGGACAGCAGGCCCGTAACTTCGCCTACGGGATCCGACTGCTGCCGACGGAGAAGCGCCAGGCCATGTCGGCCCTGTACGCCTTCTCCCGGCGCGTCGACGACATCGGCGACGGCGCCCTCGCGCCCGAGGCGAAGCGGGAACGGCTCGAGTCCACGCGCGCGCTGCTGGACCGGATCCGCCGGGGAGCCGTCGACGACGACGACACCGATCCCGTCGCCGTCGCCCTCACCGACGCCTCCCGCCGCTTCCCCATCCCGCTCGGCGGCCTCGACGAACTCATCGACGGCGTCCTGATGGACGTCCGCGGCGAGACGTACGAGACCTGGGACGACCTCAAGGTCTACTGCCGGTGTGTCGCCGGCGCCATCGGACGGCTCTCGCTCGGCGTGTTCGGCGCCCAGCCCGGCGCGCACGGCGCCGAACGCGCCTCCGAGTACGCCGATACGCTGGGCCTCGCCCTCCAGCTCACCAACATCCTCCGGGACGTACGGGAGGACGCCGCCAACGGGCGCGTCTACCTGCCCGCCGACGACCTGGCCAAGTTCGGCTGCGGCGACGGCTTCCACGGCGACACCCCGCCGGCCGGATCCGACTTCGGCGGGCTCGTCCACTACGAGGTCCGGCGCGCGCGGGCCCTGTTCGCCGAGGGCTACCGCCTGCTCCCCATGCTCGACCGGCGCAGCGGCGCCTGCGTCGCCGCCATGGCCGGCATCTACCGCCGGCTGCTCGACCGCATCGAACGCGACCCGGAGGCCGTCCTGCGCGGCCGCGTCTCGCTCCCCGGCCACGAGAAGGCGTACGTCGCCGTCCGCGGGCTCTCCGGTCTCGACACCCGCCACATCTCCCGGCACACGGTCAGGAGGCGTGCCTGATGGCGAAGTCCGTGACCCCGTTCCGGGCAACCCCGGACCACGCCGTCGCGTCCCTGCCCGTGAGGGCCCGAAGGGGGAAGCCATGACCCACGACATCGCGCGCCCCGGCGGACAGCCGCACGCCGTCGTCGTCGGAGGCGGACTCGCCGGGATCACCTCCGCCCTCCAGCTCGCCGACGCGGGCGTCCGCGTCACCCTGCTCGAAGGGCGCCCGCGCCTCGGCGGACTCGCCTTCTCCTTCCGGCGCGGCCACCTCACCGTCGACAACGGCCAGCACGTCTACCTGCGCTGCTGCACCGCGTACCGCTGGTTCCTCGACCGGGTCGACGGCGCCCACCTGGCCCCCGTCCAGGACCGGCTCGACGTGCCCGTCCTCGACGTCGCGCACCCGCGCGGACCCCGGCTGGGACGGCTGCGCCGCACCGGGCTTCCCGTACCGCTGCACCTGGCGCAGAGCCTGGCGACGTACCCGCACCTCTCGCTCGCCGAGCGGGCCGGTGTCGGCCGCGCCGCGCTCGCCCTCAAGCGGCTCGACCCCGCCGACCCGGCCCTGGACGGCATCGACTTCGCCACCTGGCTCGGCCGGCACGGCCAGAGCGCGCGCGCCGTCGAAGCGCTCTGGGACCTGGTCGGGGTCGCCACCCTCAACGCCACCGCGCCCCACGCCTCCATGGGCCTGGCCGCCATGGTCTTCAAGACCGGGCTCCTCTCCGAGCCCGGCGCCGCCGACATCGGCTGGGCCCACGTGCCGCTCGGGGAGCTCCACGACACCCGCGCCCGCAAGGCCCTCGACTCCCTCGGCGTACGCACCGAGCTGCGCACCAGGGCGGAGCGGATCTCCCGCACCGCCGGCGGCGGCTGGAGCGTCGAGGTGCCCGGCGAGACCATCGAGGCGGACGCCGTCGTCCTGGCCGTGCCGCAGCGCGAGACCCGTGCCCTGCTGCCCGAGGGCGCCCTCGACGACCCCGACCGGCTCCTCGACATCGGCACCGCCCCCATCCTCAACCTGCACGTCGTCTACGACCGCAAGGTGCTCCGGCAGCCCTTCTTCGCCGCCCTCGGCTCCCCGGTCCAGTGGGTCTTCGACCGCACCGACTCCTCCGGCCTGCTCAGGGGCGGCTCCGACGGCCCCTCGGTCACGGGCGGCGGCGGGCGCCGGGCGGGCGGGCAGTACCTCGCCGTCTCCCAGTCCGCCGCCCAGGCCGACATCGACGAGCCCGTCGCCGTGCTGCGCGAGCGCTACCTCCCGGAGCTGGAGCGGCTGCTGCCGGCCGCACGCTCCGCCCGGGTCAGGGACTTCTTCGTCACCAGGGAGCGGACGGCGACGTTCGCCCCCACCCCGGGCGTCGGCCGGCTCCGCCCCGGCGCCCGCACCCACGCCCCCGGCCTCTACCTGGCCGGAACGTGGACCGCCACCGGGTGGCCCGCGACCATGGAGGGTGCCGTCCGCAGCGGTTTCAGCGCCGCCGGCGCCGCGCTCCGCGCCCTCGGCCGCCGCCATGAACATCCGCTGCAGGAGGCGGTATGAGTGTGAGTACTGGAACAAGAGGAGAGACCGTGCCGACTGTGCCCCCGGTGAAACCGGCCGTCGACACCGCGGACGTGACCGCCCTGCTGGAGCGGGGGCGGACGCTGTCCACCCCCGTGCTGCGGGCGGCCGTCGACCGGCTCGCACCGCCCATGGACACCGTGGCCGCGTACCACTTCGGCTGGATCGACGCGCGCGGCAACCCCGCCGACGGTGACGGTGGCAAGGCCGTCCGTCCGGCGCTCGCCCTGCTCTCGGCCGAGGCCGCCGGAGCCCCCGCCGAGGTCGGCGTCCCCGGCGCCGTCGCCGTGGAGCTGGTGCACAACTTCTCGCTGCTGCACGACGACCTCATGGACGGCGACGAGCAGCGCCGCCACCGCGACACCGTCTGGAAGGTGCACGGACCCGCCCAGGCCATCCTCGTCGGCGACGCACTGTTCGCGCTCGCCAACGAGATTCTGCTCGAGATCGGCACCGTCGAGGCCGGCCGGGCCACCCGTCGCCTCACCACGGCCAGCCGCAAGCTCATCGACGGGCAGGCCCAGGACATCTCCTACGAGCACCGCGAGCGGGTCACCGTCGAGGAGTGCCTGGAGATGGAGGGCAACAAGACGGGCGCGCTGCTCGCCTGCGCGGTCTCCATCGGAGCCGTCCTCGGCGGCGCCGACGACCGTACGGCGGACAAGCTGGAGGAGTACGGCTACCACCTCGGCCTCGCCTTCCAGGCCGTCGACGACCTCCTCGGCATCTGGGGCGACCCGGAGTCCACCGGGAAGCAGACCTGGAGCGATCTGCGCCAGCGCAAGAAGTCCCTGCCGGTCGTCGCCGCCCTCGCCGCGGGCGGGCCCGCCTCCGAGCGGCTCGGCGAACTGCTCGCCGCCGACGCCAAGTCCAACGAGTTCGAGTCCTTCTCCGAGGAGGAGTTCGCCACCCGCGCCGCCCTCATCGAGAAGGCCGGCGGCCGTGAGTGGACCTCCCAGGAGGCCCGCCGCCAGCACGCCGTCGCCATCGACGCCCTGCACGAGGTCGACATGCCCGAGCGGGTCAGGGAGCAGCTCACCGCGCTCGCCGACTTCGTCGTCGTACGGAAGAGATGATCACCATCACCCTGATATGAGTTCGCAGTCGCCGGCCGGTGCCATCGGGCACCGGCCGACGGCAGACCCGAAGTAGCGGAAGTACACCTACTGCACGAAGGGGAAGCCATGACAGCGACGACCGACGGAAGCGCCGGGGCCGTGGGCCCCCGGGCGGCCGCGGCCAGCGAAACACCCGACACCCTCCCCGTGACGGCCGTCCTCCACGAGCCCGCCGTCCGGGCCGCGGAACCCGCGCCGGACGGCCTGGACCGGATCGCCGCCCGGGCGGCGGAGCGCTCGATCACCCATCTGCTCGGCCGCCAGGACGCGGAGGGCTGGTGGAAGGGCGACCTGGAGACCAACGTCACCATGGACGCCGAAGACCTCCTCCTGCGCCAGTTCCTCGGCATCCTGGACGAGGACACCGCCCGGGCCGCCGCCCTCTTCATCCGGGGCGAGCAGCGCGAGGACGGCACCTGGGCCACCTTCCACGGCGGGCCCGGCGAACTCTCCGCCACCGTCGAGGCGTACGTCGCGCTGCGGCTCGCCGGGGACGGCCCCGACGACCCGCACATGGCCCGCGCCGCCGCCTGGGTCCGGGAGCGGGGCGGGATCGCCGCCGCCCGGGTCTTCACCCGGATCTGGCTCGCGCTCTTCGGCTGGTGGCGCTGGGAGGACCTGCCCGAACTGCCCCCCGAACTGATCTTCCTGCCGAAGTGGTTCCCGCTCAACATCTACGACTTCGGCTGCTGGGCCCGGCAGACCATCGTGCCGCTGACCGTGGTCTCCGCGAAGCGGCCGGTGCGCCCCGCGCCCTTCCCGCTCGACGAGCTGCACACCGACCCGTCCCGGCCGAACCCGCCCCGGCCCCTCGCGCCCGCGGCCAGTTGGGACGGCCTCTTCCAGCGGCTCGACAAGGCGCTGCACGTCTACCACCGCGTCGCCCCGCGCCGGCTGCGCAAGGCGGCCATGAACGCCGCCGCCCGCTGGATCGTCGAGCGCCAGGAGAACGACGGCTGCTGGGGAGGCATCCAGCCGCCCGCCGTCTACTCGGTGATCGCGCTGTACCTCCTCGGCTACGACCTCGAGCACCCCGTCATGCGCGAAGGGCTCGCCTCCCTCGACCGGTTCGCCGTGCACCGGGAGGACGGCGCGCGGATGATCGAGGCGTGCCAGTCGCCGGTGTGGGACACCTGCCTCGCGACCATCGCCCTCGCCGACGCGGGGGTTCCGGCCGACCACCCCGCCCTGGTGAGAGCCGCCGACTGGATGCTCGGCGAGGAGATCGTCAGGCCCGGAGACTGGGCGGTGCGCCGGCCCGGACTCCCGCCGGGTGGCTGGGCGTTCGAGTTCCACAACGACAACTACCCGGACATCGACGACACCGCCGAGGTCGTCCTCGCACTGCGCCGGGTGCGGCACCCCGACCCCGCCCGGATCGAGTCCGCCATCGCCCGCGGCGTCCGCTGGAGCCTCGGCATGCAGTCGAGGAACGGCGCCTGGGCCGCGTTCGACGCCGACAACACCAGCGCCTTTCCCAACCGGCTGCCCTTCTGCGACTTCGGTGAGGTCATCGACCCGCCGTCGGCCGACGTCACCGCCCATGTGGTCGAGATGCTCGCCTACGAGGGCAAGGCCCGGCACCCCCGCACCCGCAGGGGGATCGAGTGGCTCCTCGCCGAACAGGAACCGTTCGGCGCCTGGTTCGGGCGCTGGGGCGTGAACTACGTCTACGGCACGGGGTCGGTGGTCCCGGCTCTCGTCGCCGCCGGGCTGCCGGGGTCCCATCCGGCGATCCGCCGGGCGGTCACCTGGCTGGAGTCCGTGCAGAACGAGGACGGCGGCTGGGGCGAGGACCTGCGGTCGTACAAGGAGGAGGCCTGGATCGGGCGCGGCGCCTCCACCGCCTCGCAGACGGCCTGGGCGCTTCTCGCGCTCCTGGCCGCCGGAGAGCGCGCGTCCACGACGGTCGAGCGGGGCGTGGCCTGGCTCGCCGAGAACCAGCGGCCGGACGGCTCCTGGGACGAGCCGTACTTCACCGGCACCGGCTTCCCCTGGGACTTCTCCATCAACTACCACCTCTACCGGCAGGTGTTCCCGCTCACCGCGCTCGGGCGTTACGTCAACGGCGAGCCGGCCGTCGCCAGGGAGGGCTGATGGGCGAGGAGCCGGAGTCCGCGGGCTCCGTGCCCCCGCTGCTGATCGCCTGCGCCCTGGGCATCGAGCGGCTCGCCCTGCGCGGCGGCGGCCGGGGCGGCGCGCCGGGGCTCTACGCCGTGGTGCGTACGGGCATGGGCCCCGCCCACGCCCGCCGCACCGTCTCCCGGGCGCTGGACGCGCGGGAGTGGCGGGACGCCGCCGTCGTCGCCTCCGGCTTCTGCGCGGGCCTGGCCCCCGGCATGCACCCCGGGGACCTGATCGTCGCCGCGGAGACCCGGGGCCCCGACGGCACCACCCGCTGTACCGGGACCGAACTGCTGGTCGAGGCCCTGCGCCGGGCGGTGCCCGGCCGGGCCGTGCACACCGGCCCGCTGACCGGCTCCGACCACGTCGTGCGCGGCCACGAGCGGGCCGAGCTGCGGGAGACCGGTGCGATCGCGGTGGACATGGAATCCGCCGCCACGCTGCGCACCGCCCTGGCCGCCGGACCCCGCCCGGTTGCGGCCGTACGAGTGGTCGTGGACGCCCCGGAGCACGAACTTGTCCGAATTAGCACGGTACGCGGTGGAATATCTGCGTTCCGTGTTCTTCGTGCCGTCCGCCCCGCGTTCTTCGAATGGCACCGTTCTTTACTGCTCCCCAGGAGGTGAACGAGTTATGGCCATGCCGCTCCGTCAGTCCATCCGGGTCGGGACCTATCTCTTCGAACAGAAGCTCCGCAAGCGCGACAAGTTCCCCTTGATCGTCGAACTGGAGCCGCTGTTCGCCTGCAACCTCGCGTGCGAGGGCTGCGGAAAGATCCAGCACCCGGCAGGTGTGCTCAAGCAGCGCATGCCGGTCGCCCAGGCGGTCGGCGCGGTCCTGGAGTCCGGGGCGCCCATGGTCTCCATCGCGGGCGGCGAGCCGCTGATGCACCCTCAGATCCACGAGATCGTCGGACAGTTGGTGGCGAAGAGAAAGTACGTCTTCCTCTGCACCAACGCCATGCTGCTCCGCAAGAAGCTGGAGAAGTTCACCCCCTCCCCGTACTTCGCCTTCGCCGTGCACATCGACGGGCTGCGGGAGCGGCACGACGAGTCCGTGGCCAAGGAAGGCGTGTTCGACGAGGCGGTGGCGGCGATCAAGGAAGCCAAGCGGCGCGGCTTCCGGGTCACCACCAACTCCACCTTCTTCAACACCGACACCCCGCAGACCGTCATCGAGGTGCTCAACTACCTCAACGACGACCTGCGGGTCGACGAGATGATGATCTCGCCGGCGTACGCCTACGAGAAGGCGCCCGACCAGGAGCACTTTCTCGGTGTGGAGCAGACGAGGGAGCTGTTCAAGAAGGCCTTCGCGGGCGGCAACCGCAGGCGCTGGCGGCTCAACCACTCGCCGCTCTTCCTGGACTTCCTGGAGGGCAAGGCCGACTTCCCGTGCACCGCGTGGGCGATTCCGAACTACTCCCTCTTCGGCTGGCAGCGCCCCTGCTACCTGATGAGCGACGGTTACGTCCCGACCTACCGTGAGCTGGTCGAGGACACCGACTGGGACAAGTACGGCCGCGGGAAGGACCCGCGCTGCGCCAACTGCATGGCGCACTGCGGGTACGAGCCCACCGCCGTCCTCGCCACCATGGGCTCGCTGAAGGAGTCCCTCAGGGCGGTCCGCGAGACCGTCTCCGGAAACAACGGGTGATCCGAGGGGCGCGGGGGGCCAGCCACGCCGTCGTGGCCCCCCGCCCCCGCGAGAAAGGGGGCCGCACATGACGATCCTGGAGAACATCCGAGGACCGCACGACCTCCGGCCGCTCAGCGGTGCGGAGCCGGCCGAACTGGCGGAGGAGATCCGGCGGTTCCTCATCCACTCGGTCGCCAGGACCGGTGGCCATCTCGGACCGAACCTCGGCGTGGTCGAACTGACCATCGCCCTGCACCGGGTCTTCGACTCGCCGGCCGACCGGATCCTCTGGGACACCGGCCACCAGAGCTACGTCCACAAGCTGCTCACCGGCCGCCAGGACTTCTCCAAGCTGCGCGGCAAGGGCGGCCTGTCCGGCTATCCCTCCCGCGCGGAGTCCGAGCACGACGTCATCGAGAACTCGCACGCCTCCACGGTCCTCGGCTGGGCCGACGGGCTCGCCAAGGCCAACGAGGTCCTGAGGAGGGACGACCACGTCGTCGCCGTCATCGGCGACGGGGCCCTGACGGGCGGCATGGCCTGGGAGGCGCTGAACAACATCGCCGCCGCCAAGGACCGCCCGCTGATCATCGTCGTCAACGACAACGAGCGTTCCTACGCCCCGACGATCGGCGGCCTCGCCGACCACCTGGCGACCCTGCGGACCACCGACGGCTACGAACGCTTCCTCGCCCGCGGCAAGGACATCCTGGAGCGCACCCCCGTCGTCGGGAAGCCGCTGTACGGGTCCCTGCACGGGGCCAAGAAGGGGTTCAAGGAGACCTTCGCGCCGCAGGGCCTCTTCGAGGACCTCGGCCTGAAGTACGTCGGTCCCGTCGACGGCCACGACATCGGCGCCGTCGAGGCCGCCCTGCGCCGCGCGAAGCGGTTCCACGGGCCGGTGCTGGTGCACTGCCTGACCGAGAAGGGGCGCGGCTACCAGCCGGCCCTCCGGGACGAGGCCGACCGCTTCCACGCCGTCGGCGCGATGGACCCGCTGACCTGCGAGCCGCTCGCCCCGGCCACCGGTCCGTCCTGGACGGCCGTCTTCGGCGAGGCCCTCGCCGAGATCGGCGCCGAGCGGCCCGACGTCGTCGCGATCACCGCCGCCATGCTCCAGCCGGTCGGCCTGACCCGCTTCGCCGAGCGGTTCCCCGACCGGGTCTGGGACGTGGGCATCGCCGAGCAGCACGCCGCCGTGTCGGCGGCCGGCCTCGCCACCGGCGGGCTGCATCCGGTCGTCGCCGTGTACGCGACCTTCCTCAACCGGGCCTTCGACCAGCTTCTGATGGACGTGGCGCTGCACAGGTGCGGTGTCACCTTCGTCCTGGACCGGGCGGGCGTCACCGGCACCGACGGTGCCTCCCACAACGGCGTGTGGGACCTCTCCCTCCTCCAGGTCGTCCCCGGACTGCGGATCGCCGCCCCGCGCGACGCCGACCGGCTGCGCAGTCAACTGCGCGAGGCCGTCGACGTCCACGACGCGCCCACGCTGCTGCGCTTCCCCAAGGCGACGGCGGGCGAGCCGATCCCCGCCGTGGGCCGGATCGGCGGGATGGACGTCCTGCGCGAGGAGCCGGACGCGGAGATCCTGCTGGTGGCCGTCGGCGTCATGGCCGACGTCTGCCTGCGCAGCGCCGACCTGCTCGCCGCCCGCGGTCTGCGCTGCACGGTCGTCGACCCCCGCTGGGTCAAGCCGGTCGACGCCGCGCTCGCCCCGCTCGCCGCCCGGCACCGGCTGGTCGCCGTGGTGGAGGACAACAGCCGTACGGGAGGGGTCGGCGCCACCGTCGGCCAGGCGCTGCGCGACGCCGGCGTCGACGTACCGCTGCGGAACTTCGGAGTCCCCGAGCAGTTCCTCGCCCACGCCAGGCGCGACGAGGTGCTCGCCGACATCGGGCTCACACCCGTGGAGATCGCGGGACGGATCAGTGCCGCCCTGGCACGCAAGGAGAAGGCGCGATGAGTGACGCGAGGGGCGGCAACGCCACCGACGGACCGACGGACGACCCGACGCGGGCTCCGTCCGCGGCACCGGCAGGGCACCCGGCGGGGGCCGCGACGGAGGCTTCGGCCGGGCACCCGGCGGGGGGAGCGGGCCAAAGCGGGGAGTTCGACCTCGCGGCCCTGCTCGCCTCCCGGGGGGCCGAGCGCTACGAGCTGCACACCCGGCACCTCAACCACCAGCTCCCGCGCATGCTGCACACCCTCGGCTTCGACAAGGTGTACGAGCGGGCGGAGGGCGCCCACTTCTGGGACTCCGAGGGCGGCGACTACCTCGACATGCTGGCCGGATTCGGCGTCATGGGGCTCGGCCGGCACCATCCCGTCGTCCGCAAGGCGCTCCACGACGTCCTCGACGCCTCGCTGGCCGACCTCACCCGCTTCGACTGCCAGCCCCTGCCCGGACTGCTCGCCGAGCGGCTGCTCGCCCACAGTCCTCACCTGGACCGGGTCTTCTTCGGCAACAGCGGCACGGAGGCGGTGGAGACCGCCCTGAAGTTCGCGCGGTACGCCACCGGAAGGCCGAGGGTCCTCTACTGCTCCCACGCCTTCCACGGCCTGACCACGGGCTCTCTCTCGGTCAACGGCGAGAAGTGCTTCCGCGACGGCTTCGCCCCGCTCCTTCCCGACACCCCCATCGGTCTCGGCGACCTCGACGCGCTGGAGCGGGAGCTGCGCAAGGGGGACGTCGCCGCCTTCGTCGTCGAACCCGTCCAGGGGAAGGGCGTCCACGAGGCCCCGCCCGGCTTCCTGCGCGCGGCCCAGGAGCTGCTGCGCCGGCACGGGGCCCTGCTGATCGCCGACGAGGTGCAGACGGGACTCGGAAGGACCGGCGACTTCTACGCGTACCAGCACGAGGAAGGGGTCGAGCCGGACCTGGTCTGTGTCGCCAAGGCGCTCTCCGGCGGCTACGTACCCGTCGGGGCGACCCTGGGCAAGGACTGGATCTTCAAGAAGGTGTACTCCTCGATGGACCGGGTCCTCGTCCACTCGGCCAGCTTCGGGTCCAACGCACAGGCCATGGCGGCCGGGCTCGCCGTGCTCTCGGTGATGGAGTCCGAGGGCACGGTGGCCCACGCGCGGAGGATGGGCGAGCTGCTGTCCTCGCGGCTGAAGGAGCTCGTGCCCCGCTACGAACTGCTCCACGAGATCCGCGGGCGCGGGCTGATGATCGGCATCGAGTTCGGGCGCCCGTCGTCGCTCGGGCTGCGCGGCCGGTGGACCATGCTGCAGGCCGCCCGGAAGGGACTCTTCGCCCAGATGGTGGTGGTCCCGCTGCTCCAGCGGCACCGCATCCTGACCCAGGTGTCGGGGGACCACATGGAGGTGATCAAGCTGATTCCGCCGCTGGTCATCGACGAGGCGGACATCGAGCGGTTCCTGACCGCGTTCACGGCGGTGATGGACGACGCCCACGGCGGCGGTGGGCTGATGTGGGACTTCGGGAAGACGCTGGTCAAGCAGGCGGTGGCCCAGCGCTAGGGCGGCCGCAGGCGGCGTCGGGCGGGTGCGTCGCCGGCGTTTGCCCCTGAGGCAAGAAACTTGCCTCAGGGGCAGGTTCCTGGCGCAATAGAGGGATGGAGCACCTTTCCGCGGGACCGTCCCCGGACCCCCTCGCGCCGGACGGACCGGACGAAGCCGCCGTCCTTCCGGACGTGGCCCCCCAGCTGCGCGGGCTGCGCCGGCGGCGCGGGCTCACGCTGGAGGCCGCCGCCCGCAGGGCCGGCCTCTCCCCGGCGCACCTGTCCCGGCTGGAGACGGGCCGTCGCCAGCCCTCGCTGCCGATGCTGCTCGCGCTGGCCCGCATCTACGGTACGACGGTCTCCGCCCTCCTCGGCGAGGTCCCGGCCGAGCGGGACCCCGTCATCCGCGCCGGCCGGTCCGAGCCCGTCGAGGCCGACGGCTGGATCTACCACCAGGCCGGCGGGCCCGGGCGCGCGCTGCAGGCGCTCCGCGTCCACGTGCCGTACGCCACCCGTTCCGACCTCGTGCGCGTCCACCCGGGTGAGGAGTGGCTGCACGTCGTCGCCGGCCGCGTGCGGCTGTCGCTGGCCGACGCCGTGCACGTCCTGGATCCTGGCGACAGCGCCCACTTCGACTCGCTCACGCCCCATCGCATCGGTGCCGCCACGAGCGGCGGCGCCGATCTGCTCTTCGTCCACACGCTGATGCAGAGCCCCGCCGCCGAGACGTGTCTCGGTGACGGGACCGCGCTCCCGCGGTGAATCCACGGAAGGGATCCGACATGTCCGACAAATCAACTGCGGTCACCGGCGAGGAGCGAGGGGGCGGCAAGTTCCCCAAGGGGCTGGTCCTGCGCCTCTTCGCCTATCTCGTGGCCGGGCACCTCTTCGCCGGCTTCCTCTACCTGCTGTTCACGCTCGGCGGTCAGAACCCGTGACCGGTGGTCCCGGTCCCGGCCTCCCGGGCGCGCGCGGCTCCTCGCCGGCTCAGGCCTCGGTGACCAGCCGCGCGCGCAGCCGCTCCCGCGTCTCGGGGGCGAGCGCGAGGCCCTGCGACAGGTAGTTCTCCGTCGTGCCCCAGGTCCGCTCCATGGTGTCGAACGCCGCCCGGAGGTACTCCACCCGCGCGTCGAAGAGGGGGCCGAGCAGCTCCATCACCTCGGGGGCCATCGCGTCCGCGGAAGTGGAGCTGCGACGGATCTTGTAGCGGCGGTGGGGGTCGTTCGACTTGACGTAGTCCGCCTCTATCGCCTCCCGCTCGACGCCGACCGCGAGCAGTGAGATCGCTATGGACAGCCCCGCGCGGTCCTTGCCGGCGGCGCAGTGCATCAGGGCGGGCACGCTGTCGTCGGCCATCGCGTGCAGGACCCGGCTGTGCTCCGCCGTCCGGTCGACCACCATCTTCCGGTACGAACCAGCCATGCGGTCGGCCGCCTTGCCGTCGCCGAGGGCCTCGCGCAGCTGCTCCAGTGCCCCGCCGCTGACCAGCTTCCAGAACTCCTTGCCGTCGGCCGGGTCGTTCAGCGGGATGTTCACGTTCCGCACGCCGGGGAGTTCGACGTCCGCGCCCTCGACCTTCCGGTCGGCCGCGTTGCGGAAGTCGAAGACGGTGTGCAGCCCGAGGCCGGCGAGGAAGGCCGCGTCCTCCTCGGTGGCGTGCGCCAGGTGGCCGCTGCGGAAGAGGCGGCCGAACCTGACCGACCGGCCGTCCATGGTCGGCAGGCCGCCCACGTCCCGGAAGTTGCGGACCCCGCTCAGCTCGGGTTCGGTCGACGAGACCTGCGGCAGCTGCTGCGTCACGAGTGCTCCTGAGTGTTGGCGGACTTCGACGATACGAGATCGGTTCCTGGGGCAATCATTCCGGGTGGTGGCCCCCGCGCACACCCCTCGGACGGGAATGGGTGTTCTGTCCGAATTAGGGCCTTGGTGATAACGCGCCCTGGTAAAAGGGGAGATGGGTTTCGGTGCGTGAGCAGCGTCATAACCGTGACGGAACGTGCCTGATCGTCTTTCGTGAACTCCCTGCGAGAAAAGGAGACCGAGGGGGCGGCATCCACGGAGGGTGACCGGAATTCCGGGCGGAGATCAGCCCTCGGAATGCGCGGGGAATAGGACGGCTTGTTCGCGCCGACCGGCTCGTCTACGGTCACCGTCAATCCGGTCGGACCGCCGAATCCTGCCACCGTCCGGAATCCGCACCCACCCACGTATGGCAGGAGCGGGGGACCCAGGTAGTACGCCGGTCCGGTCGATCCGGAACGGCTTGGGGTGAAGTCGCGCGCCATGGCGACCGGGCAACTCCAGCCCGAACCCGACAGCTCACCTCGCAGGCGACGGAGAGGAATTCGCCATGCCCGCGAAGGGTAAGCACCGCCGTCCCAAGGTCAACCCGATCACGCGCGGATTCGTCGCCGCCGGAACGGGCGGCGCCGTCGTCGCCCTGCCGCTCCTCGGCGCGACCGGAGCCCACGCCGCCGAGAAGTCCGCTCCCGCCGCGACCCCCGAGCAGGCCGTCGCCGCCGTCGCCGCCGCTCCCGCGAAGGCCCCGGCCGCCGCCAAGGCCAAGCCCAGGACGTACTCCGTCGTCGCCGGGGACTACCTGTCCAAGATCGCCACCGAGCACCACCTGGCCGGCGGCTGGAAGAAGCTCTACCAGGACAACCGGCAGGTCGTCGGCGAGAACCCCTCCCTGATCTTCCCCGGCATGAAGCTCACCATCGGCGCCAAGTCCACCGCCAAGGCGCCCGCGCCCAAGGCCGCTGCCCCCAAGGCCGCGCCGAAGGCCGAGAAGTCCTCCTCCGACGACTCCGCGACGCGCAGCTCCCGCAGCGCCGAGCGCACGGCGGCGGCGCCCGCCCAGGAGCCGCGGGCCGCGGCCTCCGGCTGGGTCGCCCCGGTCGGCAACGGCATCTCCACCCCGTACCGCGCCTCCGGCTCCATGTGGTCCTCCGGCTACCACACCGGCGTCGACTTCATGGCCTCCTCCGGCACCTCGGTCAAGGCCGTCGGCGCCGGCACGGTGTACTCCGCCGGCTGGAGCGGGTCGTACGGCAACGAGGTCGTCATCCAGCACGCCGACGGCACCTACTCGCAGTACGCCCACCTCTCCTCCCTCTCCGTCTCCGCCGGCCAGTCCGTCAGCGGTGGCGACGAGATCGGGCTGTCCGGTTCCACCGGCAACTCCAGCGGTCCGCACCTGCACTTCGAGATGCGCACCGGGCCGGGCTACGGCTCGGACATCGACCCGCTCGAGTACCTGCGCCAGAAGGGCGTCGGCGTCTGACGCGTCCCGCGCACCCGCTGCCCCCCGGGGGCGCACCGGGCCCGGCACCTTCGTGCCGGGCCCTTCGCGTATTCCGCCTTGGTGCAATCTTGACCGGTGGCATATCTCACCCTCCGTCAACACCTCCTTACGGTCGCGTAGGTCACACCCGTAAAGGAAAGATGTGCTCCCGTGGCAGACGATTCGAGATCAAGAGACATGGACGTATTCGGGTCGTACGCGGCGATCGGCGACAGCTTCACCGAGGGCGTCGGAGATCCCGGCCCCGACGGGAAGTACCTCGGCTGGGCGGACCGTTTCGCGGTCCTGCTCGCCGACCGGCTGCCGGAGCCCGACGCGTTCCGTTACGCCAATCTGGCCGTACGCGGCCGCCTCCTCGACCAGATCGTGGAGGAGCAGGTCCCGAGGGCCAAGGAGCTGGCCCCCGACCTGGTGACCTTCTGCGCGGGCGGCAACGACATCATCCGGCCCGGCAGCGACCCGGACGCCGTCGCCGAGCGCTTCGAGCGCGCCGTCGCCGACCTCACCTCCGCCGTCGGCACCGTCATGGTGACGACCGGGTTCGACACCCGCGACGTCCCCGTGCTGCGCCATCTGCGGGGAAAGATCGCCACCTACACCGCCCACGTCCGGGCCATCGCGGACCGCTACGGCTGCCCGGTCCTGGACCTGTGGTCCCTCAAGTCCGTCCAGGACAGGCGGGCTTGGGACGGCGACAGGCTGCACCTGTCGCCCGAGGGGCACACCCGCGTCGCGCTCCGGGCGGCCCAGGTCCTCGGCATCCAGGTCCCCGCCGACCCCGACCAGCCGTGGCCGCCCCTGCCGCCGCGCGGCACGCTGGAGGTGCGCCGCGACGACATCCTGTGGGCCCGGGAGTACCTGGTCCCGTGGATCGGCCGCCGGCTGCGCGGTGAGAGCTCGGGCGACCACGTGCTGGCGAAGCGGCCCGACCTCATGCCCCTGTAGGCGTACCCGCCCCGCGCGGCGCGGCCGGCACGGCCGCCGGGATCCGCTCCAGGACCCCGCCCGCGAACACGTCGTACAGCGGCAGGGTCTCCAGGTGGACGTAGCCGATGTGGCAGTCGCAGACGGCCAGCGGGCAGGCGCGCGGGCGCAGGGCGGCACGGTAGGAACCGTCGTACAGGCTGCCCAGCTCGGCCTTGACGAAGTGGCAGCGGCGCACCGTCCCGTCACCGTCCACGGAGATCACCGACTCGCCGGTCCGGCAGGGGAGACCGGCCGAGCGGTGCGGATGGCGGCTGTACGGGAAGAGGGGGTCGAGGGCCGTCCAGGCCTCGGCCTCCTCGTCGGCGTACGTGTGGCCCTCGGCCGCGTTCACCCAGAGGTAGACCGGTGACGGCAGCTCCGCCCGCAGTCGTCGAGCGTGGTCCAGGTGTTCCGGCAGGCCGACGACGCCCACGCTGAACCGCGTCCCCCCGGCGGCCAGCTCGTGGCACTTGGCGAGGAAGCGGTCGTACGGCGTCTGGCCGGGGTGGTACGTGCACCAGAGCGCGAGGGTGTGCGGGTCGGCGTCCGCCAGCCAGTCGGTGCGGCAGCTCAGATTGGTCTGGATCGCCACCCGCTCGACGTGCGGCAGCCGGGACAGTTCGGTGAGCGCCCGCCGGTACCAGCTGCGCACCAGGCCTTCGCCCCACGGAGTGAAGAGGATCCGCAGCCGGTCGCCGGTCTGCCCCGCCGCCCAGGCGGAGAACCGTTCCAGCGCGGCCCGGTCGGCGCGCAGCTGCTCGCGGCTGTCGCGGCGCTTCGCGAAGGGGCAGTAGGGGCAGTCGTAGTCGCAGGAGGCGAGCGGCCCCCGGTACAGGATCGTCAGGTCCATCGGGTGCCCCTACTTCGGCTCGTAGGCGGCCATCGCCGCCCGTACGGCGGGCGAGAACAGCTCCGGCCCGATCCCGTCCGAATGCGCGAGCCCCTCGGCGGTGAGCCGCAGCAGCCCGGACGGCGCCTCCTCGTCCAGCCAGCCGAGCGCCTCGAACCGGCGCAGCTCGGCCGGGAAGTCGGCGAAGGGCGACGTGCCGAACCGGTCCTCGTAGTCGCGCGTGTCCATGCCCCCGGCCTGGAGCAGCGACTGGAGCAGATGCCGGCGGCGCGCCTCGTCCGCGTCGACCCACCGGCCCACCTGCGCCCGGCGGAAACCCTCCGGTCCGGTGGCCGTGTACGTGTCGATGATGGAGCGGATCTCGCGCATGTCGACGGCGTAGTCGAAGGAGTAGTGCAGCGACGAGGTGTACGAGCGGGCCCCGCAGCCGAGACCGATCATCCCGTCGGTCTGGCAGGCGTAGTCGTCCGGGCCCAGGGGCGGGGCGTCGGTCCGGCGGAACATCCGCATCGACACCTGTTCGTAGCCCTCGGCGAGCAGATGGTCCCGGCCCCGGCGGTAGAGGCGCAGCCGGCGGCGGTCCCACTCCCGGTCGGCGTCGGCGGGGGAGAGCCGGCCGAGGCCGGTCAGCGGGCGGACGTAGAGCGGATAGAGGTAGAGCTCCTCCGGCCGCCAGCCGAGCGCCGCGTCGAGCGACCGGCGCCAGGACTCCTCGGTCTGTCCGTCGATGCCGTAGATCAGGTCGATGTTGAGCACCGGGACGCCCGCGTCCCGGATCCGGCCGAGCGCGGCCTCCACGTCCGCGCGGCGCTGGGGGCGGACGGCGGCCCGCGCCTCGGCCTCGACGAAGCTCTGCACCCCGATGCTCAGACGCGTCGCGCCCCGCGCGGCCAGCACCGCGAGCCGGTCGGCGGTCGCGGTCGCCGGGGAGGTCTCGACGGACAGCGGGACGGACCGGAGGTCGACGCCCATCCGCCGCTCGGCGATGTCGCAGAGCCGCTCCAGCTCGGGGGCGGTCAGGAACGTGGGGGTGCCCCCGCCGAAGGCGGCCGTGGCGAACCGGACCGGGGCGCCGTCACCGAGCGCCTCGCGCACGGCCGTGGCCTGCCGGTCGAGGGCGTCGAGATAACGGGTGGTCAGCTCGTCGGGGGCGCCGATGCGGGTGAAGAGGTTGCAGAAGCCGCAGCGGACCTCGCAGAACGGTATGTGGGCGTAGAGGGAGAGCGCGTCCTTCGGCTCGTCCGCCCAGAGGCCGGCGAGGGAGGGCGCCGGGTGGGGGAGGGGGCGGTACGCGGTCTTGTGCGGGTAGGCGTAGACGTAGCTCTGGTACGGGCGGGGAGCCGTGGTCGTCGTGGTCACGCGGACACCCCGGGCCGCTCGGTTCCGCCGGACCGGTCCGGGCCGTCGAGGAGGAAGTGCGCGTACGGCACGGTCCACACCACGTCGTGGCCGAGCCGGTGACCGGTGAAGCCGTCCTCGCCGTAGGCCGTTCCGTGGTCGGAGCAGACGATCGTGAAACAGCTGCGACGGCTGCTCATGGCGGTGAACAGACGGCCGATGTGCCGGTCGACGTACTCCAGCGCCGCCGCGTGGGTGGTCCGGGTGTCCCCCGCCTCGGGTGTGGCGCCGGGCAGATGGAACCAGTTCGGCTGGTGGAGCGCGGCGACGTTGACGAAGAGGAAGAGCGGTCGCTCCCCGGGGAGCGCGGCGACGACCTCCTCCGCGCGCGTGACCTGGGACTCGAAGGAGGTGGGGGACGCGACCCCGAAGGAGGGCTCCCAGTGGCTTTCCCGGAACATCCCGGGCAGTACCGAGCCCAGCGGCGCCTGCCGGTTGAAGAAGCCGACCCCGCCGACGCAGGCCGTGTGGTAGCCGCGCCGCGCGAGACCGGAGACCAGATCGGGGGTGTCGTAGACGAACGTGCCGTCGGCGGTCGTCTCGCTGCCGGCGAAGCGGGCGGCGAAGAGGCGGGGGTGCGGGCCAGGGGAGGCCGGGGTCGGCAGGAAGCCGGCGAAGATCGCCTGGTGGGAGGCGTAGGTGAAGCTGCCGGGGGCGTGCCGGCGCTCCCACCGGCCGCCGGGGAGGTGGCGCGCCAGGTTCGGGATGCGGCCGGCGGAGGCGAGCTCGGCCGCGACGTCGTACCGCAGGGTGTCGAGCGTGACCAGGAGCAGATCATGACTGCCGACGATCTCGTTCATGTCGGGCGCGGGCCGCTGGTTCACGTGGTGCTCGTTCCTGGGGGGCGCGGTCGTAGGGCGGTGGTGGTGCGGGGGGTGCCGGTGACGGCGGTGGTGGCGTTTCGTTCGGTGTTGGTGGTGCTGGTGGTGCTGGTGGTGGCGTTCGGTGCCGCGGTGGGCGTGGGGGCGGTGGGACGGAGGAGGGCGGCTACCTGGGCCGCGTAGGTGTCCAGGCCCTCGGCGCCGCCGCCGGGCAGGCCGGTGAGACCGGGCAGGAGGTCACCGAAGGCGTTGACCTCGCCGACGGCGACACGGCGCCAGTCGGAGGAGGGCAGCAGATCGACGCCCAGGCACCGCGTGCCGGGGAAGGCGGCGGCCGCGCGCTCGGCCACGCCGAGCACGTCCTCCCACCGTCCGCCCGCGGCGGCGACCGCGCCGCGCGCCGCCTCCAGATCCCCCCGGGCTCCCCCCAGGTGAAGGTTGGTCATGGGCGAGCGGCTGGTGCGGACGACGGCGTGGGTCGCGCGGCCGTCGACCACCACCACCCGCAGGTCGGCGACCCGACCGCCCGACGACGCCTTCGGCAGCCAGCGCTCGACGTGCAGCCCGTCGGGCGCCAGGGCGTCCACGATCGAGGCGACCTCGCGCTCCGTCCGGTAGCGGCGGACCCGCAGCGAGTTGAAGAGCGCGCCGCCCGGGCCGCGCTCCACCGACGTGGTCGCCTGGACCCGCCCGGCGGGTGCCGTCTCCACCGCGAGCACCCCGGAGGCGGAGGAGCCGTGCGCGAGCTTCACGAAGACGCGGCGCGTCCCGGCGTCCGCCATCAGCCGCACGACGTCGTCCCACCCGCGCACGGGCGGGGCGTCGTGCCCCGAGGTCGGCGACGCGGGCACCGGCACCGCGGCCCGACGCAGCACGCCGTGGCCGAGCCGCTTGTCGAACTGGACCGCGAGCTCGCCGGGATCGTCGACCAGGACCGCTCCAGCGGCCCGCACGCCGGCGGCCAGCTCCGAGACCGCTGAGGTGAAGCGCGCGTACCAGAGCCCCGTGCCCTCGACGCGGGTCGTGTCCTCGACACCGCGCAGCAGCCGGTCGACGTCCGGGTCCTCGCCGGGCGAGTCGAGGCGGACGGTCTCGCCCGCCGTGAACCGCGCCCCGCCCCGCAGGACGTCGAGCCACGGTACGACCCGCGCCGGCGGCAGGCCCGCCGCGGCCACCGCGTCCTGGAAGAACCGGACACGGCGTCCCGCCGGGTTGCCGACGACGGCCAGACGGAGGGACGGGTCGCACCCGTCGGCTCCCGCCCGGCCCGCGAGGCGCCCGTCGGCTCCCGCCCGGCCCGCGAGGCGCCCGGGTGCGCCGCCCCCCGACCGGGCCGCGGCGCCCGGCACGAGCGCGTTCGTCATTCGGCGACCGCGACGTACCGGTGGACCTCGCCGTCGTCCTCGTCCGGCTGCTGGGGGTCGTCGATGTCGACCCGTACACCGGACGGCGTGAGCGCGTCGACGATCCGCTCGCTCATCTCCTTCGACAGATAGTGGTGCGCGAGCCCGAGGTACGCCAGGTGCGTGAGCGGCTGTCCGGCGAGCAGCGCCGCCCCTCCCTCGTCGGTGAGCGTGCCCATCGACAGGTCGAGGCGTTCGAGCCGGGCGACGACCGGGGCACTCGCGACCGCGGCGGCCACCTCGTCCTGGATCTGGCTGTTCCGCAGCCCCAGATGACGCAGGGCGGGGAACGCCGTCCCGGAGAGCAGCGGCTCCAGATCGGCGGGGGAGCTGTTACCGCCGTACTCGTCCGTACCCAGCCAGAGTTCGAGGTTCTCCAGGGCGGGCAGGTCGCTGCCCGCGATACCGCGCACGACCGCGGCGGGCAGGCCGCCCGTCTCCACCACGAGCGTGCGCAGGCCGGAGTGGTGGATGGAGGGGAAGGCGAGCCCCGTGCCTCCGCGTACACCGAACTCCCGGAGCCCTGGGTAGGCGGCGAGCAACGGCGTCACGTCGGTCTGCTGGATCCATGAGATCTCGCAGTCCTCGAAGGTCATGTCCCCGAGGAAGACCGCCTCCAGAGCGGTGAGGCGGTTGTCGGCGCCGATGAGCGCCGTGACGACCGGCGCCGACGAGGTGTCGTACGCCTCGTCCCAGCCGCCGACGACCAGCGCTCGGACGCGGCCCGCGTCGACCGTGGCGAGGAAGCGGTCGAAGATCGCCTCCCACCGCTCGTCGCCCGGCTCGCTGTAGGTCGGAGCCGAGACACGCCAGGCCACGGACGCGGCGTCCGGCAGAGCGGCGGTGGAGTCCGGGGAGGGGAAGTCGAAGACGGGCAGGCCGTGCAGCTCCCCCAGGGGGGTCGAAATGGTCATGACTACTCCCGGCACCGGACGGTCCTTGATCGGCTGATGCGAGAGTTCTACCAAGCGGCACCGACAGCGGCGTGCGCCGGGGGGCGGCTCGGGCCCGGTACCGCGCGCCCGTCGCCGGGAACGTCTGACGCGGCGCGGCCGTGCGCGCAGACCTGTGCGGGTGACGGGGCAGGAGTGGCGCGCGGGAGCGGGGGCCGGGGGGTGTTGGGATGTGCGCGCCGGGTCCTCCGGCAGCCGTTCCCGAAAGGACCGTCCGTGACGACCAGCCCTCTTCGTGCGCCTTACGCCCCTTTCGCCGACCGTTCCGCTTCCGTCGCCGCTTCCGCCTCCGCCCGGGGCCTCGGCCGCGCCCTCGTCGCGGGGACGGTGCTCGGGGGTCTCCTGCTCGCGGGGACCGCGCCCGCGCTCGCCGCGGGCCCCGCCGCGGCCCCCTCCGTCGCCGCCGCCCCGGCCGCGGCGACCACGACCGTCACCGTGACCGGGACCGGCCGGGCCGCCGCCGCGCCCGACGTGGCCGTCCTCTCGGTGGGCGTCGAGGTCACCCGTAAGACCGCCCAGGAGGCGATGGACGGGCAGCGCACCGCCGCCGAGGCGCTGCTGGCGGCCCTGCGCAAGGAGGCCGTCGCCGACCGCGACATCAGGACCGACAGCCTCTCGCTGTCCGCCGTCTACAGCCAGAGCGACGGCGGCGAGAACCGGGTGGCGGGCTACCAGGCCGGCCAGTCCTTCTCCGTCAAGGTCAGGGGCATCGACCGGGCAGGCAGGGTCGTCGCGGCCGTCGGCGACGCGACCGGGGACGCGGGACGGGTCAACAGCGTGGCGTTCGACGTCGCCGACCCCGGCGCCCTGCGCTCCGAGGCCAGGAAGGCCGCCCATCAGGACGCGCGGGAGAAGGCGAGTCAGCACGCGCGGCTCAGCGGGCACCGCCTCGGGCGGCTCGTCTCGCTGACCGAGGGCGACTCCGTCCGCCCGGTCTCCGGCGCCGTGCCCGGGATGCCCGCCGACGCGCCGGAGATGCCGCTGGCCCCCGGCGAGATCGAGGAGCAGGTGACCGTGACGGCGGTCTACGAGCTGCGCTGAGCGGTCCTCTCCGGGTCGCTCTTCAGGCTGCGCTGTGCGGTCGTCCCCGGGCCGCTCTTCGGGCTGCGCTGTGCGGTCGTCCCCGGGCCGCTCAGGCCCAGCTCCCGGTCGAGCGCCGCGTCGGCCCACTCCCGCATGGCGGCGCGCGACAGGGACCCGGCGTAGGCGGTCATCTGCACGGCGAGCCCGTCGAGGAAGGCGGTCAGCCGCCAGGCCGCGGCGGCCGGATCGGGGCAGGGGAACTCCCCGGCCGCCGCGCCCTCGGCGATCACCTCGGTCAGGGCCGCCTTCCACTGCTGGTCGAGGGCGGCCGCGACCTCCCGCAGCGCCGGTTCCCGCAGGCTCGCCGACCAGCCCTCGATCCACAGGCGCCAGCCCTTGGCCTGGCCGGTGGGCGCGTACCAGCGGACCGCCGACCTCAGCCGGCGCAAAGCGGTCGTGCGGCGGCCGAGGAGCTTGCGCAGATGCGCGAGATCCCCCTCGGCGGCGTAG
This sequence comes from Streptomyces sp. NPDC053755, assembly GCF_040677675.1. NCBI lineage: Bacteria > Bacillati > Actinomycetota > Actinomycetes > Kitasatosporales > Streptomycetaceae > Streptomyces > Streptomyces sp. NPDC053755. The sequence continues at coordinate 1,708 of NZ_JBFASK010000004.1, read as the reverse complement.
GAGAAGGCCGCGGCGACGAGCTTCTCCTTGGACGCGAAGTGGTAGAGCACGAGGGCGTTGCTGACTCCGAGGGCGGAGGCGATGTCGGCGATCCGCACGGCTGCCACGCCCCGGGCCTCGATCTGCTCGACGGCGGCACGCAACAGTTCCTCCCGCCGCTCCGCCACGTTCAACCGCACTCTCGCCACGCCGGTCACCCTACACAGCACATGACGCGGGCATGATCAACAACGGGAGCCGCCGCCCGCCGTCGACGCGCCGTGGCACGCGCTCACTCCGGGCGGGCGGCGGGGGAGGCCGGGGGCCGGGGAGGCATCGGTACGGAACGACGGTTCCGTACCGACCCCGCTCCCGGCCGGGAGGTCCGCGGTCCGCCCATAATGGAACGACCCCTACCCCCCTCAGGAGGTCTCGTGACCGGCACCGGCTCCGACCACCCGTTGCGGGCGCGGCTGCGCGCCCTGCGCCCGGAGGCCTTCGGCGCCGACCCGGCAGGCGCGCGCATGGAGCGCATCCGTCGCTCGCCGAACTTCGCGGACGGCGTCTTCCGGAACCCGGTGGCGGCCCGGCACCGGCCCCAGGGATCCGGCCTCGAGTTCGCCAAGGTCTACTTCAGGAAGGAGGCACGCGTGCTGCGGGCCCCGGCCGGCCCGATCCCCGTCCATCCCACGGCCCTGGCCGACCTCGCCCGCCCGCCGGCCTCGGGCCTGCGGCTCACCTGGGCGGGCCATTCCAGCGTCCTCGCCGAGATCGACGGCCACCGGGTGCTCTTCGACCCGGTCTGGGGCGACCGCTGCTCGCCCTTCGCCTTCGCCGGGCCCAAGCGCCTGCACCCGGTGCCGCTGCCGCTCGCCGGGCTCGGCCCGGTCGACGTCGTCGTGATCTCGCACGACCACTACGACCATCTCGACCTGCCCACGATCAAGGCCCTGGCCACGACGGACACCCTCTTCGTCGTGCCGCTCGGCGTCGGCGCGCACCTGGAGCGCTGGGGGGTGCCCGCCTCCCGCCTGCGCGAGCTGGACTGGAACGAGTCGACGGAGGTCGGCGAGCTGCGGCTGACCGCGACGCCCGCCCGGCACTTCTGCGGCCGCGGCCTGCGCAACCAGCAGCACACCCTGTGGGCGTCCTGGGTCGTCACCGGTCCCGAGCACCGGATCTACCACAGCGGGGACACCGGCTACTTCCCCGGATTCGAGGAGATCGGCGCCGCCCACGGCCCCTTCGACGTCACGATGATCCAGCTCGGGGCCTACTCCGAGTTCTGGCCGGACATCCACATGACCCCGGAGGAGGGCATGCGCGCCCACCTGGACCTCCAGGGCGGCTCTCCGCACGGCGTGCTGCTGCCGATCCACTGGGGCACCTTCAACCTGGCTCCGCACCCCTGGCACGAGCCCGCCGAGCGCACCCTGTACGCCGGCCACGCGGCCGGTCAGGTGGTGGCCACCCCCCGTCCGGGCGAGCCGTTCGAACCCGCGTCGATCCCGCCCGCGGAGCCGTGGTGGCGGCACGTCGCCCTCAAGCCCGCCGGCGGCTGGGCGGCCTGGCCGGCCGCCGCGGCCGCCACGGTGAAGGCGGAGCACCAGGAGACCGACCTCGCGGGCGAGCGCTGAGCGAAGGCCCCGGGGCGGCACGGCGCCCGCCGGCCGTAGCGGCTGGGTGCGCGCCACGAGCTCACGCATCCGTTCGCGGTCGCCGACGAGTC